>NZ_CAXBHS010000006.1:0-176219 GCF_963975625.1 uncultured Porticoccus sp.
AACAAACCGTCAGAAACTCTACTTTTGAATTGTCCACTTGACGGGGAAGCTTACGAAACCTTCTCTAATAATCAGTCTGTCCTCGATATTAACTATCAATCTATCAGTATCGTTTAACGTTCCTTCGAATCCACAACCAGTATCGTTCCGATAATCAACGCCTTATTTCCTGTCTAGGCCGCCAAAAATCCCAATAAAAAAACCCGCAGTTACGCGGGTTTTTGGATTCCGTCGGACTTCAACGGACTATAAAATGGTGCCAAGGCCTCACCAACATCTAAGACCTATCGCACTGAATAAATTGATAATTATATTTATTTGATTAAAAAGCACCCCCAAATATACCCCCAAATACAGGGGGCTGGACCTAAACCCTATACTTTTAGCTTGATATAACTCATCAGGTGCGTCCTGGCAGCGGACTCGGGCTTCAGACCTCTTAGCTCGGTTCTCCTTGATGTACCATCAGGCAGATATACCGTTAGTGAATCCCCAGAAACCGAGTACTCAGCGCTATAGGTTATACCTTCATATTCAATAATGATTTCTTCATTCACTTTTTACTCACCCTCCTCAATCAAGGCGTACATGAACAATCCCACACCATCTCAACCAAAGGAACCCCACAAACACCTCTTAGATGAGATTGTTTGAAGCCCCACATTTAAGCTTTTGGCACTGGAAGTATGTCTTTACAGCTGGAAACTTGTCCCGAATCTCGGGCACTGAAATTACCCAGACCAAAAACCCGTTTAAGAAGTTGAACCAATTTTCTTAGTACAGTTACTTGTTCACTCGCAACTGGTGTATAGCTAGCGTCGTCGCTCCGAAGTATCTCCGACCTAGCCACTCTAACCGATTCTGGAACATGAATACCCACCCTCACCTGCCGGCCGCGTATCTTCTCGATGGAAATAGTTATCTTACCGTTGCCAGTGAATAGGGTGATGGACTCCTTCTCGCGTCGGCTTACCTTGAGCATTGGGCGTCCTTATCCATTATGTAAAGTGACTAGGCTCGACTTTCAGAGCCACATTTCGATGATGCCTTTATCCTTCCGTTTGACCACACTCGTAGTCATTCTCTTTGAAAGAAATAAAGTCCAGATGCCACCTCATAAAGTGATCCAACATGTCCAGCGTAACTTCTGAGCGACTCATCGCTAAGGTGCAATAATTCTCATCCAACCACTCCCAGTCGAAAGAAAGCCCATCTTGTTCATCTACTTTTTGTGCGAGCAGCTGCATTTTTTCACCCAACTGCTGAAGATCTTCAGGGCTAAGCATTGCTCCCTGATATGGTATAGCAACAAGTGCGACTTGGTAATTTTCAAGATCTTCATCCAAAGAATTGAGTCTTATGTATATATCAACCTTTTCATTTGGAAGATTATTAACAACATCCTTTAGCTTAGAATTAAAAGCATCAGGTAGCGCTGTCCGATTATAGCGCTGAGCTAACCAACGCCTAAGCTGGTTTAATTGATACTCGGCAAGACGATTGCGGTCAGAAATGGCTTCTTGGTTTTGAAAAAAAAGTTCTTTTTTGAGGTATACCGTTTTTAAAATTTTTAGTTTATACGGAACACCTTCAATATCGAAAATCAGATATCGAGAAGACCTGCAATTTTCATTGAGAGGACTGGGGTTGCGATCTTTTTCACCAATGACGAACTGAACGTCTGGCTCTATATTTGGGTGGGCACATATATCACAATCCTGGGTTATTAAGACACATATAGCATTCTCCTTAACGCCACCATCAACCCGCGAACGAATAATCTCCTTGTCACGGCTAGCCAAACAAGAGAAGTTAAAAAAGTGCCCTTGAACCCAATCCATCGGGGGTGATTCCATTCAGTTACCCAGCTGTTCTTGTCAGGAGGTACTGCTCATGCTCAGCTGTGAAAACTTTGCTTTCACTTCTTTCTTTTTCTTTTCGAGCATCTATGACCCTAGCTAACTCTTCTAACTTGTTATGGTCAACATTATCACTATCGAGCAATTCAGCGAGGCTGATACCGTCCTTCTTGACCAAAATAGCACTTCGACCAATTGGATAAGTGGTAATTTTTCGAATAGTTCTTGTTGCTATTTCTATCTCTTTGAGCCTGCTTTCATTTCTATACTCCCTTGCCACATCATTGAGCAGGTCGTACAAAGTGGTTCTCGATATGTGAAGAATTTTTGCCAATAATTTTCTTGGCAGCTGCAACTCTTTATCTAGCATTTTAACCCTATCGCAAACACTTGATATATCTTGATCAACATTTTCTAGGGAGTTAATTTGATGTGTTGAGGCAGCAGATGCCAAGTAACCATCTTGAGTTAACCAAAGAGACAAAAAGACATTCCACATAGAAGAAAGGCTCTCTGCTCTTTTTTGAACATCTACTCTAGGGATATATCTTTCTTGGTACCTAACTGAGTTGTCCACAGGTAATGGAAATGCTTCGGTAGGATAGACGTGCGCCATGTAATCATCTCTACTACTTCTAGCATTAGTTTCTAGACAATCAAGAGCACTCATAGCCCCACTCCTTTTTTGCATGGTCTGATAAAATATCCCAAAAGACATTGCTAGCAGTTTGATAAAGGGTGCGTATTTCTGATTCAACTTGAAAATCTGAAAATTTTTGCTGCTTTAACAAGCGACACCCGTGTCTTATATCAAGGATTCCGTAATCAGTGTTTTCCTTAAACTCGATATGTGGGAGAAACAATGGCATTGCTACTTCATCCTGCTTCTCTTGAAGCTCAACAGGAATTAAAACTGGGAATTTTTTTTCTGCAGCTTTAAACATATTGAAGCGAACAGCGATGTCTCTAATCTTTGAATCACTTTTCTCCAAAAGAGAAACTGATGACGTAGACCTTTGTTTAGCCACTGGATTGCTAACAGGTGGATCGTACGGGATTAAGTGGTCATCTACATAATTATGTAGTTCGAGGCCGCTACTAGGGATAATTATATCTACGTAATGAATAGAGAAGAGGCTGACCCCAGTGTTGCCAATGTCTTCTATTCCCTTTAGCGCTTCAGAGACACTTAGTATCAATTTAACAAGATCGTCAAAACCTGTGTAACGGCTTTGTCTAATCGACAATAGGGATCGAGTTACTTCGACTTGACAATCTTTTTCAGCATTGGAGAAGATATATCGTCGCATTGAGTTGGGGCGGATACTGCTTCCCCCCGCAGAAATAGCAACTTCCTCCCACTGGTGTTCTAACTCATGTTTTTGAGTAAACCCTAGTTTGAGCATAGCCCTGTGGAACTGGGTCAGCTCCTCTTCAGTGAATACCCCTGAAGAAGGTAATTCTGACCACGAAATGTCCAATTGGACGTAGATTAAAGGTGCAACTTCCAGCTTTTTACCCATTTCTATCACGCCTCCCGCGTAAAGCAGGCTAATCCTTATGCCAAGTTTCGTCAACTAAATCTAACACTATATCTGACACTTTGCGCACCGCTTAGTTGCGTCCTTTCGCCGCTTGTCATTACATCCTCACAAATCATTGTTGTCTAGGGCAACAGCCACTTGCTCCCCTGATGAGAAGAAGCGTAATTCAATCCAGTACAGCACTAACAACCATCATCATGGGTGGAAATCCTTTTCATGAGCTCTTCAAGGTGGGTTACAAATGCCTTTGTGGCTCTAGCCTTGCTGATCAACTATTTGATGATCCCGCCTAAACGCTGAAGTTCACTATTTAACCTTGCAAGCACCAAAAGTGGCGCCACTTCGTTCACATAGTAAAACTGCCCCTTGCCCCTAATACCTACCTCCCGCAGTCGAGCACGCTTGATCCTCTCAGCCACAGTGCGCCTGTCCATGCCGAAGTTCCGTGCGTACCAGGAGATATTGAAAGCATCCTTCTTTGAAGGCTTATTTGAAGCACCCATTACCTGAACCTCTTTTCTGTACATTACTAAGCTTACCAAAGCTACACTTCAGCTCAGGGCATACTAATTTCATTGGATTATTTCATAACCATCAATCCTTTCTGTGTTGTGGAGTGTACTAATTCAACATGAACACACTCTCCCTATACTGCTGAAAGTCTTACCTTGACTGACTTTGGCAAGAAATGGGGTTTTCCGTTATTTCGGACACCTTGTACAGAATCGACAACCCGTCCATGTTGGCGTATCGCTGAAACCCTCACCCCTAAGGGGTTACAGGCGATTTCCACTTTCATGTTGTTGACGCCCCTACCCCCCCGGAAAATTTCTGCCTCACCGCGCTCAGCGCCACCCCCGGCAGGCAAAAATGGCCAGTAAGGACCCGAGGGTTTCGGTGGCGGTTCATCACTTACCAAACTTCTGAGGGTTCTCACCAACCACCGTTACCATGGTTTCTACCCCTGCCGGACTGGACAGCATCTCACGGGTTAGCTGGTCACGATCGAATAGAACATAGTTGCGAATCTGCGGGCTTGCAGCCTTGCCGCTCTTGGTCAGGTTGTCACGGTGGCGAGGGTCCATACTGGTCAGCACCTCCTCACCCTTCTTGGCAATGATCGGGACTTCACCCGGGGATAGCCCCACTACACCGCCAGAGTGATACTTGGGCGCGCCTACAAACGCCACAGGAGGCACAGCCTTGTAGGAACTGAAGCCCTCCCCGATCACACCACCGGTGTGGGCCGCACCAAACAATAGCGGCGCCAATAACCCACCAATACCTCCCCCGCCGCTGGCACCCCCAACAGCTTTGAGTAGTTGAACCCTAAGGACCGCTTCACCTATGAACCGGAGAAAATCGGCCGCAAACTCGCGTAGGGCGTCCTTTGCTTTGACGGTGCCTTGAATGAATCCTGATAAGGCATTTGTGAGCCCGCCAGAAAATTCTTGGTTGATGTCTTTAGCCGATAGCTTCGCGTTATCAGCCAGCCCCTTAATGGCTTCCTTGGCCTGCTGCGTCTGTTGCCCGAACTGACTGAACCAATCGGCCACGGCAGTGTTATCACCGTATAAGTCCAACAGCTCACGACTACGTGCAATCAGGCCATCAAGAGTGGCATTCAGATCCGTCTGTGCGGTGTCGGCCTGGTCGATTGCCTGCCCGGAAGACAGAGCGCCAATGCTTTCTTGATTGGTAATACTGTCCAGCTTGCGCTGAAAATCATCCAAGGCTTTCTGCCGCTCTTTTTCCAGTGCCTGAAGCTCAATTTTCGCAGCCTCGACATTGAAGAGCTTGCGAGCAATCTCTACCCCCGCCGAATCCCCCAATCCCTTCAGGCGGCTTATAGTGGCCTCGAACTCCCGTCCTAACTCATCTAGCCCGGCCTGACGTTCATTGCCCTCAGCAAAAGCCAGACGGGTTCGTAGGTCTGCCACGGTATTGGCAAGTTCCTTTTTAACCTTGTCAATCTCGCCGGATAGCTCACCAGCCAGCACCCCCTCCAATCTGTCGGCAACAACACGGGATTCAGCTGTATTCAGCTCCCGTAGCCCGCTAAGAGTGTCAGCATACTTTGCGCGAATGTTATCAAGGCGACCTTTCAGGTTATCTTCAGAGCGCTTTGCAGCATTCTTCTCAAGTTTGTCGGCCTCTTTTAACAGTGCCTGTTCTGCCTCAAGCACAATCTCGCGCTTCTTCGCTGCTAACGCTTTGAGCACCAGGGCTTCCTGCGAATTTCGAGTTTCGAGGTCAGACGCACTACGGGCAGTTGCCAATAATGAAGCAAACTCCTTGTCAACCAGGGCTAACTTTTGCGCCAGGGTAACGGCCTGGAAATCCTCTATTGCCTCATTTGCCTTTTTTATCGCTTTTTCAACTTCCTCAATCTGTTTATCTGACAGCCCGGGCAAAAGTTCAGGCGCTGCTGCTGCAGGCTTATCCGGGCCTGCCAAAAGAGCATCACGCTTGCGGCGCAAATCGACAATCACATCGCCAATGTTCTTCAATGCGGATCTGGTATCGGCCAGATCATCGTCCGTGCCGAATAGCCTAGACAGACGTGGGAATCGAATGGTCCTGACCCTAAGCCTGTCCTCTTCGGCAACCAACAGGCCAAACTCAGTCAGCTTTTTATCTAATTCATTGTCTATTTCATCGATAGGGCTCTGTCCGCCCTTTGATCCAAACGCTTTGGATGCTTTTTCTCCAGCGGTTTCAGCCGCATCACCGAGATCCTTATATTTTTTTCTAAGCGCATCAATATCTGACCCGGAGTTTCTGCTGGCAAGGGCAATGGTTCCGATCCCGGCTGCAAGTGCCACAATCCAACCAGCTGGGCCAGTTGCCAATAGGCCAGCAAACCCCAAGGTCCGAAGAGAACCACCCAGCGCTACTGCAGCCAACCGGGCCTGAAAGAATCCCCTGATCAAACCACCGAGCACACGGGCACCGACGAATGCAATCACTGCATTTTTAATTGCATCAAGATTCTGGACAACAAAAACACCAGCCTTGGCAAGATCGCCCATCAGATCAGCAAGGTTAGTCAACCCTTCCTTGGTTTCTGGCTTGCGAAGTTCCTCTGATAGATCCCTCAATGACTGGCCAAGCGTCTCAATAAAACCGCTGTCCTCACCGATCTCAAGGCGCAACCGCTCAACTTCAACCAGAAACGCATCGAGCTGCGACGTGGCCGCCTGCAGTGCCCGCTCCAGGTCACCCCCATATTTCTTTTCAAGCAAAGCAGCGAAAGGTTTCAGAGCATCAGCCCCAACCTCGCCCTGCTCCACCATCTTGACAAGCTCACGGGTGGTAACTTTCATGCTCTCGGCAAACAGCAACACCGCGCCAGGTAAGCGGTCACCCAGCTGGCCTTTTAGTTCCTCCATCTGGACCGTGGATTTAGAAACGATGTCCCTGAAGGCTTTAAAAACACCACGAAGCTGCTCTTGCGATAGCCGCATAACACGGCCAGCAGTAGTTACATCGACGAACAGCTTGCGCACTTCCTCAAGGGTAAACAGCCCCTCCGGCATTGCCGCGACCATCTGAGAGTATTCTGTCCCGAGGTCAACGAACGATACCTTCAATCGATCAGCAGTTTCCCGCAAAAAATTAAGTTCACGGTCTACTGCTTGCGGATCCCCATCAAAGGCAACCCGGAAACGACTCTCAATAGCCTGCTTTTTCCGGTTGGCTTCAAATATATTGCCAACTTCCCGGCCAATACCAAACAGACCGACATAGGCGGCAGCAAGTGATAACACCTCACCCCTCAACCGCTGAAGCAAACTCAGGCTTGTACGACTGTCACGCCCAAACCTTGCCATCGACTTCGCAGCAGAATCGGTTTTTTGCTGAACGCGACCAATAGCATCAGCAGTCCGGTTTTGAGCAGCCTGAAGACGGACAGCCTCAGAAGAAAGCCTTGCTTCAGCATTAGCCAGATTGGCAGTAGATAGGCCAGCCTGATTCATCTGGCCAGTCAGCCTGGCCAGCTCGGTACGCTGCTTCTGAAAGTAAAGAACTGCCTTTTGGGCAGCCGCACTTGCCTTGTCAAACTGTGCTGACAGCTTTGCTCTATTTGCATCGCCGGACGACGTAGCATTTAGCTGGGCTCTCAATGTCCTTGCAGTTTGAATCAGCTCCTTTGCCCTGGCATCCGCCTGACTTGTAGCCGCCGCCTGCTGTTTGAACTTCTCAACCAGGCGACCTTTGGTAATCAGGTCGCGTTCGGCACGCACCAGACCATCCATGGTACTGCGCAGCTTCTCCAGCTTCTGGTCATAACTGCCAGCAGCCTTCTCGGCCTGCTCCTGCTGATTGATCAGTTTTGTGGTGGCGTCCGTCAGCTGTTGAAAGGTTTGCTCACCTTCCACCTTGGCCTGCAGGATCAGCTCTACAATCGATTTGGTATTAGCCATCGCTCAAACCTTCCACAATCTTTTGAAAATCGGCCTGTTCGCCCCAGACAGAGTGGCGGCGTAGTGCGGCCTCTGCAGCCAGGCGGGAATTGATACGCTTGCTGACCAATGTCGACTGGAACAGCACCCACCCGAGGTGATACTGCCGCGCGTACTGGTGACCTTCCGCCACCAGAAGATTGGCTCGGCCTTCCATCTCCAACCAAGCCTTTTCCAACGTATCGCCATTGAGCGCACCCCCACCTAATGGATTTACTGGATTCCCTGAAGTCCCGCCGGCAAGATTTGAGCAAGCTGCTTTTTTGCGAGGTCATTTCCATGAACGGTTAGCGCGTAGATTTCCAGCAACACAGCAGCAAAGGCACCAATTGGCCACTGCTTCACCTCGGCGGCGGCCTCTGCAACATCCGCTTGATCGGAACAGGCCGCGACACATAATGCCGCGAGGTTGCCGAAGCGACTGATCAGCTCAGAGATGGCGCCGAAGGTGGTACCGTTTGCTGACTCAACAGCAGCCGCCACTTTTTCGAACAATTCAGGATCAACTCTCTGGATCTCGGTTACATCAGCCAGCGACAAAGCCCTCACGGCGATCTCTGCACCCTCCCACAAAGGGACGGTTGTGGTCGGTGGTGTGTATGTGGGAATACTCATCTAACGATTACCTCTTTCATGGTGTTGTTGCTGTTGTTGCCGCGGCCGTCAGGCCGCGTCTACATTCTCTGTTTTCACTTTCTTACTGATGCAGGCTCACTTTTCGTTGATTACTTTTCTCTTTTCCTTTCTCTCTTCTCTCTTCTCTCTTGTATCGGATAGCCATTGCTTTACCCATCCACATACCCATAGCTATACCCTATGGCTAACCCTTCCCAATTTTGTGGGCCATGAAGCCATCTATGGTTTGAGGCTGGAATTTGGTCTGAGCCTGAATCACTGCCTGATCAGGCGGCTTGGCCTTTTTGTGGGAGCTGTTGAGCTTGGCCGCGTATTCAGGAATGGAGCGGAGCTGGTGATCCAGTTCCATAGCAAAGGGCGCGCCCTCGTCAACGACTAAGCGCGTGATCATGTTGTACATTCCCGAGATCTGCTGCGGCGAGGGGTTGTCGCCAAGCTCGTCAAACGCAGCACCACGGACCCAAACATATTCCGCATCATCGTCGTACCGGCAGAAGTCGATTCCAGCCAGGGCTGTCACAGCATCGTTCACGACCTCTACGGGCAGACAACAATCCTTTGACATTGAACGAATCGGCGCATGGTAAATACCCGAGAAATTACCTCTCGGGCAGGTCCGCAGATAAGTCGCAACAAGAAACACTTCAGGCCCAAGGGCCACAATTTCCTGATGCTCTGAATCGCGCCAGGCACGCCGGCAGTATCGATAGAATTTAGGAGCCTTCACGATACGGCCCCTCCTATAACGAGGTTCCGCGCTTTGAGCAGGTCATCACCTTCTAACCAATAGGCCATCGCTTTGGTTTCTCCACCGAAATTATTCGGCACCTCAACCCACTCGCGGGCAAATGTAATGCCGTGCGACTGCTGCAATGATGAGATGGTCGAAGGTAAGGAGTGGTCCCCGATACGTTCCGCCGCAAAGCGATGCAGCCGCTGGCCGGTTGAGAACTGCCTGAGCATATAAGCAAGTTTTCCGGTGCTCTTTCGGGTGGGTTTTGGGGTATAATTGCCTTGATCATTTGCTGCCCTGGTCTCTTGGCCGGGGTATTTTTTTGTCTCCATTTCCCACCCCCTACGCCGCTTGGCCGGAAAGGGAATCACGTTCGGCAACACGTGCTTCAAGGTAAGACTCGATTTCTGATTTCAGCCAACCAGTGGCACGCCCACCGGGGGTCAATTTGATGGATCGGGGAAATCTGCCGGCGGCGATTAACTCGTAAACGCGCGGTCGACTCAGGCCAATAAGGGTTTTCACCTCGGGCCACCGTAGGATGGGGTCAAATTCAGGTTTTTGCATGATGCTCTCCTTGTGTATGACTGAGAGTTATGAGTCTCAGTAAGGAGAACATTAAGGGGACTATTTCAAGATCACCACGGGGGCTATCTACGATCCTTCAAAATAGGCCAGAAAAGGGTGCGACATATTCAGAGGATGAACCAAATTTATTTTTTTCTGTCAGATCTAGCCTTTGAAACATCATTAGACCCCCTGGGCGTATCAATAAATATTACAGACCAGACACTTGCTGTTAGTGTTGGCTGTGGTCCGCCAGTATAGAAAAGGAAATGCTGCCTCAACACTTCATCAACCACAGTCTTTTCCCCCCAGATCCTCTTCTCTGTAAAAATATCCCCCCGAAACCTGCTCAAGCGAGAAAAACCACTGCTATCCAAGGGAGGTCCAAAACTGCAATTAATCTCCATATCCAAATCTAGCTTTCTGGTTTCATACCACCTAATGAGCTGATTTATATACGATATAGCTGCAGCGTTAAGCCCTTTAGATTCAATGTAGTACTTAAGTATCTCTATTTCTTCTTGCAGCCAGTTTCGCTCTACCTTCTTGAGATTACGGTCGTAGTCGCAGGTCACGGGGTCACCCGAAAAACTATCGTAGAGCTCAAGGTCGGACTCCAACCTGGTAATTAGCATTTCTACTAAATCAAGAAAATTGGCTTCAACAATATCGCCTTGATATAGCCGAGAATTTATCCCTCTTTCCTCGTTGGCAATATTCACCAAGTCATGGAGCCATAACCTCCCCACAAAGCTCTGGGATATTTTCTTTTTAAGACCAAGCAGATCTTTTCTTGTTTTTTCACTGCGACTTTTAAGCTGCTGCAACGAAATTGCTTCTCTCTTCTCAAACGGGTTGGCCAGAATTACAAACAAGTCGATAAACGCCTCGCACTTACCCGCACCATCACCGGCAAGAATGGATTTATGATAGATAGGCCAAAATAACTCTAGTGCGAGAATTCGCTCAATCAATACATCCAAGGAATGGTCTGAAAAACGAGTGCCAGTCGGTATGTAAAAAGCCCTCGAAAAAGCCAGACACCCTTGATATGGGAGGACTCTAGCTACAGATAAAAGCGCTTCCTTACAGATGAGGATTTCTGTTTCAATATTTTCTTTGATTGCATCTACACCACCCTCTGAAACTGCCAACAGTTCAGGAATCAGCGGAAAAGAATAGCTCTCAACCCGGTCAGAATCACCGCTCTGCTTCACAAAAGAGATTGAGACAGCAAGTCTTTGATCACCATCACTGCTTGTTGGGTCACTGACAACAACGGAATACTCAAAGGCAAATAACTGGCCATCCAGGTCGCGAATTAGCTTTTCCTTTTTCACGGTCATTACCTATTATTGTTAGTGGTGAGGAAAACTAAGGGCACACCAGTGTTTCGGGAGTTACAGAGGGTGTGCTTTATCTTCAGCAACTCCGGCCAAGCAAAATAATTTATCCCTTTTCGCTGCAGCCAGAACTTCACCCTTCAGGTAGCAAAAAAGGGGCAACCTTGCCCCCGGTGACTCACCTTAACTAGCGGCCTTCATCGCCTCGGCCATTGGATCTGGCAACCCCCGCAACTCCCGGGCGCACATGTCGATTCGATCAATGTCATTCAATGCCAGTTGCGCCAGGCGGCTGATCGCCTGAACACGTATTCCAGCAAATTCAGAGAAGAGTTCCGGTGGCTCATCCTGATAAGATGCGTCGTGCAGCTCATCGGCGAAACTCCGCACCGCACTGACACAATGTTGAACCGAAAGATAATCGCGCTCCATATTTTCCAGTTTCTGGAGTGCTCGATCTGGAAGGTGGTTATCGTCACTCCCAATGGCACGAGTCTGCCGCAGGCCAGCCTTTTCCACACCCACCTCAGCGCCCGGCGCCTTCGCCTCCCGATAGGCGGGGGACACAAACCAGCGGGCCGCATCGCCAAAGGCTTGTGAACCACACACCGACAGCGCCTCGGCGTCGGCAATCCAGCCAATTTTTGCAACCAGGGTTTCGGCTGCCAAAATTTTTGCGGAGAGCCCCTTGTGACTGCCTGCGTCTAAGCACTCCCCAACGTCACCCAATAGCTCCCGGAGGACGCCCGCACCGGTGGCGATCTCATTCAACGCCGCCTCAAGGCGCGTATCGTTTTCTTCGTATGTGTTAACATTTCTATTGACCATTTTTGATGTCCTTTCGTCAGTTTTGGTTAAGGGGGTGGCGGTGTTGCAGCACCGTTCACCCCCGCTATCTGCCCTTATAGGCAAATTCTTCAAGCACCCTCGCCGCCAAACTTCGCCGGCACGACGTTCGATCCGGTTTCCATCTGATCAAGGTAATCGGCCCACCACTGCATCATCACCGCCCGGTCTTTCAAGTACTCAGCGTGCTTGGTGTAGGCGCCGCGAACTTGATTACGTTCGAGATGTGACAGCTGTCTTTCAATGGCATCAGGGTTAAAGCCTTCCTCGTTCAAAATTGAAGAGGCGGTTGTCCTAAAGCCGTGGGGCGTGGCCCTGGACTTGTAGCCCAAACGATATAGGGCGTATGTCATGGTATTCTCGGAGATGGGCTTGGCCCGTGACTTTTCCCCGGGAAACACCAAATCGTAGTGGCCAGAGATAGGCCGGATGTCTTCCAGCAGGGCAAGCGCCTGGCGGGACAACGGGACAAGGTGCTCCGTTCCCATCTTCATACGTTCACCGGGAATGCGCCACAGTTTCGCTATCAGGTCGAATTCCTCCCAACGGGCACCCCTCAGCTCTCCAGGCCTGACAAAGGTCAGAATCAGCAGTTTCAGCGCAAAACGGGTGAGGGGGTGGCCATCATAGCCAGAAACCTTGCGAAGCAGCTCAGGCAGTTCCTGGCGCGTCACCGCGGCCCGGTGTTCCTGTTTTCGCTTTTTGAGCACTCCCGTCAACTCAGCGGCGGGGTTTACCTGGGATCGACCGGTTTGAACCGCGTAGCGAAAGACTGCCGAACAACGCTGGAGAACACGGCCGGCAACGTCCAGTGCGTCGCGCGCCTCAATGCGGCGAACCACCTCGAGCACATCCGGCGGCTGTATTTCAAAAACAGGTCGATACCCGATGTGAGAGAAGACATCGCGCTCCAGCGACTCGATTACCCGGCGGGCGTGATCTTCAGTCCAGCGGCCCTTTTGATGCTGCCACCACTCCCGGGCGATAGCCTCAAAACTGGTAGCCGAGGCAATACGCTTGGCACGTTTCTCTTGTTTACGCAGCAAGCCCGGGTCTTCCCCCTTCGACAGTGCCTTTTTCGCCTCTCTGGCTGCTTCACGGGCCTCTGCCAGCGACACAGCAGGGTAAACCCCCAAGGCCAGAAGCTTTTCCCTGCCGTGGAAACGGTATTTCAGGCGCCAGTAACGGCCACCGTTGGGTTTTACCTGAAGAAACAGACCACCCCCATCGAAGAGCTTATAGTCTCGATCCTGGGGCTTTGCGTTCTTTACAGCCGTCGCGTTGAGCTTATCCGTGGCCATCTGGGGGTACCTAAGCTGATGAAAATCTGGGGCACCCCACAAAAGTACCCCCGAAATACCCCCTATGTCAACGGACGTTATCGGACAACCACAGACAAAAAGGCAAAAAAAAGCCCCGAAATTCGGGGCCTTACGAACGGTAACGGACGTTACCGGGTGTTGATATGGTGCCCAAGGCCGGACTTGAACCGGCACGGCTTTCGCCACTACCCCCTCAAGATAGCGTGTCTACCAATTCCACCACTTGGGCAAAACATTGCTTCATGCTTCCTATTGCGCAGTATCAGGCACGGGAATATCCGATGCGGAACCGGTATCACCGCCTGGTGCAGCAGGAATCTCCTCACCATCTTCCACATTGGGAACATCTGATTCCATCATCTGCTGGATAGCTTCCAGCTCTGGCAGAATCTTGTCACCCACCGCCACCTTATCTTTGGCGATCACAGCCAGAGATACACTGGTAACAAAAAATAGGGTTGCCAGTATTGCGGTTACTTTGCTGAAGAAATTCCAGCCTCCGGCACTGCCCAGGATGGTTTGCGAGGCACCGGCACCAAATGATGCACCTGCCTCTGCGCCTTTTCCCTGTTGCAGCAGAATCATGCCAATAATGGCAAGCGCCGTTAACAAATGAACAATCAGTATAATTTTTTCCATTTACTCAATTCAGTCAATTCGCAACGCATGCTTTTTTACAAATCTCCCTGAATTCGCCTGAATCCAGAGAGGCCCCGCCGATCAGAGCGCCATCAACATCTTGTTGTGCAAACAGCTCTGCAGCATTGGCAGCTTTAACACTGCCACCGTAAAGTATTCTTGTTTTCATTCCGGGTTCGCCCAACTGCTGACGAATTTCCCGATGTATTTCCTGTGCCTGTTCCGCGGTGGCAGTTTTGCCTGTACCTATCGCCCAGACTGGTTCGTAGGCTATCACTCCATTGCACACGGATTCCAGACCCGCTCGCTCCAATACTGCGTCTAATTGGGCCGCAATCACCGCCAGGGTCTTTCCGGACGCCCTCTGTTCAAGGGTTTCGCCGACACATAGCACCGGAATCAAACCGCTGCGCTGGCTGGCAACAAACTTCTCCGCTACCTGCCTGTCCTTCTCTCCGAACAGACTGCGACGTTCAGAATGACCAACGAGCACATAGCGACACCCGATATCCAGCAACATGTCTGCTGCAACTTCACCGGTAAAGGCACCAGCCTGATACTCGGAAACATTCTGGGCGCCCACGTCGATACCGGAACCACAGAGTGTAGATACCACTTGTGGGAGATAAACATAAGGTGGGAAAACGGCCACTTCAGCTGTTGTGCTAATCCCCGACAACCCGTCCAGAAGAAGGTCAATCGCTTCACGACTGCCATTCATTTTCCAGTTGCCTGCCACCAATGGACGTCGCATGTTAGGGTTTTCCCGACCCTGAAAAGGGGCGCAATCTTAGCGGAGTTGCAGAAAACATACAACCAGTCAGCACGGCTAAATACCGGCCCTGGAAACCCATGGGCCGCACAGGGTGCCTCATCAGGGATCGCAGAGGATCAATCGCTCTTTCGCGCAGTAAACTAGCCAATCTCTTTTTCAACCACGGCGGCAATCTGTTTTACCAGTGTAGCTACCTGCTGATCGTCCTCTCCCTCGACCATCACCCTCACCAAAGGCTCGGTTCCCGAGGGCCGGAGCAATACACGGCCTCGTTCTGCCAACTCCGACTCCGCAGCCACCACAGCTTGCTGAATCGCAGGGAAATCCTCCAGATTAAATTTCTGCTTGATCCGCACATTGATCATTTTCTGAGGATATTTTTGCATGCCTTTTTTGAGTGCGTTCAGAGGCGTATCTGTGTCACGCATCGCATGCAATACCTGCAGTGCCGCCACTACCCCATCACCGGTTGTGGTGAGATCACTGCAAATAATGTGGCCGGAGCTCTCGCCCCCCAGCTGCCATTTGCGCTCACGCATTGCCTCAATGACATAGCGATCACCCACGTTGGCGCGATAGAACGGTATACCGAGCTCCTTGAGCGAAAGCTCCATGCCCAGGTTGCTCATCAAGGTTCCGGCAACACCGCTGCATTCGCCGCGCTGGTGACGATGCTTTGCAATCACAAAAAGCAATTCATCGCCATCCACCATATGCCCCTTGTGATCTACAAACATCACTCGATCACCATCGCCATCAAACGCGATGCCCATATCCGCCTTCTCGCTGATAACAGCATCCTGTAACAAGGCGGGACGCGTGGAACCACAGTCCTCATTGATATTAAAACCATCCGGATCCACCGCCATTTCTACAACTTCTGCGCCCAGTTCCCTGAACACACTGGGTCCGGTGTGGTAGGTGGCTCCATTGGCGCAGTCCACAACAATTTTCAAACCCTGAAAGTCACTGCCCGATGGCAGAGTGCCTTTGCAGAACTCGATATAGCGACCGACCGCATCGGGAACCCGGTGCGCCTTACCTAATTTGAGGGAGTCCTCGGTCACCAGCGGCTTGTCCATATAGCTTTCAATAGCCAGCTCCACTTCATCGGGCAACTTGAAACCATCACCGCCAAAAAATTTTATTCCGTTATCGTAGTAAGGATTGTGGGACGCACTGATGACAATGCCCGCCTGGGCCCGAAAAGTCCGGGTCAAATAGGCAATGGCGGGGGTCGGCATCGGACCTAACAGTGCCACATCGACACCGGCAGCAATCAGCCCTGCCTGTAGTGCGGACTCAAACATATAGCCCGACACCCGGGTATCCTTGCCCATAACAATCAGTTTTCGCCCACCAGCTTGTGAACTGAAAACTTTGCCCGCAGCCCAACCCAGTTTTAGCACAAAATCTGCTGTAATCGGATGCACACCGACGCGCCCGCGAATACCATCTGTACCAAAATACATTCTTGCCATGTTTTATCCCTCAACAGCTTGCAATATTTTAAGTGCGTCGGCGGTCGCCGATATATCATGTACCCGCAGCACTTTTACACCTCGCCGGATTGCCAGCATGCCGAGCGCAACACTGCCCACCATGCGCTCTTCCACCGGCTTGTCCAGAATAGCCCCGACCAAAGATTTTCGCGACACCCCCACGATCACCGGAAATCCCAGATCCACCAACTCCGGCAAGGATCTGAACAATATTAAATTGTGTTGCAGGGTTTTACCGAAACCAAAGCCCGGGTCAATCAGAATTTTGCTTCGAGGAATACCTGCCGCCTCGCAGGTGGCAGCCCTCTCCAACAAAAACGCCTTTACATCGGCAGTTATATCCACATATCCGGGATCCAGTTGCATCTGTTGTGGCTCCCCCAACATATGCATCAGACAGACTGGCAAACCACTGGTAGCGGCGGCAGTCAACGCTCCGGGGCGTCGAAGTGCGCGAACATCATTGATCATTGAGGCGCCGGCACGAGCCGCCTCACTAATGACAGAGGGCGTACTGGTATCGACTGAAACAGGCACATCGAACCGACTGACTATCGCTTCAACCACTGGCAGAACACGCGCCAACTCTTCTTCAGATGAAACCGGTTCGGCGCCAGGTCGAGTGGACTCCCCCCCTACGTCAATCAGGTGAGCCCCTTCTGAAAGCATTAAATCAACACGGTTGAGAACCCGGGAGAGATCGGGCTGGCGATTGCCAGTGTAAAACGTGCCACCATCGGAAAACGAATCCGGTGTGACATTCAATACCGCCATGATTTTCGGTAGAGAAAAGTCCATAAACGAATGAGTGAGATCTGTCATTCAACCTTACTCATCAACAGAGGAAAGAAAAACTCAGGATACCTTGCCACCGACTCAAAAAATTTGACGGTACAGTCCCCGGCCCATTAAGGGCGGGGCTGTCGAACCATCAATGTTCTTCGGCGGGACCTCCGACAACTCCGGGTTTACCAGAATCATCCGCAGGCGGCGGATCACCGGGAGCGGGTTTGCCACCAAAATCGTCGTCACGCCAGTCATGGGGCGGGCGAACCGGCTTGCGAGCCATGAGATCATCGACCTGCTCCACATCAATTGTTTCATACTCCATCAGGGCATCTTTCATGGAATGCAGTACATCGATGTTGTCTTCGAGAATTTTTTTCGCACGTTCATAGCAATTATCGAGTACCTGACGCACTTCAACATCGATCTCACGGGCAGTCTCTTCCGAGTAGGTTGTATTGCCGGCACCCGGAATCTGCGATTCCTCCGTGCCATACAAAACCGGCCCCATCTTGTCGGATAAACCCCAACGTACCACCATGTTACGGGCCATCTGTGTAGCCCGTTCGATATCGTTCGATGCCCCGGTAGTCACACCGTCAGCCCCGTGAACAAGCTGTTCAGCGATACGGCCACCAAAGAGACTGCAAAGCTGGCTTTCCAACTGGCGGCGGCTCATGCTGTATTTGTCTTCTTCCGGCAGAAACTGGGTGACACCGAGCGCACGACCGCGGGGGATAATACTGACTTTATGGATCGGATCGTGCTCAGGCATCATGCGCCCGACAATGGCATGACCTGCCTCATGATAGGCCGTATTTTCTTTCTCTTTTTCGGACATGACCATGGAGCGCCGCTCGGCACCCATCATGATCTTGTCACGGGCTTTCTCGAATTCTTCCATGGTCACAGTGCGCTTGTTGGCGCGTGCTGCAAACAATGATGCCTCGTTTACAAGGTTGGCGAGGTCGGCCCCCGAAAAACCGGGAGTGCCTCTGGCCACAATGCCCAAATCAGCGCGTTCGTCCAAAGGAACTTTGCGGCCATGCACTTTGAGAATCTGCTCGCGACCACGGATATCGGGCAAGCTCACATAGACCTGGCGGTCAAAACGACCGGGGCGCAACAGTGCTTTATCCAGCACATCGGGCCGGTTAGTGGCGGCTATGACGATCACGCCTTCGTTGCCTTCAAAGCCATCCATTTCAACCAACAGTTGGTTGAGAGTCTGTTCACGCTCATCGTTACCACCGCCATAACCACCACCGCGATGACGACCAACGGCATCGATTTCATCAATAAAAATAATACAGGGCGACTGCTTCTTGGCCTGCTCGAACATATCACGCACCCGCGAAGCGCCTACCCCGACAAACATTTCGACAAAATCAGAGCCCGAGATGGAAAAGAACGGAACCTTGGCTTCACCGGCAATCGCCTTAGCCAGTAGTGTCTTACCCGTCCCCGGCGGACCCACCATCAAAACACCCTGGGGAATGCGGCCACCAAGACGCTGGAAACGGGATGGATCGCGGAGAAAATCCACCAGTTCGTGCACATCTTCCTTAGCCTCGTCCACACCGGCCACATCGGCAAATGTGGTTTTAATCTGATCCTCACCCAGCAGGCGCGCCTTACTCTTGCCGAAAGCCATCGGGCCACCACGACCACCGGCACCGCCCTGCATCTGACGCATGAAAAACATGAAAATAGCGAGAATCAAAAGAATCGGAAAGGACGCTACCAGTAACTGCACCCAAAGACTCTGTTTTTCGGGCTCCCGACCTTCGACACTGACATTGTTATTGAGCAGGTCACTCATCAAACCCGAGTCGGGAACGTTGGGGCGTATCGTTTTGAAGGCGCTGCCATCAGCACGTTTGCCCTCGACCGTCAGACCCTCAATGACGACACTGCTGACACGACCGGATTGCACCTCTTCGATAAAAGCAGAATAGCTGATGCTGTCTTCTTTAGGGGGTGGGTTGAAATTCTGGAATACCGACAATAACACTGCCGCAATAATCAACCACAATACAAGATTCTTTGCCATGTCGTTCAACTGAACTTCCTCATTTTAGCGCCACCGGTTTCTATTCTACCGGCCATTTGAGCGCAGTGGTAACCGGGAGGGATGGCCCATACCGGCTGATGTTGTTTAGTCCGAGACCTTAAGCCCCCGGGCAACCAGATAAACTTCACGGGATCGGGAACGGGACGCATCGGGTTTTCGTGTGACCACCTGCTGGAAACGCCGTTTTACATCACGCAAAAAGTCGTCGAAACCTTCACCATGAAAAACTTTGGCAACAAAAACCCCTTCAGGTTTCAATATTTGACAGGCCAATTCAAGCGCCAACTCTATCAGATACATTGCCTTGGGTTGATCAACAGCCTTCATACCACTCATATTGGGGGCCATATCCGAAATTACAAGGTCGGCCTGTTGACCCTCAAGCAACTCCAGAATTTCATCGAGTACGGATTCTTCGGTAAAATCCCCCTCGACGAAGTCGACGCCGGCAATACTGTCCATGGGCAGAATATCCGAGGCAATAACACGGCCCTTGTCGCCAACCAGTGTTACAGCTACCTGAGACCAACCGCCAGGAGCTGCACCCAGATCAACCACGGTCATCCCGGGCTTAAACAAACGATCTTTTTTGTGTAACTCCAGCAGTTTATAGCTGGCACGGGAACGATAGCCATCTTGCTGGGCACGTTTTACATAGTGATCGCTATTGTGTTCCTGCAACCAGCGCTGACTACTTTTTGACCGGCCCATATCAACCTGTTATCAGTTCGGCTAGAATACGCGCCGTTTTAGAGGACAACCATTCTATGACAATTTCCAATGATGACAAAAAGCATCTGCGACGCCTGGGGCACAAACTGAACCCGGTGGTCACCGTTGCCGCAAAAGGCCTCACCGAATCAGTTATCGCAGAAATTGACCGCGCACTCAATGACCATGAGCTCATCAAAGTGAAACTTGCTGTGGACGACCGCGAGGTAAAGCAGACAATCATTGAAACCCTAACGGATACGCTGGGGGCAGAGGTGGTTCAAACCATTGGGCATATTGTGCTCCTGCTGAGAAGAGCAGAACAACCCAATCGGCATTTATCCAATCTGTTGCGGTTGCCTTCGTCCCGGCAGTGAGCAATGCGGCGTTCGGCATCAGGTATGCCGAACATCATCAAGCTCATATTCCACGTCACCGGCCGGTGTTTTAACGACCACAATGTCACCAACTTCCTTGCCTATCATCGCGCGGACGATCGGTGACTGGTAAGAAATCATGTTCAACTTTACGTCCGATTCATCATCGCCAACAATCTTGTAGGTCACGCGCTCCTCGGTATCCAGGTTGATCAGATCCACAGTGCAGCCAAAAATCACTTTATCACCCTGTGGAATCTTCTTGATATCAATAATCTGGGCGTTGCTCAGCTTGCTTTCTATTTCCTGTATACGCCCTTCGGCAAAACTCTGCTGCTCCCGAGCGGCATGATATTCTGCGTTTTCCTTTAAATCACCGTGTGCACGGGCCTCTGCTATGGCCGCAACAATCCGGGGACGCTCTACTTTTTTCAGGTTATCCAGTTCCTGGCGAAGTTTTGCCGCGCCTTCAACTGTCATGGGTATCTTTTGCATTACTGATTCCTCTCGTGCAATTCCTGCAACCGACGGACTTTAATTTCTCCACTCTGTTCAAGGGCCATACAGACCGCCTGACCACCAGCGAGTGTTGTTGTGTAATACACCCCCCGCTGCTCCGCACTGGATCGTATGGTAGAGGAGTCGGCAATCGCCTGGCGACCCTCTGTGGTATTGACGATCAGGCTGATTTGATCATTTTTGATCATATCCACGATATGAGGACGCCCCTGTTTCACTTTATTGACCCGTTCAACCGGCAACCCTGCATCTTCAATCACCTGGGCGGTTCCACTGGTGGCCACCAGATTGAACCCGCTATTGATCAGGCTGCGAGCCACCGCCGCAATCCCGGCTTTGTCCGGCTCCCGAACACTGAGGAAGGCAGTTCCCGAAGTCGGAATCGGATCACTGGCACCCAGTTCCGCCTTGGCATAGGCTTCCGCGAACGTATCGCCTACACCCATCACTTCCCCGGTGGACTTCATCTCCGGTCCAAGAATGGGATCAATGCCGGGAAATTTATTGAACGGTAAGACCGCTTCTTTGACACTGAAATAATCGGGGATAATCTCGGTAGTAAAATTTTGCTCCGCCAGCGATACACCCACCATACAACGTGCCGCCACTTTTGCCAGCGATGTCCCGATACATTTTGAGACAAACGGTACGGTGCGGGAGGCCCGCGGATTGACTTCAATCACGTAGACCTTGCCATCCTGCCACGCCAACTGGACGTTCATAAGCCCCTTGACATTCAGCTCCACGGCCATTGCCTTGACCGTTTCGCGCATTTCATCTTGTACATCATCAGGCAAACTGTAGGGCGGCAACGCACAGGCAGAGTCACCCGAGTGAATACCCGCCTGCTCAATATGCTGCATGATGGCACCAATCACCACGTGCTCACCATCCGAGACAGCATCGATGTCTACTTCTACCGCCGAAGAAAGGAAGTAATCAAGTAGTACCGGAGCGTCTTCAGAGACCCTCACTGCTTGATTCATATAGCGTTGCAGCTCTTCCTCCCGATAGACAATTTCCATAGCACGCCCACCGAGCACATAGGACGGCCTGACGACCAGCGGATAACCGATCCCGGCAGCTGCGGCAATCGCTTCCTCAGCAGAGCGGACAATGGCATTGGCCGGCTGCAATAATCCCAACTTGTGAATCATCTGCTGGAATCGTTCACGATCTTCTGCCCGGTCGATGGCATCGGGGGTGGTACCGATAATGGGCACACCCTGTGCCTCCAGTGCGCGTGCCAGTTTCAGCGGCGTCTGCCCTCCAAACTGCACGATCACACCGACCGGCTTTTCAATCCGCACTATTTCCAGCACATCCTCGAGGGTGACAGGCTCGAAATAGAGACGGTCCGAAGTATCGTAATCCGTTGATACCGTCTCGGGGTTACAGTTGATCATGATCGTTTCGTAACCGTCCTCACGCATGGCCAGCGCCGCGTGCACACAACAGTAATCAAACTCAATGCCTTGGCCAATACGGTTGGGACCACCACCCAGAACCAGAATTTTATTGCGGTCTGAAGGCTGTGATTCACACTCCTCTTCATAGCTGGAGTACATATACGCCGTAGCGGTGGCGAACTCTGCAGCACAGGTATCCACCCGCTTATAAACCGGGTGGATGTTCAGGGCTCTACGCCTCTCGCACACGGCGGTCTCCGAACTGTTGAGCAGGCTCGCCAGCCGAATATCGGAAAAGCCTTTGCGTTTAAGGGCATACAACTGGTCGGCATCAAGACTCCCCAGTGTCCGGCCCTCCAATTTTTGCTCTTCCCTGATCAAATCTTCAATCTGCGCCAGAAACCAGGGGTCAATAGCGCAGAGATCAAACACGTCATCCACGGACATGCCAGCGCGAAACGCATCACCCACGAACCAGATACGCTCTGCGCCCGGATCACTGAGCTGCTCCCGCAACTCATTCAGGCCCTCGTCAGTATTGACATCCACCTTGGGTTCAAATCCGGCAGACCCGACCTCCAGGCCACGGAGTGCTTTTTGGAGGGATTCCTGAAAAGTACGGCCAATCGCCATGACCTCGCCCACCGACTTCATCTGCGTGGTCAGTTTGGCATTGGCTGCACTGAATTTCTCAAAGGCAAAACGGGGAATCTTGGTGACCACATAGTCGATACTGGGCTCAAAGGAAGCCGGGGTGGCACCCCCCGTAATATCGTTCTGCAACTCATCCAGGGTATATCCCACCGCCAGTTTCGCCGCCACCTTGGCAATCGGGAAGCCCGTCGCCTTGGAGGCCAGGGCAGAGGAACGCGACACCCTGGGGTTCATTTCAATCACCACCAACCGACCGTCCACCGGGTTCACGGCAAACTGTACGTTGGAGCCACCGGTCTCCACGCCAATTTCCCGCAACACCGCGATGGAAGCGTTGCGCATGATCTGATATTCCTTGTCGGTGAGGGTCTGGGCCGGGGCTACGGTAATTGAATCACCGGTATGTACACCCATGGGGTCCAGATTTTCGATGGAACAGATGATGATGCAGTTGTCATTCCTGTCCCGCACCACTTCCATTTCGTATTCTTTCCAGCCAATAAGGGACTCGTCAATCAGGAGTTCCTTGGTGGGAGAGAGGTCCAGCCCCCGGCGACAGATTTCTTCAAACTCTTCGCGGTTATAGGCAATACCACCACCCGAACCACCCATAGTGAAGGACGGACGAATAATACAGGGGTAACCGAACTGGTCCGGCACCTGTAGTGCCTCCTCAAGGCTGTGCACGATAACGGCCTTGGGCGTTGCCAGCCCGATTGCCTTCATGGCTTTGTCAAAACGATTGCGATCCTCGGCCTTATCGATAGCATCCTGATCAGCCCCGATCATATCGACACCAAATTTCTCGAGCACACCTTCGCGAGCCAGATCCAGGGCACAATTGAGTGCAGTCTGCCCGCCCATTGTGGGCAGCAGAGCATCGGGACGCTCCTGCTCAATAATTTTGGCCACGGTCCGCCATTCCACAGGCTCGATGTAGGTCGCATCCGCCATGGACGGATCCGTCATGATCGTCGCCGGATTCGAGTTCACCAGAATCACCCGATAACCCTCTTCTCGCAGGGCTTTACAGGCCTGTGCACCCGAGTAATCAAACTCGCAGGCCTGCCCGATAACAATGGGGCCGGCGCCGAGGATCAGGATACTTTTAAGATCGGTTCTTTTTGGCATAAATTATCGTCAGTATGGCAATTGTCGTTAGCTTGGACTACCTGCTGGACGCAATGCAGGTCACAACCACTTAGCAGTAACCAGGAGCGACTGTGGCTCTCCGCTTACCTGGATTCGTGCACTAGCCCTTGGTCTGCCTGGCCCGGATCAGCTCAAAAAAAAGATCGAACAGTGGCGCAGCGTCATGGGGACCAGGGCTGGCTTCCGGGTGCCCCTGAAAACTGAAGGCCGGCCTGTCAGTGCGGTGCAGGCCCTGCAATGATCCATCGAACAATGATCGGTGGGTTGCACGCAGATTGTCGGGTAATGTCTGTTCGTCCACCGCGAAGCCGTGGTTCTGACTGGTAATCAATACCAGCCCGTCATCAAGACTTCTCACCGGATGATTGGCACCGTGGTGGCCAAATTTCATTTTTACAGTTCTCGCACCGCTGGCCAGGGCCAACAGCTGGTGACCCAGGCAAATACCAAACACCGGGATATCGTAGTCGAGAATATCGCGAATGGCCCGGATGGCATAATCGCAGGGTTCCGGGTCGCCGGGGCCGTTCGAGAGAAACACACCGTCCGGGTTCATGGCCAACACCTCGGCGGCAGGTGTCTCCGCAGGGACCACCGTCAAATTGGCGCCACGATCCACCAGCATACGCAGAATATTTCGCTTCGTGCCGAAATCGTAGGCAACAACATTGTAGGGTTTTTCCGAGGGGACTGAACAACCCTGTCCGAGTCGCCAGGTACCCTCCCGCCAAAGGTAGGATTTTGCGGTCGTCACTTCCCGGGCCAGATCCATGCCCTTTAGACCAGCAAAACTTCTTGCCGAAGACAAGGCCTTTGCCTGATCGACAGAACCCGCCATCAGACAACCATTCTGGGCACCCTTCTCCCGCAGAATTCGCGTCAGTTTGCGAGTATCTATATTGGCAATACCGAGAATGTTATTTGCCTTCAGATAGGCGTCGAGCGATTGACGGGACCGAAAATTACTTGCCATCAACGGCAAATCCCGGATTACCAAGCCCGCAGCCCAGATCCGGTCAGACTCGTTGTCCTCATCATTGACACCGGTATTACCAATGTGTGGGTAGGTCAGTGTCACGATCTGGCGGGCATAGGAGGGATCAGTGAGAATTTCCTGGTATCCCGTCAATGCTGTATTGAATACCACCTCACCACTGGAAACACCCTCCGCACCAATGGCAATGCCTTCGAAAACAGTGCCATCCTCAAGTGCAAGAATGGCGGACCGATGGCTATCGGTATTCAAAGCAACCTCCTCAAATTACCGGGAATCCAGAACTGCAGGAATTGCCCGTATCAAAAACTAACCCATTGATTTCAATGATATCAGGCTGCAAAAAAGCGAGATGAAACCGTACGTCTCACCTCGCTTTCAAATCATTCAATCGCGCTTTTCACCTGTGTCTTTGCAGGGCGTTTCACATCAGCAGAAACTAGCTCGATATTCTAGGCAAGAGGCATGCCGATGTCCAGTGCTAATCCGTTTCCAAGCGGCTGGTCGGGGGCAAAAAAACCGGGTGCACACTGGAGATTGGCAAGCTAACAACAGAAGAGCGAAGTCTCCGCTTGATTGGCACACCGTCTATTTCAACCCCAAGACATCCTGCATATCGAACAGGCCGGTTTGTTTTTCCTGTAGCCAGCCAGCGGCGCGAACGGCACCGCGGGCAAACGACATACGACTCGAGGCTTTGTGGGTAATTTCCACTCGCTCCCCTTCAGCCGCAAACATCACCGTGTGGTCGCCAACAATATCACCGGCCCGGACAGTGGCAAAACCGATGGTCTGCCGATCACGCGCACCCGTCTGCCCCTCGCGACCGTAGACGGCAACTTCACTCAGATCACGACCCAGTGCACTGGCGACCACATCCCCCATACTCAGTGCAGTACCTGAGGGGGCATCAACCTTATGGCGGTGGTGGGCCTCGTAAATCTCAATATCGACTTCATCACCCAGCACGCTGGCCGCCATATCCAGCAATTTGAAACACAAATTTACGCCGGTACTGAAGTTGGATGCCATACACAAGGCAGTGCGGTCCGCATGGGAAATCAGTTGAGCGCGCTGCTCCGGGGTAAAACCGGTGGTACCTATCACCATTTTGCGACCACTGGCGGCACAGGCCTCGACATTCACAAGTGTGGCATCGGGGGCGGTGAAATCGATCAGCACATCAAATTGTTCCAGTGCCTGACGGATATCACCGAGCACCTTGACACCATTGGAACCGACACCCGCCAGCTCACCGGCATCAACCCCTATCAGGGAACTGCCAGGCCGCTCCAAGGCAACCGTGAGCTGCATAGAGGGATTCAGAGTGACCGCTTCAATCAGCGCCTTTCCCATACGCCCGGCAGCGCCGGTAACTGCTATTCGCGTCATTGATATATCTCATGGTGATGGCACAGGTGACCTGAAGGAGGTCACATGCGCAGATAATCACTATATCGTAAAGCCATCAAAGAATTTTTTCACACCTTCAAACCAGGACGCTCTTTTGGGTGAGTGCTTGCCTTTTTCAAGACTTTCCTGGAGCTGGCGCAACAATTCTTTCTGTTCGGCATTGAGATTCACCGGGGTCTCGAGGACAACCCGGCACAGGAGATCTCCGGGACCACCACCGCGCACGCTGGCAACGCCCTTGCCCCGCAGACGAAAGACTCGATCAGTCTGAGTTTCAGGCGGAATTTTTAATTTCACCCGGCCATCCAGCGTCGGCACCTCAATTTCTCCACCCAGAATGGCATCCACAATACTGATCGGCACCTCGCAATACAGGTTTCTACCCTCACGCTTGAACAGCGAGTGCTCGCGAACGTGGATCTGAACGTAAAGATCGCCCGGAGGACCACCTTCCGGCCCGGCCTCGCCTTCACCCGCCAGACGAATGCGGTCACCGGTATCAACACCGGCAGGAACCTTGACAGACAGCGTCTTGCTTTCCTGTACGCGACCCTGACCATGGCAAACGCCACAGGGATCAGAAATAACCTGACCACGACCGCGACAGGTCGGGCAGGTCTGCTGAACAGCAATGAAACCCTGCGACATACGCACCTGGCCATGACCACCGCAAGTACCACAAGTGGTTGGCGTACTGCCTTTTTTGGCACCGGAGCCGTCGCAGGTTTTACAATTGACCAGAGTGGGCACCCTGATCTGGACCGTTTTACCTTTTACCGCATCTTCGAGGTCGAGCTGCATATCATAGCGCAGGTCTGAACCCCGCATAGGACCGCCCCTGCCGCGGCCACCACCGCCGAAAATATCGCCGAAAACATCGCCGAAAATATCGCTGAAACCACCGAACCCGGGGCCACCCTGACCACCGCCAAATCCGGCATTGGGATCCACCCCAGCATGACCGTATTGATCATAGGCCGCTTTCTTCTCTTTATCGGAAAGCACCTCATAGGCCTCGGTAGCCTCCTTGAATACATCTTCCGCCGCCTTGTTGTCCGGATTCCGATCCGGGTGATTTTTCATCGCAATCCGGCGGTAGGCTTTTTTAACTTCGTCAGCGGAGGCGTTTTTGGCAACACCGAGAATTTCGTAATAATCGCGTTTGGCCATTGCGTTTCAACTTCTCTGGTTGGGTTTACTGCCAGAGGCAGTAATTATCATGTTGTCCGGTGCACTGCCTTGGCAGCACACCGGACACGGCAAGGCGCGGACTGGAAACCGCGCCTGCTTTCGGCACTGGCATGCCGGGCATTCCAAGTAAGACAAGCCTTACTTGTTTTTGTCGTCTTTCACTTCTTCGAATTCAGCATCCACTGCGTCATCAGACGTGCTACCCTCGGCCGACTCTGCCCCCTCAGGTTGAGCCTCAGCCTGTTCGGCGTAAAGTTTCTGTGCCAGCGCAGCAGAGGCCTCGGAAAGCGTGTTCGCGGCGGCATCGATCCCCTCCTTGTCATCACTTTTGACGGCATCTTCCACGCCTTTGATAGCAGACTCAATCGCCTCTTTCTCTTCAGCGCTGGCCTTGTCGCCCGCTTCTTCCAGCGTTTTTCTGGCGGCATGGGCCAGGCCGTCCGCAGCATTGCGGGAACTCACCAGCTCTTCAAATCTCTTGTCCTCGGCGGCATTTGCCTCGGCATCCTTGACCATGTTGTCGATTTCGTCATCGGAGAGGCCAGAGGACGCTTTGATGATAATGGACTGCTCTTTGCCGGTAGCCTTGTCCTTGGCACTGACATTGAGAATGCCGTTCGCATCAAGGTCAAAAGTCACCTCAATCTGAGGCATGCCGCGAGGTGCCGGGGGAATGTCAGCCAGGTCAAAACGGCCCAATGACTTATTGCCGGCTGCCTGCTTGCGCTCACCCTGTACGACGTGAACCGTTACTGCTTGCTGGTTATCATCCGCCGTGGAAAAGATTTGCGATTTTTTCGTCGGAATCGTGGTATTTTTCTCGATCAGAGGTGTCGCCACACCACCCATGGTTTCAATACCCAGGGTCAGGGGTGTCACATCCAGCAACAGCACATCCTTTACATCACCAGACATGACTGCAGCCTGAATTGCAGCACCAACGGCAACAGCTTCGTCGGGGTTAACATCCTTGCGCGGCTCTTTACCAAAGAATTCAGTGACATATTTTTGTACCAGCGGCATCCGGGTTTGACCGCCCACCAGAATCACATCATCAATTTCCGAGGCGGATTTACCGGCGTCTTTCAGTGCCACTTTCACCGGCTCCATGGAGCGGGCAACCAGCTCTTCCACCAGAGACTCGAGTTTGGAGCGAGTCAACTTGACCACCAGGTGTTTCGGACCGGTAGCATCGGCAGTAATGTAGGGTAAATTCACTTCAGTTTGCTGACTGGACGACAGCTCAATCTTGGCTTTTTCCGCAGCCTCTTTGAGACGTTGTAGCGCAAGCGGATCGCTGTGCAGGTCTATGCCGCTGTCCTTTTTGAACTCGGCGGCCAGGTACTCGATCAATCGCAGGTCAAAATCTTCACCCCCGAGGAATGTGTCACCATTCGTGGACAGCACTTCAAACTGATGCTCACCATCCACATCGGCAATCTCGATTATCGAGATATCAAAGGTACCGCCACCCAGATCGAAGACTGCCACAACGCGATCACCTGGATCGCGGTCCATGCCGTAGGCAAGCGCAGCCGCAGTGGGCTCATTGATGATGCGCTTGACATCAAGACCTGCGATCCGACCGGCATCCTTGGTTGCCTGCCGTTGGGAGTCATTAAAATAAGCCGGCACTGTGATGACAGCTTCAGTAACTTTCTCGCCCAGATAATCTTCAGCCGTCTTCTTCATTTTTTTCAGCACTTCGGCTGAAATCTGCGGCGGCGCTTTTTTGTCACCTTTCACTTCCACCCAGGCATCACCATTGTCCGCCTTGACAATTTTGTAAGGCACCATCTTGATGTCTTTCTGCACGACATCATCATCAAAACGACGACCAATTAGCCGCTTGACGGCGAACAGGGTATTACTGGGATTAGTCACTGCCTGGCGTTTGGCTGACTGGCCCACCAGGATTTCATTGTCTTCGGCAAATGCGACGATTGAAGGCGTGGTACGCGTTCCCTCGGCATTTTCGATCACTTTCGGCTTGTCGCCCTCAAGTACAGCCACACAAGAGTTAGTGGTGCCGAGGTCAATTCCGATTATCTTGCCCATTATCTGTTTCTCCGGGTTTGCTTAAACTGGTAAAAATTGGTTTCTGAGTCTGTATATTGGCCCGCATTGCGGAATTTCAAGGCTCACTGCCTTTATTTGCCACTGATTTGGCAACCACCACCATGGCGGGGCGAATCAGCCGGCCATTGAGGGTGTAACCCTTCTGGAACACATCAATGACGGTATTGGGTTTTGCATCCGGCACTTCAAGCATGCTCATCGCCTGATGAAGGTCGGGGTTAAACGCCTCACCGCCGGGATCGACGGCCTCCACCTTGAAGCGAGCCAGCACATCCTGAAAGCTCTTTAAGGTGAGCTCAATGCCGTCACTGACCGCCTTGAAGTCGCCATCGACATCCGCCATTGCCTGAATGGAGCGTTCAAGGTTATCGACCACTGGCAGCAGCTCACCGACAAACTTTTCGAGAGCATATTTGTGGGCGTTTTCCACATCGCGTTCCATACGCCGTCGCAGGTTCTGCATTTCCGCGTGGGTTCTCAGTACCTGATCCTTGGCGTTGGCCAGATCGGTCGTCAACTGTTCAACCTCGCCGGTTGCTGACTGCGCATCTGACTGCTCTGTTTCAGGCCGCGACTCAGCGGCGTCCTCTGAACCGGGATCCTGCGGATCCGGCTCCTGATGATTTTGTTCTGTTGACACGCAACATCTCCCTTCTTCTGTTGAATACGCTGCTTCAGGACTTTGCTTCAACCCGCTATATTGGGCCATTGACCCATGTTTCAAGGGCAGACGCGTTGAAAAATTGTGTATAACATTGCTCTTCTGATGTCACTTCACACAAACAGGCATTACTGGTGCTTACTACCCTGACAGTCAAACATTTCACGCTGGTGGAATCCCTCGAAGTGGATTTCGGCGCTGGCATGACAGCACTAACCGGCGAAACCGGCGCAGGCAAGTCCCTGGTGCTCGACGCCCTGGCAATGGCGCTGGGAGATCGCGCCGATACAGATCGGATTCGCCAGGGTCAGGAGCGCGCCGAGGTCTCGGCATTATTTGATCTGACAGAGATTGCAGCGACCCGACAGTGGTTGGTCGATAACGATTTTGCCGAAAACGGTGACGAAGTATTATTGCGGAGGCTGTTGACCCGCGAAGGCCGATCCCGGGGCTACATCAATGGCCAGGCCGCCACCATGCAGCAGCTGCGTGATCTTGGCGAGATGCTGATCGACATTCACAGCCAGCATGAACACCAGTCCCTGTTGCGCAAGGAGACTCATCACAAAATACTGGACAGCTTTGCCGGGTGTTCGGAGCTGGCTGGCGAGTTGCGGCAGATTTATCAACAGTGGGCGACCACAACACAACTGCTGGATAAACTGGAGAACGCCACAGACGAACTGAATGCCAGACGGGAACTGCTCACATTTCAGTTATCGGAACTGGATGAACTCTCCCTGGCAGAAGGTGAGCTGGAGCAGCTGGAACAACAGCAACAGCAATTGGGAAATGCAGAGGCCATACTCAGGGACAGCGGGGCACTGTTACAGCTCTGCTGTGAAGCCGAAGACTTCAACTTGCAAGACAGCCTAGGCAAGGCCTTACAGTTGCTGGCCAACATGCCCGGCAAACCTGCCGAGCTGATCGAGGCAGAAAAGCTGCTGAACAGTGCGGCCATTGAAGTGGCGGAAGCCAGCCGTGAAATCCAGCAACACCTGGACAAATTCGAACTGGACCCGGAGCGGCTACTGCAACTGGAAACACGCTTGAGCGCCATCTATCAGTTGGCGCGCAAACACCGCATCGACCCACCAGCGCTACCGGCCAAACATCTGGCGCTACAGGAAGAACTGGATAATCTCGCCGGTGGCGAGGGCAGTATTGAAAAGCTTCGACAACAGGCCGCCACTCTCTCCGACCAGTACCTCGCGCTGGCAGAAAATCTCACGGCCCGCCGAACAGCCGCAGCAACTGAATTTTCTGCGCTGGTTGAACAGCAGTTTTCGGCACTTTCGATGGATGGCACACAATTCATACCCCAACTTACCCCGGTCAAATCGGGGCAATTAACAGCCAATGGCATGGAGACCATCGAATTTCTGATCACCACCAATCCCGGCGAGCCACCGAGATCCCTCGCCAAAATCGCATCCGGTGGCGAGCTTTCACGAATCAGTTTGGCTATCCAGGTTATCGCCGCAAACCATTCGGCGGTCCCCACCCTGATTTTCGACGAGGTGGATGTGGGCATCGGTGGCGCCACTGCAGATGTGGTGGGCAAACTGTTACGCCAGCTCGGCGGGCAGGGACAGGTTATTTGTGTAACGCATCTGCCACAGGTTGCCGCTTGCGCTCACCACCACCTGCTGGTAACAAAAACCACCCACGAACATTCTGCCAACAGCAGCATCCAGTCGCTTTCAGGAGCTGACCGCACCAATGAAATCGCACGCATGCTCGGCGGTGCCAGAACGACCGATACCAGCCTCAATCATGCCAGGGAAATGCTACAATTGGGTGAGCAAACCGCTTGATACAGATCAATAATTTTAAGTATTCAAACCGCTATGCTGGGCCCTTTCTCCATAATAATAGGGTGTTACCGTGCAGAAAGAAGATACAGAAACCCTGGCCAGAGTTGGAAAATTGGTACTGATAGGCGTTGGCATCATGCTATTGCTCATTGCCGCCGCCTCGATGATCGGCTAACCCGGTTGATGAGCTCGCAAAACATTCAAGTGTCAAGCTGGCCGTTCCAACGTATCGCCACATGTACCAGGCACGTGTAATTCCTTTTGAGGTAGACCCGTGGATTGTCGACCGCAGACCTCTGCTATACTGATATTTCCGCAAAGAAACCCGGAAGGAGCCAGTTATGATCCACCAGTTTTTATCAGCGAGCTTTAACCTGAGCATGTTGCCGGCCAGACTGGCCATACGAAATACCAAAGCCTCTTTTCAGGCAATGCGCGACCTCCCCGGAACAGTGAAACAATATGCCGGCGGCTTACACCGGTCCTGCGGAGACAGCCAACTGTTTATCGATCAGCTAATGCAACGTATTGATTCGGAAATTGGCGGCGACCCCGCCAACCTGAGCAATCACGAACGTGAGATGATCACTGCCCGCGAACTGGCCATGGCAGAACAGCACCTCGGCCACGCCATGTTTAATATGCTCAAGGCATACCGGGTATTGTCAGCCAAACCTTCGCGGGTGATCGAATACGGACGCGCAGAGCGGATCGATTAATCCTGTCGGCGAAACAGATAATTCTTTCTGCCGTTATTGCATGCCACCAGTTGCCGCCCAACCTGATCACAATGCTCCAACTGCAGCGCCAGTGAGTCTGGCTGTGACTCGTTAACAGCCAGACGCTGCTTATCCTTCTTCAGGAAACCAAACATCGTTTCAAAGCGCTGGGCGAAATCCACCCCCCTGGCCATCACATCGTCAAACAGATAAACAAATTTCGCATAGGAGAACGTCGACCCGCCAAGACCGATTTCCATCATCTTCTCCAAATATTGTCGATAGGCCGCCGCCAGGTAATCAGCCCGGGTCGCCCGATCATCCGTTGCGCCGTGAAATGCCGGTATGCGCATTTTATTCGATGGTTTGAGCACGCCTCCCGCCAGCCTGCTATTGGCCAGATTGCTCACCAGCGCATAGCGAACTCCCTCGCAAATCAACCACGGATGATCGAACTGGCAGCCATCCAGTACGTTGTCAGTCTCGAGGGGTTTTGCTGCCTCAACGATCTCCGGCACAGGCAGTCGGGTATCGGCTGGCACGGCAACGTCAATACCGGCTCTGGTGGCAGGTCGTCTGAGCAGCAGGGCCTGGATTTTGTCGTTGTTACGCCGAAAGTCCAGCAATGAAGGTAAGTCAGCCCCCTGACCCGCAGCCTGCACTTCACAGTAGAGTTGCTCGTAATAGGTTTCAGCCAGCAACCAACAAAACCGGTCTGCTACTGCAGGAACCGGGGATAAGAGCAGTAAATACCCTGTTGTTATTCTCAACCATTTCCACATGTACACACCGCTTTTATAGAGTCTGGAACACAGCCGTGTAACTCACAAATGATGAGACAGCCCTCGCGCACGGATATTTACGCAACAGCCGTAACCTTTTAGACTGATTATCTTTTGAACAGGGAAGGCGAACGCAACTCGCCAGTTATGTCACAAATTATTATTCGCCTGCTCGCCCCGATGTTCTGCCTGATGCTGGCAGTCTTCACCTATTGGCAATACCCCGCATTGAACAACGATCAACGGGCTCTGCTGGAGCAGTTGCCCTTCATCGTCTGCGGGCTCGCCGCTTTCATGGCTTTACTGGCAAACCAATCCAAAAATCTGGGTACGGCCATGACAATGCTGATCAGCTACTGGCTGATTCGGCATTTCCTGCAGGCGCCATTGAATGCTGAGCCGGCCAGCCAGATCTTCAGCCTCATCTCACTTTGTCTGCCACTGATACTGGGCGTGTTCATTGTTCTCCCCGACACCGGCTGGCGACACCCGGCTTTTCTGGTATTAACGGCCTTCATCTCAATCTTTGCACTGATCATCATCAGCCTGTTTCAGTGGCAACCCCTCTGGTTTTCCCACCTCCTACCCGGCATCAACGAAAGTACTTTTTTCGGCCTGAAGATATCCGCCACAGCGGGATTACTGTTTCTACTGGTCTATACCTTCAGCATCATCCTACCATTGCTTCGCCGGGAGTATCTGGACAGCAGTCTGCCAGGCTGCGTGTTCTTCAGCTTTATCACCGTGGGATGGTTTCAGTTACCGCATATTTCCTCAATCATGTTTTCTGCCGCCGGATTACTGTTGATTATCAACCAGACCCAGGCCCTGCTCAACATGGTGTACCGGGACGAACTGACCCAGATCCCCAACCGGCGGGCACTGCTCCGCGATGTACGCACCATGGGAAACCACTATGCATTGGCGATGGTGGATGTGGACCATTTCAAATCCATCAATGATCAATATGGTCACGACCTGGGCGACCAGGTACTTCGTGCCATTGCCGCGCAACTGCGCCGGGTCAGCGGGGGCGGACGAGCCTACCGCTTTGGGGGAGAGGAGTTTTGCCTGCTGTTTCGCGGCAAAACACGGGAGCAGGTCGTCGATTACCTGGAACAACTGCGCAAGAATATTGCAAATTACGACATGGCCACCCGGGACAACAAAAATCGGCCGCGCTATCAGTCCAGCGGTGAAAAGAAGCGTGGCGCTTCACGACGCCGAGGCAATATCCGGGTGACCGTCAGTATAGGTGTTGCCGATGCACAGGACGCCCTGCATTTTGATGGCGTCATGAAAGCCGCCGACAGCGCCATGTATCGCGCCAAAGAAGCTGGCAGAAATCAGACCAAAATCGCGTAATCAACCCTCAATTATTTTTTAGCCTTTTTTACGTAGAGCACCAGATTGTGACCCACCAGATCGAACCCATGCTTGGTAGCAATCGCTTGCTGCAACGCTTCAATTTCACTGCTTTGAAATTCAATCACATCACCACTATCCACATTCACCATATGATCGTGATGAATGCCCCGATCAATTTCATAAACTGCCGGCCCGCTGTCAAAATTATGGCGTGTAATCAGGCCGGCACTCTCGAACTGGGTCAGCACACGATATACCGTGGCAATACTGACATCGTCACCGGCTTCGAGTAATTTGCGGTACACATCCTCGGCACTCATGTGACTTTCATCGATTTCCTCAAGAATCTGCAGGATTTTCAGACGGGGTACGGTGACCTTGAGCCCCGCCTTCCGTAAGTCCCGGTTTTCATCCTTCATTCTGCTACCGCCTCTTTAATACACTCAATTGATTCTGTATTATCGCCGTTCACTGAAAACTCTGGAACCCCCAATGCATTTTACTGCAAGAATTACCTGCTGCCTGGCAATGACCGCGTTACTCGCCGGCTGCTCAGGTGTCTCAATGCCGGATTTCAGTATGCCCAAACTGCCCAATGTGCATAAGTTCGACATCCAACAGGGCAATGTTATCACCCAGGACATGATTGACCAGCTTCGTCCGGGCATGACCAAGTCCCAAGTGCGCTTTGTGATGGGGACACCCCTGATTTCGGACACCTTCAATGAAGACCGCTGGGACTATTACTACAGTCTGTCGCCCAGCAACGGCGAAGAAGTCAGGGAACGGATGGCTATTTTCTTTGAAAACGACCAACTGGTGGGTTTCAGAGGTGACTTTATTCCCACCGCGGTGAATATTGATACCACGGAGTAATCAATTACCCTGGCTGGCCTTCGCCGCACGTCGTTTGCGAATCTCTTTGGGATCCACAGTCAGGGGTCGATAAATTTCGACCCGATCACCCGCTTCTAACACATAGGTCTTTGGCGGATTGAGGCCCTTGGTACCCAGGGCCTGCCCGAAGATACCCATTTTTACATTTTCCAGATCAATCTCGGGGAACTGCTGCACAATTCCGGACTGTCGAACCGCCTCATACGCAGTGGTTCCGGGTGCAACCTTGAGCGCCAGCAGTTGCTGACGATGAGGCAACGCATAGGCCACCTCTACGGTAATCAACTCAATATCTTTCACGGACCGTAGACCTCCTGAGCACGCCTTGCCAACGAATCCACCAGATTGTTCGCCACAGAAGTAAACAGGCTGGTGGAGGCAAGCCCTACCGACAAACTGTTAAATTCAAATTCCAGGTCGAGCATCACCTTGCAGGCATTTGCCGTCAATGGTTTAAAGTGCCACTCACCGGACAACTTTTTAAAAGGCCCCTGCTCAAGGCTCATGGTAATCTGCTCGGGTTTTTTCAGGGTATTTCGAGTGGTAAAACTGTAACCGATGCCCCCTTTTTTCAAGTCTAGTCTGGCCACCATACCGTCCTCTGACTGCTCTAATATATCGGCTCCGACACAGCCTTCCATATAGCGTGGGTAACTGTTCACATCGTTGACCAGATCATACATTTGCTCAGCGGAGAACATCACCAGCGCACTGCGTTTTATGGTTGTCAGCATCAGGAAAATGTCTTGTAGAGGCCCATCACAAAAATGATACCCACGGCTATAGGCGATACATATCGCAATATCCAGTACCAGCTCGCAAAGACCCGACCCGACTCATCGGCGAGTTCACCCCGCACGGTCTCCGGTCGCATCATCCAGCCCACAAACAAGGCGATAAACAAACCGGTGAGTGGCAGCATGACACTGGAGGTCAGAAAATCCATAAACTCAAAGAAATTAAACCCGGCAACCTGCTTTTCTGCCCAGATATTAAAGGATAAAACACTCCCCAGCCCAACAACCCAGGCAATACCTCCGAGCAGCAGGTTCGCGGTAATACGGGTAAATTTTTTCGACTCGATGAGATAGGCAACGGCGGGTTCGATCAGCGAGATCGCCGAGCTCCAGGCAGCCAATGTCACCAGCACAAAGAACAGGCTGCCAAATAATAATCCTCCCGTCATATTGCCAAATGCGATTGGCAAGCTGACAAACAGCAATCCCGGGCCCGCTCCGGGTGCAATCGACGGGTTCGCAAACACAATGGGGAATATGGCCAGCCCGGCAACCAGCGCCACCACCGTATCCAGAAAGCCGACGGCAAGCACAGTACGACCAATCCGGGCATGCTCAGGCATGTAGGCACCGTAGGCCATAATGGCACCCATCCCCAGACTGAGGGTAAAAAACGCATGGCCCATGGCCTCCAGAACCCCCGCCCAGGTCAGCGCCTCATAGTTAAAACTGAACAGAAAATCGACAGCCTGGGCAAAGTCCCCTCGCTGAATGCCGAACACCAACAGGATCAGCAACAGCACAAACAACACCGGCATCAATACTCTTACCGCAACACCGAGCCCACGGGTTACCCCGCCAATCACCACTAACAGGGTCAGAATCATAAAGACTGTCTGCCACAGAATCAGCGCTTTCGGGTCGGACAACAGGTCTGCAAAAATAATGGCAACCTGATCGGCACTGGCGCCCTGGAATGCACCACCGGCCATCTTCCCAATGTAATTGAGCGCCCACCCGGCAATCACCGCGTAATAGGAAAGAATCATCAGTCCGGCCATGACACCCAGCCAGCCTATCGCATGCCAGTGCCGCTCCAGACCCGCCTCTGTAGTCAGGCGACGCATCGTATTGATCGGACTCTGTCGGCCCCGCCGACCCAACATGACCTCCGCCACCATGACGGGAATGCCTACCAGTAAAATACACAGCAGATACACCAGCACAAAAGCGCCACCGCCATTTTCACCGGCAATATAGGGAAACTTCCAGATATTCCCCAGGCCCACCGCCGAACCGGTTGCCGCCAGCACAAAGGTCCAGCGACTGGACCAGACAGGATGCCCCCCGGGAACTGATCCAGACCCATCAACCTCTGCCGGGGATTGCTGCTGTTGTTCCGCCATCGGCGATACCCTTGTCAAAACTGACCGGATTGTACCGGCAATCCACGATATACAAAACCAGGGCAATCACGCATAACGCCACAAAACCATAGGCGCACCCCAACGCAATCCTTATAATGCCGACCCATGGCTAACAAATCCCAACACCCTCAAAAAAACCCCACCATTGCACTCAACAAGCGGGCCCGTCACGAATACCAGCTCGAGGAAAAATTCGAAGCGGGTCTCGTTCTGCAGGGCTGGGAAGTAAAAAGCCTGCGAGCCGGCAAAGCCCAGCTCACCGACAGCTATGTATTACTGAAAGACGGCGAGGCTTATCTGATCGGTTCACACATCACCCCACTGGGAACCGTGTCCACCCACTACGTCACTGACCCCGGCCGCACCCGCAAGCTGCTGCTCAATCAGCGTGAACTCGGTAAATTGTTCAACGGTGTCAATCAGAAGGGCTACACCTGTGTAGCCACTGCACTGTATTGGAAAAACCACCTGGTGAAGTGTGAAATCGCTCTCGCCAAGGGCAAAAAAGAACACGATAAACGCGAAACTGAAAAAAATCGTGATTGGGCACGGCAGAAACAACGCCTGGTCCGCCGCGCCCGGTGATCAATTAACACCTTGTCAGTGAACTTCATCGACAGAATAAGTCTAATGAAGCAATGGTCTCTGTGGTAACATCCAACTTGAGACGATGTTTTTTAACAGAAACACTCAAAGCAGTTTCAGGGGGCGATTTGGATTCGACGCCGGTTACAAAACCCTGGGTGCATGCCGAGATGGCGACCAATCTCGTAAATCCAAAGTCGCAAATTATAGTTGCCAACGACGACAACTACGCACTCGCCGCTTAATACCCGGTAGGGTGCCATCTGACCGGAGCCGTGCTTGTGCGTCCGGAGCCTTTCGGGGCTATCAGGTGTCATATCTCACATGATCGCGATGAAGCTCGTCCGGGGTGGATTCGTTAAAAACTCACCGGAATCGCGGTTTGCGCGCCCTGTCTGTCGGGTTGCAACCCGCTAAATTTAATAGACTGTACTAAGCATGTAGATCCCTCGGCAGAGGACTGACGGACGCGGGTTCAATTCCCGCCGCCTCCACCAATTCAAGGTTTTACACCTTACCAAGAAGGCCGAAAAAGCCTGTAATTTTAACGAATTACGGGTTTTTTTACGCCTATAGCATCCTAACAAACCCTATCTAATCCAGCTTTTTTAGTAGTACCCATTGTAGTACCATCAATTTATCAACCAAAGCGGTACTACTAAAATGGCCCGTACAACCAAGCCCCTCACCAATACCGAAGTCAGTCAGGCAAAGCCTAAGGCCAAGGTTTACTCTCTTTCCGATGGGGGTGGCTTACAGCTTCGCGTAAAGCCCAACGGCTCCAAAATTTGGCTGCTGGATTACCACCGACCCTTCACCAAGGTTCGTACCAGTCTCAGCCTTGGGGCATACCCTACACTGTCATTAGCGGGCGCACGCGCCAAACGAGAAGAGGCCAGAAAGCTACTGGCAAAGGACATTGACCCCAAAGAACACCGGGATGAACTGGCCAAAGCCAATGAAGAGGCCCACAACAATACGTTGATGAAAATTGCGAGTGACTGGCTGGAGATCAAAAAAACCACCGTCACCCCCGAGCACGCCAATGACTCCTGGCGTTCACTGGAGCTGCATATCTTCCCTACATTGGGAAAAATGCCGATTCACAAGGTAACTGCCGTCAAAGCCATTGCCACCATCAAGCCCATTGCAGCCAAAGGCAGCCTTGAAACAGTTAAACGGCTCTGCCAACGCCTGAATGAAATAATGACCTTTGCAGTCAACACGGGTGTGATCCCAAACAATCCCCTTTCCGGTATTAGCAAAGCCTTTCAAACACCTGACAAACAACACCAGCCCACACTCGCCCCCAGCCAGCTCCCAGAATTGATGAAGGCCCTATCCTTGGCCAGCATCAAACTAACCACTCGCTGTTTGATCGAATGGCAACTACATACGATGATGCGCCCTGGCGAAGCTGCCGGTACTCGCTGGGATGAAATTGACCTGGAGAACCAGCTTTGGCATATCCCTGCTGAACGAATGAAAAAGAAGAAAGCTCACACTGTCCCGTTGACGCGGCAAACCGTCGGCTTACTGGAATTGATGAAACCCATCAGTGGCTGCAGTGAGTTTGTATTCCCCTCTGACAGAAATCTCCGAACCCACACACACCCGCAAACCGCTAATATGGCGCTAAAGCGCATGGGCTTCGACAAGCAACTGGTAGCACATGGCATGAGAGCTTTAGCCAGCACCACGCTCAATGAACAGGGCTTTGACCCAGAAGTCATTGAAGCAGCACTGGCCCATACCGGAAAAAATGAAGTGCGAAACGCCTATAACCGCGCCCAATACATTGAACGTCGTATTCCCGTCATGACTTGGTGGAGCGAACATATCGAAAAGGCCGCCACCGGAAATATGAGCCTCACCGGTACAGCAGCCCTCTCCGTCGTCAATGGGTAATTTCAGCACCGACCTTGATCTAGCACCTCTGGACTGAGATGCGCCAAGCTCGCGTATACAAGACACTCAGACGTGATTATTCCTATCAAGAAATACTTAAATCTCATCCGGCAAATGGCCGATACAGCATATATAGCCTCTTTCAGTCATACCCTCTAAAAGATACTCGCAGCCTACACAGTCATCATTAAAGCTCGCATAAGGCCTCCCTTTGTATGTTCTTTTTTTTAGAGGACACAAGTCCACATGCGTTGAAAACCCTCGAACTATAGTGGGTTTCTTGAGAGCTAGACCCATCAACCGATCGAACTCCTGAACAGCTCGAGCATTAAAAATCCAGTTCTTAAAAAACCATTCATCTACGACTAAGGAGGACATATCTTCTCTGGTTCCATCCCAAATAGAGTGGCTCAAATCTATTTCGATAGCAGACACCCCCAGTCGTTTAATGCGACTGACTTTCTCATCATCCACCTTATGAGTTACAAACACTTCAACAATCAGATCACGCCCACCAATCGTAAGAATAAGGTCAGGCCTTATATTTTCGATGCTACTCTCCACCCTCACGCGGTCGATCTTATATTTTCTAGCGTCAGATAAACGCAACAACCTCCGACCAGTCTCAAAGTATAGTTCTACCGGAGGTAGCGCTATGTATGCTGCCTTACTCAAGATATCCTTGGCCAATAGATGAGCAGCCGTTTCAAGCCCTCCAGAGCATGCTTCATTCGAATAATGCGCAAAGTGATGTCTCTTCTCGTTGCCTTTCCTTGCAACAAGCCTGGACTGGCAACATGGACAAAAACAATCACATCCCAACCCTGCTTCTACCTCAGAGATGTGCACCAGCTCATTGTTTTTGAGTCCGTATGGTAGAGCGACTTCATTCATCAGATAGTTATTGAGCAAATGAGAGGGGAAATAATGTGAGTTTGCGAACATGGCTTTTTGCTATCCCCATAAATACGCTTTCTCACCCTATCAGTCTCTTCCTTGCCGTAATACTCGGTCAGCACCTCATGCATATGCTCTTCCGCAAAATACACATCACTAATCGGTGGTGACTCAGCCAGTTCCGGAGCCAACTCCGGCGCTGGAGGCAATTTATCCTTATTTTTCCTTGCTGGCTTTTTCAATGAATCCCTCCTCTTTTTTACAGCCTCCCAGCACTATAGCTCGGCGAGAGAATGCGCTCTCATTTCGCGTGCCACAGCCCTGGCAATTTCATCAACCTGACTAGACTGAACATCAGCACGCGGCTCCCGTAGCGCCTTTAATATTTCATACTGCCGGGATTGCTGCACTTCGCCATAACTATAGAACGTCGTCAGCACACCATCATGGCCAAGATTCTGACTCCACGCCTTGAACTCTTCAGGGCCACGGCAGGTTTTTTCACCTAACTGCACCAAGGTCTTGCGAAAGCTGTGGGGATTGAAATAAGGCAGTCCCGCTTGCTCGAATGCTTCCTTAAACACCTTTCGAATGGGGGTGGCATTGCTCCAGTGCTCTTTCAGAACACCAACCGACTCAAAGACACGCCGTGCACCTGGCTTTACCTCGGTTTTAGGAAATAACGGGTCATCGTTACCGAATAACAGCTCATTTTTCAGGTAGTGAACCCAATCTTCCACAATCTGCCGAATATCGTCACCAACCGGGAAAAAGTACGTAGTGAAGGTCTTGCTGGCCTTGGTGTTAACCTCCCGAGCATCCTGAAAAACGCTCCCGGCAGCCAAATCCACATGCTTCAGCTTAAATGAAGCAATGGCGCTATCCCTGGCACCCGTCAACAGCGTAAAGGCCACCAAAGCCCTGCTGCGCTTTTCCAGCACGGTATTAGAAGGCATGACTGCAATTACCCGCTGAATCTGTTCAAGCGTTGGTACAGGCCGATTCCGTTTTGCCGTGGCAACCCTTGTATCCTTATCTGACAGATTGAAATACTCCGTGTCGGTGTAATTGATACGGGACTTATACCCCGCCTGCATTGCCAGCCATTGAAAAAAGGTCTTCAAGCTGCGTAACGCGGAATTCATGGTTGCCTTGCTCAAGCTGGAACCCGTCTGTTCATTCCGATACTTGTTTAAGTGCGCCTTGAATCCAACCGCCTGCTCAAAGTGAAACGCCTTAAAATCACGCCACTTGGTATAGGCTTCAAAACGACTTATCGCCTTGGCAACGGCATCAACCGATGAGTCATCCTGACGCTTCGCCTCTTTCAAAAAGATGAAATACTTACGCTTCATCCGCTCATTATCCGGGTGATATTTTCTAGTCATCTGATACCTCCACACATAGTCACTGTTTACGGGGAACTAACTGGTCTTGCTTATGTGTTTTTGACCTATCGGGAAGCACACCTCCAGATGCTGCCGAATCTGGGCCAAACTGGACTTGTTCGCGTAGCGGTTCATCAGCGTTTCACAGTCGGGACAAATCCCCACTAACCGACCTGTAGTCTCATTTATAGGGGTGAAATCAACCATATTCTCAGCAGGCTTCCTGGGTGATCGGCACCGCATGCAATAGAGTTCAAAGGGTTTGCAACGTTGTTTTCCTGCTGTACGTGTACGCTGCAGGTAACGACGTATTTCATACCCAAGAATCAGCGTTGGCCGCCTGTCATCACAAACAGGCATCCCCGTCTTGATCCACCCCCGCACCGTGTTTTTGTGGATACCAAACAGAGAAGCCACTTCTTCCACCGTGTAATTGCGATGAATTTTTGCCAGATTGGGGTTGTAGTTGGCCATCAGAGAACCCCACTGGAAGATACCCCTGAAAGCAACAGCCGATAGGATTCTTCCCTTTCTTTCTGCAAGGCAAGAACCAACTTACGTATCTCATCATCCGTTTTACCGGCGATCCGAGCGGCATTAAGGGTTTCAATTTCCGAGGCAGGCCAACCAACAGATCGACCACCTAATGAGATGGGTTTAGTCCATAGCCCTTTGCTAATTCGCAGGTAAAGAGTAGAGCGAGAAAGGCCGCTTTGTTGTTTGACGGCAGGGAGCCGCAGGATGGTTTGAAGCATGTTAGTACCCTCTTGGGTGTTGCTGAACATGACTTCATAGTGATGATTTTAACTTGCGCCGGTCATCGCAGGTGCGGCAATCTCAGCCGCAGTTGCGGTAATAAATCAGCTAGATTTGAGACTCCTTTTCCCTGCCGCAAACTTCTCTTCCAAGGTTCGAGCTGCAATGCCCGGTTTTCCTTCATAGTATCCAAGCAACGCGGCGATAATGGCCCCCTGAGAATTAAATATCGAATGAGCTTTTCCACCTGGTGATTGGCTGAGCATTAACTCTACTAACCCACCAATAACATTGAGATATGTTGTCTCTGCTCGCTCACTCGGAGCCGACATTTTTTCAACTATCGCGCGGAGCGAATCACGTTCGGCAGTGATAATATCATTATCTTGTTTTAACTCGCGGTACACTTCAGTAGCTTTTTCAAGACGAGCTTTTAGTGCATCACGATCTGCCTGTAGAGCCCGAAACGTATCTGCATTTATGGCGGTGTGGGTAGCTTTCTCAATTTCATCAAACAAAAATGCGGGCTTTTGGTCAGGATAGTACTTTTGCATCCACTCTTTTAAGTCTGCATGGCGAATGGTCAAACGTGCTTTAGCCACCTGTTCACCCGCCACAACAGATCGACCGTCGCGACCATAAGTTAATCCGCCATTCAATACCGCATCTAAAATGCGTTCCGCATTAGCACGCAAGCAGGGCCATTGGGGGAACATACTAGGTGTAGGTATAACTGCCTCTCCCACAGCACGAAGAATCACTTCCTCTTGAGCAATGAGATTGCACCAACGCAACGCCGCTTCAATAGGTTTATAAAACGGCTTCTCTAACGCATTACAACTTTTAGAGTCATAACCAGAATTCATAGAAGTTAACTTCCTGTTATATTTAGAAAGTGGGCGAATCTACCACAGTCTTGTTCGTTTCCAAGCTAACGGCAATCTCTCCCATAACTACTCCAACGGGTAGTTGGGTTTATTCATCGTTTCGGCAGCGGGGTCGTTGGAATCGTTGACACCAGCACCACACCGCCTTCACAGGAAAGAACATATATCATCCAGAAACCCGGCCTCAATCTCTGCCTGACTTGCGCCATCCCTGTTTGTGAATCCCTGCCAAGACGGTATCATCCCGGACGTTCTGAAATATTAGCGTACGATCATGCCACTCAGTCCCCCAAGGATACAAGCGAACAAAAATTCAACTAGTTGACGCAATGCCCATACTGCACTGGCTGATACTGCACTGGCTGAACTGGGATGATGCCTAACTGCGACGCTCTGCGAAAATTCAGGAGTGCAAGCCGGTAAATTTTCCGTAACAGCCTCTTGTTGATACTTTTTTGAATCCTTCCCTAAATTGACGAAGTTTGTTCATGCTTCTTCCGATGGTTCATTTTTACCATGCGGAGTATCTAGACTCTTGGGGATATTCAAATCCCCAAACAGCTCCGCCGCAGCATTTGGCAATCAACTACCTAAAGAAACTTTCGGACTTCAATCATTTCACATTTTGATATTTTCCTGATGAAACCCTCACAAAGCCGTGACACTGGGTAGGCTAAGGTACCGACACAATATCTTGCAGTCTCTGTCAGTCACCAAAGTGGTTGTTTCCCTTATGAACAAGTTCTTCTTACCGCTCCAATTGCAGAGATTTATAGCTGCAGGTGGCCTTGCCACGCTGTTTCACTGGTTTGTTATGACGGCGCTAATCACCCTCGGGCTTGAGCCAATGAGAGCAACTGCAGGTGGGAGCGTGACTGGAGCGGCATTCAACTACGTCCTCCAACGACGTCTAACGTTCCGTATTAGCGGCTCTCACAGGCGCACAATATGGCGCTATGTCAGCTCTTGTTTTGTCGCTTGGCTATGCAATCTCGTTTTTTTCTTTCTGTTCCATAGTGTCCTGACAATTCACGTTACTCTTTCACAAGTCGCCACCACAGGTCTTGTCGCTGCAATGAATTACATCATCTATCAGAGGTTCGTTTTTCATGAATAAACACATTGAATCTCCCATTCTGCTGTTTGATAAACCACTGTTATCAGTGGTGGTACCGCTGTTCAATGAGCGTCCGATGCTACCGCTCTTTTTTGAGCGGCTCTTGCCGGTGCTTGCCAAGTTAAGCATCTATTGGGAAATCGTCTTGATAGATGACGGCAGTGACGATGGCAGTGCTCAGTATATCCGGAGTGTTATGAACCGAACGCCCAGCATCCGACTTATCAAACTAAGCAGAAATTTTGGAAAGGAAGCCGCAATGACAGCGGGCCTAGACCATGCTAAGGGCGATGCGGCAATTGTGCTAGATGCTGATCTGCAAGATCCGCCTGAACTGATTCCTGCAATGATTGAATGCTGGCTATCTGGTGTAGATGTTGTCCTGATGCAGCGTCGCTCACGAGCGGGCGAAACCCTGTTCAAACGCTGGAGTGCTCACCTTTTTTACCGGTTGTTGAACCGAACCAGCCGGACGAATATCCCGGTGGATACCGGGGACTTTCGGCTAATGAGCCGAAAAGCAATAGATGCTCTTCTAGTACTCAAGGAGCGCAATCGCTATATGAAAGGATTGTTTGCCTGGATCGGCTTGCCTACTCAGGTCATCCAGTATGATCGTGAGCCCCGGGCGGCAGGTGAGACAAAATGGGATTACCCCGAGTTAATAGGCTTGGCTCTTGAAGGGCTAACCTCGTTTTCTGTATCACCATTGCGCTGGGCAACCGTTATCGGGCTCATCGCGGCCAGCATGGGTGGGGCGTTCGGGTTGTGGATTGTAGTGAAAGCAATCATGCTGGGTGATGCAACCAACGGTTATCCGTCGCTTGTCGCCATCATCAGCTTTCTGGGTGGCATTCAATTGATGGGTGTGGGCATCGTAGGTGAATACGTCGGCAAGACCTATATGGAGTCGAAGCAGCGCCCGGCGTACCTGACAGAGGAAGTGATTGAAGGCTGGAATGGCATACCTCAACAGGCCAGTCGCCATAGAACTGAGGTGCGTCATGTCAAAGCGGTTTAACCTCTGGATGCTGATATTGGCAGCGGTACTTGTTAGTCGTTTCATTGGTATGGTACTACTTCCACTTTCCGACACCACCGAGCCGCGCTACGCAGAAATTGCTCGCTTGATGGCTGAAACTGGTGACTGGATCACCCCATGGTTTGAGCCCGGGGTTCCGTTTTGGGGCAAACCACCCTTGTCATTCTGGGCTCAGGCTGGGGCCATCAATATATTTGGTGTCTCGGAGTTTTCTCTACGTTTTCCCTCTTGGCTGGCAACGATTGCTATGATCGGACTGATCTGGCGATTGGCACGGCAGCTCTGGAATTTACAAGTGGCCCAATGGAGCAGCTTGGTCTTCGCAACCATGGCACTCACTTATATCAGCTCCGGTGCCGTGATGACAGACGCCTTCTTGGCGCTGGGCACCACGCTTAGTTTGGTCAGCTTTTGTCTAGTGATGTCAGGGAAAAGTGGCCTATGGCGATGGCTTTTTTTTCTTGGACTGGCAATCGGATTTCTGTCGAAGGGGCCGCTGGCCATAGTGCTGGTCGGGATTCCCATCGTTTTGTGGTTATCCCTCTGGCGGGAAGCGATCACGAACCTACGGCGTCTGCCTTGGTTAAGAGGAATACTGATGACGGCCCTGCTCGTCTGCCCCTGGTACCTATTGGCTGAGTTAAAGACCCCCGGTTTTCTGGACTACTTCATCGTGGGTGAGCATATCCGTCGGTTTCTGGATCCAGGGTGGGCAGGAGACCTCTATGGTAACGCTCACGATCAGCCCAAAGGCATGATTTGGGTTTTCTGGTTGTGGGCATCTTTCCCTTGGGGCATCGTTGCATTGGTCTGTCTAGTCCTCACTTGGTTCAGGGGCACAAGAAAAGGCGTTGTACATAAGATCACATCAAACGCTGGTGTTAGCTTTTTGCTGATTAGCGCACTAGCGCCAATGCTGTTTTTCACACTCGCGGGAAATACACTCTGGACGTATATACTGCCCTCGTTGCCGTTTACAGCTATTCTTATCGGCCGCTGGGTGTCGCGATGGGAGTCTTTATATTTATGTCGTATGCGGGGTGGAATAGTCGCGCTTGTGCCGGTTTTATTAACCGTATTCGTGAGCCTAACCGCAGCAGGTTGGGCACCGCTCAAAACAGAAAAAGAACTGGTAAACTATTATCAATTGATCAAGGAAGCCGATGACAGCCCATTGATCTATTTGAATGATCTGCCATTTTCAGCCAGATTTTACTCAGGTGGAAATGCTTTGGAAGTAACGCAGAACGATTTGAAAATCTTGTCAAGTGCCAACAGGTTTAAAAGCTTATACGTCGCAATTCCCAGAGACTGGTCAGAGGACAAAGTAGCTAATTTATCTTCGTCAGCTCTAAAGATTATGGAAAATAAACGCTATCAATTGTTGGTTATTGAAGGATTGATCCACAACAAGCAACCAGTGTCTAATGCCAACGGAGTTCGCTAAAATGACATCTGATCAGACTTCTCTCGAACCTACTTTACAATCTCCTCTCAGGTTATTGATTGTCGAAGACGAAGTGGATCTTGCAGAAAACCTGTTCGAGTTCCTAGGTGAAAATCGCTACACACTAGATTTCGCTGCTGATGGCTTGACCGCTCTGCATTTACTGGCCACACACACCTATGACGTTATCGTACTCGATCTTATGCTGCCCGGCGTCAATGGCTATGATATTTGTTGTCGTATCCGACAAGATCTGCAATGCCAGACTCCTATTATTTTGATGACAGCACTAAGCGCCCTGGCCGACAAAGAAAAAGGGTTTGATTCTGGTGCCGATGATTATCTTGTGAAGCCGTTTGAACTGCGTGAATTACAGATACGGGTTGAAGCTCTCCATCGGCGCTATTCGCCACAGAGACCGGTCTTGAGAGCTGGGGATGTTCGATTCGATCCAGGCACACTGGAAGTGGAACTGCGTGGGTTGAAAACAGATTTGTCCGGCACACCAGCTCGTCTTTTTGAATTGTTGATGCGAGCGTATCCGAGCTTTCTCAGCCACGAGGCGCTAACTGATGCCGTATGGGGCGCCCATCATGGGGAACCGGAAGGCAATAGTCTTCGCACACATATCTACACACTTCGAAAATCCCTGCAAGCGAGCCTGGGCAACGGGCTGGTAAAAACAATCCATGGTCGTGGGTATCGTTTGGACGTACCAGCAAATAGGGGCGAAGATACGCCATGAAGTCATCTTTGACCATACGGTTGTCCCGAACTCTATTTTTTTTGATTGCCACTACGACCGCAACCTCGATGTTCATTGTTGAGGTATTTGTTAATGACGTTGAAAACACCATTCTTGACCTTGAACTGAAAGCAGACGCAGAGTATTTCAAGAAGCAAATTCAGGAAGGGAGTTTTCAACCAATAAAAACGGCGCAACTGGAAGCCATTTACCTACCAAAAGGTGAAACGGAGCTTATACTTCCGGAATATTTTCAGAGTCGTTTGTTGCCGTTTTCAGAGGAAATCGAGATAGATCAAACAACGTTGCTAATCCATGGCGAGCAACTGGAAGCAACCAATGGCAAGCTCTTTTTGGCCCAAGATATTACCATCATGGAAAATCGTGAGGCCTTGGTTCAGCTTATGCTGGTTGGAGCGGCTGGCCTGATAATTCTGATCGGCTTTTTTGCTGCCCACACAGGAGCCCGATACTTGGTACGTCCTTTCAAAAAGCTCACTCATGAAGTCTTTAACACAGCACCTGGATCTACAATACCAAAAATCGACACAGACTATCGTGATCAGGAGTTTTGCGATATTGCCGAGGCATTTAACCGATTTCTTTTCGCGCTGGAAAACCATATCGAACGCGAAAAATCCTTTGTGAAACTAGCCAGCCATGAACTACGCACGCCTTTGGCCGTAATGAGTGGTGCCTTGAACGTATTAGAACAACGTCAAAGCCTGTCTCCAGCGGATCAAAAAACCATTGGCCGCATCCGCCGGGTCATGCAAACCATGCGCGACGATACGGAGGTACTGCTTGAGCTTGCTCGCAGTGAGGTGTCCGAAGGCGATGCCAGAACCATAGTCCTGCAAGATGTCATTCTCAACACCATTGATGATCTGGAACATGGACTTCCGGAGCATGCCGGACGCATCACAGTTTCCAACAACAGCCCGGAGCTACGAGTCACTACTCATCCTGCTTTGGTACGAATGTTATTGCGTAATTTGTTACAGAATGCGCTACGTCACACCCATGCAGAAGTGGAGGTTCGATTAATCGAGAACAAAATTTCGGTACGAGACTTCGGGCCTGGGCTTCCTGACAAAATAACTAAAGATCTGAACGTTATTGGAATGCCAAGTAGTGAGAAATCTACAGCCGGAGAATTCAGTAACACCACCTTTGGCTTGTTGATCGTCAGGTTGGTTTGCGAGCGATTGGGATGGAATCTCGAAATCGCACAATCAAGTAACGAAGGAACGGAGTTTCTGATCCACGTTAACGTCGCTTAATTAAAAGACCACACACTAACTCTACTGTTCTGACCAAGTTATTCAGGTAGCGCATAGGCTTGCTTGCGATACAGTATCAGAGGGAGAAGTGCATGAGCCAAAACTTTTCTTGTGGTGGTTTCGTCCGGGGCATCCTCTAGGTACTGGGTGGCTCTGGTTTCTCGCGAATACATTCCTGCTAAAGGCACTTTGTCGGGACGCAATATAGTCACATTATAGCGATCGTCCATCCATGCATAGTAATCGTTGAACTGCATCATCGCTCGTCCGGGTTCGTCCGGAAACCTCACCAAATCACGGCCAACCATAGGATGTTTGCTGCTAATACCCATGAGCGAAAGCAGCGTTGGCGCAAGATCAATCTGACTCGTGATCGTTTTAATACGGCGGCTTTCAATATCTGCTCCAAGTATCAGCCCTGGAATTTGAAAATTCTTGATGGGGACTAACTCATCGCCCCAAACCCTGGCATCGTGATCTGCAACAATCAAGAACAGCGTATCTTTCCAGTAGTCACTTTTCCGTGCATTATCTATAAACTCACCCAAGGCATAATCAGCGTATTTGACGGCATTATTGACTGTGTTCTTCTCTACGTCATATTGCTCAATTCTGTTGTCAGGGTACTCAAACGGAGAGTGATTGGAAGACGAGAAAACTAGGCGAAAAAAAGGTTTACCTGATGCGTGAAGCTTCTGAAGGTCTTCATGGGTCTTAGTGAACAGGTCTTCATCGCTTACACCCCAGCTCCCGATAAAGGCGGGGTTAAGGAAGTCGTGCTGATCTACTATCGTGTCAAACCCATTGCCGGTGAAAAAACTGCGCATATTATCGAAGTGCGCTTCTCCACCGTAAATGAAACCTGTGTCGTAGTCATTGCGCTTCAACAATTCTCCCAGCGTAAAAAAACTGGTTTGGGATAATGATAATTTAACCACACTACGTGCCGGAGAAGGCAAGAAGCCAGCTACCACAGCTTCAATGCCTCGGGCAGATCTTGTACCTGTTGCATACAAATTCTCAAACCACCAACCGAATTTTTTCAAGGCTTCGAGGCGTGGAGTGACCGGAGTGCCACCTAATGATTCGACAAAAGTAGCGCCCAGACTTTCTTCAAGAACAATTACTAAATTAAGGGGGCGCGGTCTATTTTTTATAGGAATTTGATTGTGCAGAGTCGGAAAACTTTTGGAGTTAAACTCTGTTCTACTAAGCCACGGTACGCTCCTGACCTCGTCCAGAATTTCGGACATCGCCATATCGCCGTATTTGTCACTCGCATTCCCTTCATGTTTGAGATTGTAGACGGCAAACGCCACGGACCAAGTGGAGTTTATAATCAGTGAGTTAACGAGCACATCGGAAGTCAATGCAAACATTGCCGGATTAGCCGGGCGATGGCCCGTCGTGGAGCGAATGCTGATAAATACAACTAGAACCACGATTGGCCATACCAAAATCGCTTTGCGGTAACTGCCTGGATCGGTTTCCCGCGACCAGGGTTTCATCAACCAAGTGAACAGACCGGTCAGCAAAATACAAAACAAGACCCCAACGGCTACGTTCGGCAAATAGCCCTGCCAAAGCATACTCAGTATTTCCTTTGGATACTTCAGGTATTCGATAAACAGGCGGTTGGGCCGGGTATCATACTCGGCGATGAAAGTTGGAGTTGCGAGCTCCATGAATAGAAATCCAAAAAAGAAGATTAGCGCCCACAGGCCTGTCAAGCGTTTCCAAACAATCCAGCAGAAACGATTACCTAGAATTGGCAAAAGCAAGACCAGTGGCGCCACGGCCATGCCTGCCATGATCAGGTCTACCCGTAGCCCATGGAGAAATATACTAGGCCATACAGACGTTTCTGTAACCCGGTCAAATTGCCATGCAACCAAAAGTGTTCGAGACAGGCTACCGATAAGAAGTATTGCGAAAAACAACATCAGTAAAGGAGCGTAGGCACCGGCCCAACTGAACCACCGGTACAAACGTTCAGGTATTGCGTGTTTTTTGGAAAAAAAAGATGAAGGCATGCCTGCACTCTCAGTTTCAGTCGGGGAGTCCACCCGAGCGATTCATTTACAGGAGTGCAGAATAGAGGTAGGGACATCAGTGATGTGTCAGGAAAAAGTCAAGAAAATGTCAAAGTTCGCAGAGGCATTCAGTACAATTGCACCGGCTTTATAGAAATCAGGTATTCGTTTCCAGCCACACGCCAGGAAGTACTGAGGTGTATGCATATCTCTTCTACTGAATTTTTGGCTGCCTTCGCTGATTCGCGAAATTCGTTAAGATGGAAGCAAAAGAATTGTTGTTTTGTTAGAAATTGCCCCACCACTTCGTACCTACGAATCCGAATCTTTCTATCTGTTGAAGTATATCTAGGATGTTGCTCAAACTGATAGTTTATAGAGGTATTCATCAGGGAGCTGCTAGCTTTGTTATTGATTCAGCTATTGGTAAATTACAATTTGATGTATTTGCACTCATCTTCACTACGCAAGAAAATAAAGCAGACAACTACAACAATAGGAAATCAATAAACCCGAAAAATTTCATAGTTTCAGGTTCAGCTTATCCACACTCTAAAATCAGGCTACGACCTTTCTACAATTAAAGAATAATTATGCCACTCAGATAAGGCGACCACAGAGATATATACGCATGTGGTGAATCGTGGGGGAAGGGAGTTCTTAGCCCCATTGATCGACTAACATGATGCATCAGTACTATTTTTGGCATAGGAATGCCAAGCAGCCTGGCACCCTTCAGGCCGAACTGCTTCAATTTCTCGCCAGGTTGATAGACAACATCCCGAAACAGGTAGACATCACGCTCATAGCTCTGATAAAAAACAAATTACCTTTACTAGAGCCATTTAGCGACCTAATTCCCCCTAAACCGCAAGAAGGTACAGAAAAACTACAATGGCAACAACGAGTGAAGGCAATTGCCTATTTACCATAGCGGTGGAGCAAGACACTCAAGGAGTGATGCAAGGCAGCAAACATTGAATTTGATAGATCGACATTCAATTCCACATTCAGGGATTGAATGTCTTGGAATCGGTAGTGACATAAGATTTTAGTAGTACCAATAGTAGTATTGATTATTATCAAGTTTATTATTTTATATATTTATCATAGCATTAATTGACTAGTTAAGCTCCCGCCGCCCCACCAATTCGACATCTAACAATATCCAATGATGTCCACAATGCCCTGATATTCGGGGCTTTTTTATGCCTAATCGTCTGGCAACGCCCACCTATGTGCATTATCATCTGGGGGTATATGAGGGTGTTTATGGGGGAGGGGTACAACCCACCACACAAAGGCTGATACCTTCAAGAGGTATAGATACGAATGGGCATTGAATCATTGCGTTCAGGTGCACTGGAGGCGGGCAAACCTGATAAAACCTCATCAGAGTGATGAGATATTAGACCCAGACGTAACCTGCACTCCGTTGCAAGTTACGGAAATACTTAACCCAGAAAGATTAAGCTTCAACAATATCTGATTTTACACTATTGATCATAGCTATCATCTCTTCTCGTTCCATCTCGCCGGTTTGAAAATGATCAAAGGTCGCATCCAAGTGGAACAAAAGTGCATCCCAGTCGTCATTATTGATCCTCATGCCTCTGTGGGCTGTGACCATATCACGACCTGTATAAAACACTGGGCCACCCGTCGTAGAACAAATATAGTTAATAAACGTTTGTGTTTCGCGAGCAACTTCGTCGATTGATCTATGAGTCCAAAAGCGAGCTAGCAATTCGTCTTGTCGAAAACGAGGTATGATATTTTCAGCAAATGCAGCGATAGCATCATAGCCCCCGAGTCGATCATAAAGTGTTTTATCTGACATGATTACCTACCTTCATTATTATTTATCTCGAACAAACCAGCGTACAGGGTAAGAATAAAGTGGTCAAAACTTCTCGTTAACAGTCACCGATAGCAGAAATACCTAAAAACACCCTAACGGCTTGCTTACTTTTGGGGGTATTTATGGGGGTATAAATAAAAACAGCGTAGCCATATAACTACATTATTCATATAGTTATAGACTTTATTTAGTAGACGCCGCCATCCGAGCCTCGCAGAGGCGAGTAATTCCTGCCACCACCAACACTAAAAAGCCCCAGCTGATATCAGTTGGGGCTTTTTAGTTACTACTGTGACCTGACTCACTGCCCGCGTAACGGGTTCAGCCAACCCAAACACTACACAAGATCGAAACGGTCCGCGTTCATGACCTTGGTCCAGGCAGCGACAAAGTCCTGCACGAACTTTTCCCTGCTATCGTCCTGAGCATAGACTTCGGCATAGGCACGCAGGATCGAGTTGGAGCCAAATACCAGATCAATCCTGCTCGCCGTCCACTTGACTGCACCGGTCTTGCGGTCGCGGATTTCGTACAGGTTGTTGCCAGCGGGCTTCCACGTGTAGGCCATGTCCGTCAGGTTGACAAAAAAGTCGTTGCTCAGCACACCCACGCGGTCGGTGAGCACGCCATGCTGGCTGCCACCGTGGTTGGTGCCCAGGACTCTCATGCCGCCCACCAATGTGGTCATCTCGGGTGCCGTCAGTCCCATCAGTTGAGCGCGATCGAGCAGCATTTCCTCGGGTTTGACCACATAATCTTTCTTCTGCCAGTTGCGGAAGCCATCGGCCAGAGGCTCAAGCGGTTCAAAGGACGCGGCATCCGTCATCTCGTCGCTGGCATCGCCGCGGCCCGGCGCAAAGGGAACGGTGATATTCACACCGGCAGCCCTGGCCGCCTGCTCAACACCCAGGTTACCGGCCAGCACAATCACATCGGCCATGCTGACACCAGTGTCGGCAGCGATCTTTTCGTAGATTGGCAGGACTCTGGCGAGGCGTTCCGGCTCGTTGCCGGCCCAGTCTTTCTGCGGTGCCAGCCGGATGCGCGCACCATTGGCACCACCGCGCATGTCGGAGCCGCGGAATGTTCGGGCGCTATCCCAGGCGGTGCTGACCATTTCACCGATGGACAAGCCGCTGTCGGCAATTTTGGTCTTTACCGCGCCCACATCGTAGTCGCGATTGCCGGCGGGGACCGGATCTTGCCAGATCAGATCTTCAGCGGGCACTTCCGGACCGATATAGCGGGATTTTGGCCCCAGGTCGCGGTGAGTCAACTTGAACCAGGCGCGGGCAAAAGTATCGCGAAAGTACGCCGGGTCGGCCATGAACTTCTCACAGATGGCCCGGTATTTGGGGTCCACCTTCATCGCCATATCGGCGTCGGTCATGATCGGGTTAAGGCGGGTGGTCATGTCTTCCACATCTACCGGCTTGTCCTCTTCCCTGATATTCACCGGCTCCCACTGATTGGCCCCGGCCGGACTCTTTTTCAGCTCCCATTCATAACCAAACAGCAGGTCGAAGTAACCCATGTCAAACTGTGTGGGATAGGTGGTCCAGGCACCCTCAATACCGGAGGTAACGGTGTCGCGACCCTTGCCGGAACCGTTGGGGTTTTTCCAACCAAAGCCCTGTTCTTCCACATCGGCGGCTTCAGGTTCGGGGCCAAGTGCTTCGGCGTCGCCATTGCCGTGACATTTGCCCACGGTGTGGCCACCGGCAGTCAGCGCTGCCGTCTCTTCGTCGTCCATCGCCATACGGGCAAAGGTCATGCGCACCTGTTCGGCGGTTTTGAGGGGGTCGGGCTGACCGTTGACGCCTTCCGGATTCACGTAGATCAGACCCATTTGCACCGCAGCCAACGGGTTCTCCATGGTCTCGGGCTTATCGACATCGCCATAGCGCTCGTCGGAGGGGGCCAGCCACTCTTTCTCGGCACCCCAATAGGTATCCTTCTGAGGGTGCCAGATGTCCTCGCGACCGAATGAAAAGCCGAAAGAAGGCAGGCCCATGGACTCATAGGCCACGGTGCCAGCCAGAATAATCAGATCGGCCCAGCTGACTTTATTGCCGTACTTCTTCTTGATCGGCCACAATAAGCGCCGGGCCTTGTCCAGACTGACATTGTCCGGCCAGCTATTGATCGGCGCAAAACGCTGGTTGCCCTTGCCACCGCCACCACGGCCATCGGCGATCCTATAAGTACCCGCAGAGTGCCAGGCCATACGGATCATCAGCCCGCCGTAGTGTCCCCAGTCCGCCGGCCACCAATCCTGGCTGTCGGTCATCAGAGCGTGCATATCCTTTTTGAGCGCCGCGACATCCAGCTTCTTAACCTCTTCGCGATAACTGAAGCCCTCTCCCATCGGATTGGTCTTGATATCGTGCTGATGTAGAATGTCGAGATTCAGGGCAGCCGGCCACCACTCCATGTTCGACATACCGGTTGATGTGGCGCCGCCATGCATCACCGGGCACTTGCCACCTGTCGTCGCGTTGTTATCCATTTTCAAGTCCCTCTTCGAGTATTCAGAAAATTATAGTAGCAGGATGCCTGATATCCAGTTGCGGAAAAATAATACTACCCGGAAGATTCTCCAGCTGTCTGCCAATATGCCGATCAGTTCATCAGCGATCTTTTGACGGTACACGCTACCACGTTACACCAGACATGGAACGATCAGTGTGCTCACCGTTACCAATATAATTTTTCAATCCATTTCATAGTGAATGTAAATGCCGTATTTACGCGAGGCTACGCTATATTGTGTATTGAACTACTTTATTTTTTGTATCTTATGGGAGCTACGTCAATGCTTACAAAAACAACACCTATAGTTGCTGCTCTGGTGATAGCCGTGTCGCAAGTCATGACACCCAGTACGGCGATGGCCATGGGTGAGCCAAAATCCAACCAATTCTGGTGGCCTGAAAAGCTGAACCTGAGTCCGCTTCGCCAGCACAGCCAGGAGTCCAATCCGATGGGCGACGACTTCGACTATGCCAAGGCATTCGAAAGCCTGGATCTCGAGGCTGTCAAAAAGGACATTAAGACGTTGATGAAGACGCCGCAGGACTGGTGGCCGGCAGACTATGGCCACTACGGACCTTTCTTCATCCGGATGGCATGGCACTCTGCGGGCACCTACCGTGTCGCTGACGGCCGCGGTGGTGCTGCTGGGGGACAACAACGATTTGAACCACTGAACAGCTGGCCGGACAACGTGAATCTCGACAAGGCCCGGCGCTTATTGTGGCCGATCAAGCAAAAATACGGTCGCAGCCTTTCCTGGGCCGATCTGATGGTTCTGAGCGGCAATGTGGCGCTGGAATCCATGGGCTTCAAAACCTACGGCTTTGCCGGAGGCCGAACCGATGACTGGGAGCCAGATCTTGTCTATTGGGGCCCGGAAGCCGAGATGATGGGGCGAGAGCGTTACAACAAGAAAGGTGAGCTGGAAAACCCCCTCGCTGCCACCCAAATGGGTCTCATTTACGTCAATCCGGAAGGTCCCGGCGGTAATCCTGATCCAGTGGCAGCTGGAAAGCAGATCCGGGAAAGTTTTGGTCGGATGGCGATGAATGATGAAGAAACCGTCGCTCTGATCGCCGGTGGCCACACCTTTGGCAAGACCCACGGTGCCCACAAACCTTCCGAATGCGTCGGTCCCGAGCCGACGGCCGCCCCTATCGAGAAGCAGGGACTTGGCTGGGAAAACAAGTGCGGCAAAGGCAACGCTGAAGACACCGTCGGCAGTGGTCTGGAAGGCGCATGGACTTCGGCGCCCACCCAGTGGAGCATGATGTTCCTGCAAAATCTGTTCAACTTTGAATGGGAACAGACCCGCAGCCCGGCGGGTGGCATCCAATGGCAGCCCAAGGGCGGGGCAGCGGCAAGCACAGTTCCCGACGCCCACGTTGATGGTAAATTTCACGCACCCATGATGTTTACCACCGACTTGGCACTCAAGGAAGACCCTGAGTACCGCAAGATATCCCAGCGCTTCCTAAAGAACCCGGAAGAGTTTGAGCTTGCCTTCGCCAAGGCGTGGTTCAAACTGATCCACCGCGATATGGGTCCTCGGGCACGCTATGTCGGCAGTGAGGTTCCTGAAGATACCATGCTATGGCAGGATCCCATCCCGGCAGTTGATCACCCACTGATCGACTCAAAGGACATCACCAAGCTGAAGTCAGACATCCTGGAATCAGGTTTGACGACCTCTGAACTGGTAAGAACTGCGTGGGCATCTGCCGCCACCTTCCGCGGTACCGACATGCGCGGTGGTGCCAATGGTTCACGGATTCGTCTTGCGCCACAGAACAAATGGGATGTGAACAACCCAGCAGAGCTTGACAAGGTTTTAAAGCGTCTGGAGAAAATCCAGAAAGACTTTAACGGCTCACAATCGGGTGGCAAAAAAGTATCACTCGCCGACCTGATTGTTCTGGGCGGTGCCGCAGCCATTGAGCAGGCCGCCGAGAAGGCCGGTCAGGAGGTAGAGGTCCCCTTTAAACCGGGTCGCACCGATGCAACGCAGGCACAGACTGATGTCGACTCCTTCGCTGTGCTGGAGCCCACTGCAGACGGTTTCCGCAACTACTTCGGCAAGGGCCATTCCAGATCACCCGCAGACATGCTGGTGGATCGGGCCAGCCTGCTGACACTGACGGTGCCTGAAATGACCGTTCTCGTGGGGGGTATGCGCGCACTGGATGCAAACACCGGAAAATCCAAACACGGTGTATTTACCGACCGGCCCGGAACATTGAGCAATGACTTCTTTGTCAATCTGCTCGATATGTCCACCAAGTGGTCAAAAGCCAAGACTGACGGGATTTATGAGGGCAGTGATCGCAAAACAGGCAAGCTCAAATGGACAGCAACACCGGTCGATCTTGTTTTTGGATCGAACTCTGAGTTGCGTGCCATTGCAGAAGTCTATGCTGCCAATGACGCAAAAGAAAAGTTCGTCAATGATTTTGTCGATGCATGGCACAAAGTAATGACGCTCGACCGCTTCTAACCCGATCAATTTTAATCCCAACGGGGAAGGTGCTCGCAACGGCAGAAAAAACAAAGCCACTCGAGCACCAGACTCCGGTTCTGAGAAGCGGTCATTTATCCTTTTTCGGAACTGACACAAAAACGGCGGTGTTAACAACACCGCCGTTTTTCTTTATCCGGTAAACATCCTCACAGAAAATTCTCAAGAACAACCGGAAACTCCCTGAGCAACAGAATTTTCACGTCTTCAATCATTGAAATAACTTGAGTAATTCTCTTTTCAGCACTTTTCCCTGGGAGTTTCTGGGAAAACTGTCTAGCACAATAATACGGCGGGGTGCTCTCAATCCCAGACTTGCCCTGACAAAACCTCGGAGTTCCACTGCAGTCGCTGATACTCCGGCCTTAAGGATAACGGCAGCAACCGGGATTTGCCCATGCACCTGCGAAGGCAACCCAAGTGCCGCCACACAGTCGACATCAGGGTGGCTCTCCAGCACTCTCTCAATCTCGGCGGGAAAGATATTGAGCCCATTGAGAATGATCATGTCATCGGTTCGCCCATCCAGTACGAGCTGCCCATCATCATGGATATGCCCCAGATCCCCCGGATAAAACCAACCGCCCCTGAATCTTTTTGCCGTGTCTGAGGGTGAGTTCAGATAGGTACTGGCTACTCCCTCGGCCCGAATTCGAATCTCCCCTCGTTCACCAAGTGGCAGTCGACAGCCCTCACCGTCCACTATTTCCAACTCGACACCATCAAGTGGTATACCAACTGCGTCCGCTTCATCATGATCGTCGGGGCCGGCCATGGATATAGCGCCACATTCTGTGGCGGCGTATCTGACATAAAGGTTTGCGGTCAATTTTTCCTGAATTGCGCAACGAACCGCATAGGGAACAGCTGAACCACCGGTACGGATCTTGAGTCCGGACAGCTTGCCCGCGGTATTCAGCGCGGTCAGGTCCGAAGCATGCATACGTGAAATGTCCAGACAACTCACCCGGTGCTGTAAAACAAACTGTACCAGATCAAATTTTCCCCGAGGCTTGAAGACATTGGTTCCACCCTGCCAGACGCAATAAAACCTGTGCCTTTTGGAATTGTTATGTTCGATGGAGGCAAGTCTCAGCAACCGGTCCCCAGCATACTCACTGTGACGATCTGCCTGGGCGGCAATCTGCGCTTCACAGAATGGCACAATGTTCACATCACCCGTGGTACCTGACGTTCTGAAGTACAAAACACTGGCAGCAGCTATTTGCCCTACGGAGAGAAACGCCGGAGACAGAGATTCACCGCAACGGTAATCCAGGAAGTTATGTGCGTCTGCGGACTCAATTATCCGGGTCACTGAAACTTTGTGGGCCAGATTAGCTCGCAATTGCGGGGAATCATGCCCGGGAAGGGTAATAATACTGGCACCTGTTGCCAAAAGAGCAAGGCTGATTATCAGGTGATCAACTTCGTCTTCAATGCGGATCCCCACCACTTCTGACGTGCCGAATCCGGCTGCATCAAGGTTTAAAGCGGTTTTTTTGACACAGTCGAAAAACTCACCGTACGTGAGTGACTGGCCCTCCGAAATAATGGCCGGATGCGCCATTTTATTCGCGGCATGTGACGCGAGTTTGGCAAAAAAGCCCATATTAAATCACCGTCATAAATCAACCACTTCTTGGCAGACTGGCATCGAATAGCGCCCTCTGCAGAACACCACCCAGTTCGCCTCGCTCAAGCAGCGGAAATAGCGCGACATGCCCGGCCCCCGGCACCGGAACAAGACTCACTGACGGGAGGATGGATTCGATCACTCTCGCAGACTCAGCGTCTTTGATGCTGTTCTCACCATAAACAATATGCACAGGAGGCGGGTTCTCACCCATGCCAAAGTGCTTGCAAAGCCCCAGAGCCCCTTCACCGTCAGTAAATGAACGCCAGCGGTCGTCCTCCGGGTTATTCGGGCTGACACTGAGGCATGCATCGGCATGCCAGTACAACGCAGATAACAGGGCAGGCATTGCCCCGCCACTGGTGCCAACCGTCACGACTCTGCGGTACTCATCAAATCTCAACAGGGTTTTAAGCGCTGCAAGTGATGACGGCAGATCAGACGTGAGTCCCTGGATGCCCGTTCGATAACCTTTGTGCTTTTCTGTTCGGAGCAAAACCACGTCGGCACTGTTTGCATCTATCGACTGCAGAAATACCGGTGTCGGCATCATCATGCGCTGGAAGTTTCCGCTAAAACAGACCACCAATGTTTTGCCGGCGCGATCACCCCCGGCTTCATAGATAACGACAGCCCGTCCCAGGCGTTTCCGCACAAAAGGCGCAAGGGCATTGTTGCCCGCAGCAAGCAAGTATTGATCATGGAGTTTTGTCAGCCAGACTTTCGACAGCTCACGGGCGTTAATCGAAATGTATTTTTTGACAACACTGTCCTTTCCGAAAATATTTCTTCGGATTTTGAAAAAAACCTGAATGATTTTTTTCCACAACCAGCTACTCCCTTTTCGGGTAATGAACTCATCACGCAAGGCGGCCAACTCCATGGGAGTCATCCGGTTTTCCAGGGTAATATGGAGTTTATTCAGTTGGTTGGGTGACTTACAGCACCCGGCAAGCCGTTTATACAGTCTGTTCACAATATTTTTCTACGCTATTAACCAGTTGGTTAAGTGTACCCAGGCTGTTCAGCTCCTCAGGCAAAACAGTCAGCCCCCATTCGGCCTCCAGCCCAATACAGAGCTCCATCGCCGACAGACTGTCTATTTCCAACTCGGCCAGATCAATATCCCAGACTCCAGCGACAAAATCGCTTTCGGCAACAGTATCCCGAAGATAAAAAATTCCGGCGTCCTGCAGGATGGGAACGAGCAACTCTCTAATAGCAGTTTTGTTCATTTCAATATAATCCGGCAATTTGCACCATAACCACCGTTCTATCCAAGCCAGTAATCAAGATGCGCAAATTGGAACACGGTGGCTACCGACATGGAACATGTTCCAGGAAATTTGTCCTCGAATAAAAAAATTGAGTACCAGGCAGGCAATCGGCGTCGAATCAAATGCGTTTGAGTCACTGACCAGTTGCCTACACCGGGTAATCCAATGATAATTTAGCGTATGGCTTAATCAGGGGTTTTCTTTGAGCATCAAAACACGTTTTCAACTTCTGACGGCAGCCCTCATCGTTATTTCCTCTCTGTGCGCCTGGTTGCTGTTCCAACAGGTTGCAAAAAATATTATCGAAGAATGGGGTCTGCGCGCCGCCGACATTCAGGTGCGCTACGACAGTACCCGCCTACTCAAACCGATTGAGCGGGAACTTGCGCTGGCCCGGCAGATGGCCGATTCCCGCATTATCCAGAACTGGGCAAAGAACGAGGATGACCCCACACTGGCCACCGCTGCCATCCGTGAGATGGAAAGTTATCGTCGAAACTTTAGTGCACAAAATTATTTTGTGGCGCTCAAGGAATCGGGCTCCTATTACTACAACAACGCCGACGACGAGTTTGCCGGCAAACAGCTTCGCTATACGCTGGACAGTGACAAGCCCGATGACGCCTGGTTTTACCAGCTACTTAAACTGAACAAGTCCTTTCATATCAATGTCAATCCCGATACACAGTTGGGTATTACCCAGCTGTGGATTGACGTGCAAATGAAAGACGGCGATAACACGCTGGGTATTGTCGGCACCGGCCTGCCCTTAGAAGCCTTCCTGGAGGAAATTGTCGATATCGAGCAACCCGGTATCACAACCGTGTTTGTAGATCACACAGGTGCCATTCAATTACACCGCGACCCCGGCATCATTGATTACGCCAGCCTGGTAAAACCGGAAGGCCAGAAGAACACCATTGAATTGCTCTTTGACCAACCGCGCGATCAACAGGCCCTGTGGAATACAATGACAACCCTGCGCGAGGTCGGCGGCAATACCAGCGAGGTAAAAAGCCAGTTCGTGGTCATTGACGGCAAGCGCTATCTGGCAGGTGTTGTCTACCTTCCCTCGCTGGACTGGTTTGAGCTCACACTACTGGATCTGGAGGAAGTGATTCCTGTCAGTAGTTTTGCAGCAATGATGCTGCTGTTTACCCTCATCCTGTTAATCGCCATATTGCTGGTGCACCTGGCGCTGCGAAAGTTGGTCCTGACACCGGTGGCGGCACTGGATAATGCCATGCTCAAGGTGAAAAGTGGCGATCTTCGACCTGCCGACCTGCCAAGTGGTTCGGGAGAAATCGGTCGACTGATCAACCATTTTTCCGACATGGCCGAGGCAATTCGCAATCACACTGAAGAACTGGAAACCCGGGTCAAGGACCGTACACAGGCACTCAATGAACTGACTAAACTCGATCCACTGACCGGTCTGCTCAACCGGCGTGGCATGAATCTCCAACTGACGCTGGAGATAGACCGTTCACGCCGCCAGCAAAATACCTTCGGCATCATCTGGCTTGACCTTGATCATTTCAAGACTATCAATGATTCCTTCGGACACGCAGTCGGCGACCGCGCACTGGTCAATGTTGCCGGCCTTCTGAAAGCGGGTATCAGACCCTATGATCATGCAGCCCGCTGGGGCGGAGACGAATTTCTGGTGCTGCTTTCACCTTGTGATGAAACGACGTTACAGCAGATCGGAGAGCGCCTGCGGTTGAGCATCGAGCAGACCGGGCTACCGGAGGGACGAAAAATAACCGTCAGTGTTGGCAGCTGTCTGGCACAACCAGGAGACCAGCTGGAAAGGCTGCTGAAATCCGCGGACGATGCACTTTATGAAGCCAAAGCCTCAGGCCGCAACCGTATGATCAAGGCCGGTTGATCGGGGAAAGAGGGGGCGCTGCTGTATACGCTCAGCCAATGACGATGTAGCCTGGCAACCGATCTCTTGGCAGGCTGGCCTTTAGCAATTCATGTGGGGCGGGCTTCCTGAACTGAATTGCCCAGCGCATTACTCCCGATCGTCAGTATTTTCCAGCGCTTTGATTTTCTGATAGATACCGTCCGCTTCTTCGCTCAATTCCGCGTACCTTTGAATATTGCCTGATCGTTGTGCCTCCATAGCTTGTTGAAGCTTGCTCTGGTAGTCCTTCTCCAGCTTTTCCAACGGATTCTTTCTGAACAGTCCAAACATAGTCATTCTCGTGTCGCAGGGTTCATAGCAACCGCGATGGGACAGCGGCCAATCAATACTCCTACGATTCAATCGACATTTTGGACCGGTACCCGGTAGAGGATTGGAATAATCAAACCACCGGGTAGCGTCCTCGGTTGTCCACACACCTTCCGACCTCAAGGCAGCTCTGTCAGGATAAGTAGGTTTCCAGACTGAATGCCCGATAGCGCAGCCGGGGTAATTTCTCGGCAGTGATAAAGCCGGGCTGGGCGTTAATCACATCGGGAATTCTATTGACCAGCTGGGTGCAGGTGGTCATGGCAGTGGGAACAGCCCCATTAGAGAGCTCAACGTCGGGCTCCCCCGCGATTTTCCAGTGGTTCATATCAGCCTGATCAGGCCGATACACACAACCGGTCATCTCAAACACAAAGCTCGGCCCTTCACTGGTTTTAATTTCATCGATATCGGTAAAACCCAGAACATGACCAACAGGAACCGTGATTCCAAGCGAGGCGACCGGCAGAGGTTCCGTCGCCAATACCGGCCGCGATGTCGTGGTAATCGACACGGGCGTCAGCCCGGTATCCGCCACCAGCGCATCCAACACGTTGCGACCAAAGGTGGGCGGGCGCGAAGCGGACTCCAGCCACGTGTTGAATTGCTCCGGGGTGGTACCAACCTGTTGCTCACGAGCCAGTTCGGGCCCGTAATCGTCGACATTCCAGCTGGCCTGGCCCAGCACTGTGTCTATACGGTGGGTGGTACCCATCAGCATACTTACCATATTGAGCCAGTAGCTGTCCTGATGACCGGAGCCTGTCAAAGTCACACTGGTGCGTTTGGCGATCCCGTCCAGCTCTGCAGTAATTTCGGGCGAGGTTTCCCACGGGTACAGTGCCTCTTCAGACAATGTCACCGCATTCACGCCGTGCTCGGCACAAAGGCGGAGCTGCTCCTGTGCATCGGACATATAGCTGTTGACGGCGATAACCGCGATATCGGCTCCACGACTCAACACCTCTGCGGCATCATTGCTCACGGCGACTCCCAGCTGGCGCCCGAGCCCGGTGAGCTCCCCCAGATCCTTGCCGACTTTTGCCGGACTGCGGGAAATGGCCCCGATAATCTCGACGCCCTTGTCGAGCAACATACGGGTAATGATCGAATTCATTGTCCCGACACCATAAACCACAGCTTTGATTTTTTTCATGGATACCACCCTCTCGTTATTATCGTGTTCAGTTACATCGGTCTGTAGTCGGTATAACAGTGCCACAGTATAGGCAAGCTCAAGGGCAGATGGTAACCCCGATCCCTATTGCGGTTATGCCAAAAACAACTGACTCGATGGTGGACAACCCTGTTGGGGTCAATCATGAAAATCGTGAAGAGATTCTAATGCATCGCACGGCTCAGCATGTGGCGCTGAGCGGGGTCGCTATCGGGTAGACCATAGCTGGCCAGGGAGACTTCGCTGATTTTTTCCAGCACCCTGGAAATGGCTTCTCGATAAATGGCAGACTGATCCCTACGGACAAATTCACCGGCCTCAAGTACCGCATAGTACGTCGTCAACAGATAATTCTTCTCTAGATGAAATTGCCCCAACTGCCTGTAACAGGCAGCCGTACCATGACCGGCATCCACTAGCCTGTCCACATCGGCACACCCCCCGGCCTGAACCTGTACCGGCTGACAGTCATTGGCCAACAGAATCATGGCAATTTCAAAACCGCTACCAAAATGGGGGAGCGCTGCCCGATAGTGGCTGCGTGTCACAAACACCTGCCCTTCCTGCATACACCGCTCCCAGTAACGTCTTGCCATACAGGGGTTAACCGACAGAAACTGTCTGTGATGTACACACAGGAATTGTGGTTCCATAGCGATTCTCCCCCTCTCCGGTTAATGGGTATTTCAGGCCACGTCCCTTTTCTGGTGACCATCCCTGAGGTGATCCACTGTTTCACCGGCGAGGGTTTTTCCCGCCAGGGAAAATGCCCGACCAAAGCCTTTCACATAACGTCCACCCTGGGGAACAAGTCGAAATAGCTTGAAATCTGCCAACTGGCTGAGGTGATTAATACGCTCGCCATGTCTGTCGGCCAATCGTGCTATGCCCTCGGCCCAATGCTTGCCATCCGGCTCAATGTGTTTTGCCTGCACGCTGTAATTTACCCTGATCCGGGCGAACAGCTCGCCGGCACTGTCCTCATCCTCGATGATCAGGACAGAGGCTTCCGGAAAATGCTGAAGGTTAACGGCATGCAGAGCAATTTCACTGATCAACACATACAGACATTCCTCGCCAATCGCAAAAGGCGCGTAGGAAGCATAGGGTGCCCCCTCCATCGTGAGGGTCGATAACATCAGGCTTTTCCGGCTGCTGATAAAGTTGATCACTTCTTCATTAATACGTTTCTGTACAATAGACTCTCTCATTCTGCTCTCCTGACATTCGTCACTGCACCGAGCGGTGCTCTTTAATACGATGAAATTTGGCCACCTGGTCGGGAAATAACGCGCCGTCGTTATCCCTGCCCAGAAAGACCTTGAAAATGGGTTCGTTGTCCTTGTCCAGAAACACAAAAGCATAGCTTTCCCTGCCCCGGTGGGGACGCGCCTGGAAAGCCACCTGCCGGATCCTGCCGAGATTGATGTGCCCGTGCAGCCCCGAAGTGCCACCGGCGAGATTGTAGTAACCCTCGCCGAGGCTACCGGCAGGAAAAGACCCCTTGAACTCGAACACACAACCGCCGTGTACAATGACGGTCGTTGTATTGCCCCACTCGGCCAATAGCCGGAGCAGTGCTTCTGCCTGATTTCCCGGCATCCCCTGATTGTCATCCCACGCTGTCATTGTTAGTTACCCACACCCTCTCGCCACTAGAAACGGTAAGTTGCCGTCAGGATAATTTCGCGTCCTGACTCATAGAGCTCTTCCCAGGCCCGCCGATAGTGCTTGTCCGTGATGTTGTTAACCGTCAGATCAAGCTTCACGCCGTTCAGGCTTTCCGGCTGCCAGCTGGCATACAGATCCGTGATGTTGTAATCGCTGTACTCCTGACCAGCCGTGTTCTCCGGATAGTCGGTACGGTCCTGTCTGGCCGCATGGGTAAAGCGCACACCGGCCAGCCATGGCCTGTTACCGAAACGGTAATTCAGGTCAGCTGAGAAAGTATCAGCTGGAATATTGGTGAGATCATCTCCGGTTTTATCGTCCTCACCCCGCGTTTGGCCATAGGCCAGTTTCAACTGCCACTGGTCAAGCCGATAATCCGCGCTCAGTTCATAGCCTTTTATTTCCGCCTCATCCACATTCACCCAGGTGGTGTAGCCGGGGTCCATCACCGGGAAGAAGGTAGGGTCTGTGACGATCTGTTCGATAAAATCATCCACTTTGTTCCGGAAAACAGCGGCATTGATACGCAGGCTGTCATCGGCAAACAGGTTCTCGAATTGCATATTGGCCAGCAGTTCCGTGTTGGCCGCTTGTTCGGGCTTCAAATCCGGGTTGGGCAGGAATGTGTTGCAAAATCCCGGGAACATACAGAAATGGGTTCCCGTACTGTAAAGGGCTTCTGCCCCGGGCGCCCGGAATGCCCGATCGTGGCGAAGGGTCAGTTTCAACCAGTCCGATGACTGCCAGATGACAGCAATCGATGGGGAGACATCGCTATCACTGCTGTCAGCATTGAGGTTCTTAGCCTCGGTTTCAAAGCGGTCATAACGGACACCAAGTTCCAGTTTCCAGGCTTCCGAGAGCGGTACGGTGGCCTGTACAAATGCGCCCCAGACGTCGGTTTCCGCATCCGGAGGTGCAGGGCGGTCTATGCCGCCCCGACGAGCATCGAATTCCTCTCGATAACCATCGATTCCGTAGAGCAGCGCGATATCACCGATCATGGAAAGATTGTTCAGATTAATACCCCGCACCACCAGTTCAGTGGAATCGTAGCGTCCATCACTGACCCTGGACTCATCCATTTCCACCTTGTTTCTGTAGGCCAGCAGCCGACTGTTCACCAGGGGAGAATTGGTATCCAGGTGATATTCCATTGACCAGGTGGTCGTTCGCTGATCCCGGTCAATCAGGAAATTGCTGCTACCCAGGTTAGCGGCACCATTGGAAGGCACACCGCCTTCCACTTCGGCACGGCGGTAATTTATCGCCAGGGATTGCTGGTCGTCGATTTGCCATTCTGCCTTCAGCAATCCGCCCTGATCCCGCGTGGCTGAGCCCGCCAGGGCGTCACCATTACCGAGCTCGATGTCATTGGCATCCCGGTAATAACCACTAGCCAGCAGATCTACATTACCCACTCGCCCGGCCAATGCCGTGGTGGTGGTTTGCTGATGGTTGTTGCTGTTGTAACCCGATTTGACCAGGCCACCCAGATTGGCACCCGGCTTCAACAAATCTCTGGCAGAAATGGTATTTTGGGAAACTACCCCGCCAAGTGCACCCGAACCCCACAGGCTGCTGGTGGGCCCTTTGAGAACTTCAACATCACGAATTAGCTCAGGATCCAAAAAGTAAGTGGGACGATGACCAGACTCAAATGTCTGACGCACCCCATCTATGGTTTGTAGCACCTTCTGGCCGGTCAGCCCCCGAATATTGACCGACTGATTGCCGGGTCTGGGGCCACCGGATACCGTAATATTTGGCTGATAGCGCAATATTTCCGCCACCGACTGGGGTTGCATGGTGCTTATTTCATCCTCGTCTATCACCACAATGGCACGAGATACGTCGTCAATGTCCTGCTCTACCCGGGTTGCACTGACTACCACTGGTGCGACTTCAAAGGCCGAAGATTCTGCAGACTGACTACTATTGTCGTTGGCCTCGACGGCAACAGTGGCCGCCGGGTACGACAGAAGTAACGCGGGCACCAGACCCAGTTGATACCAGCCAACTGAAAAAAAGTTTTTCTGTTTTTGACAATCATTCATAACGGATTCCCCATCACTGTTCCCCATCACTAATTGCACCCGGAATAGCGACGCTTTTGGCAAGAAACCAAATTAACCTACCCGACTACTTACCTGACTACTTACCTGACTATGGGAACAGCAATTTACACACACCAATCTCAAATGTAAATACGAATCATTATCATTTACAAAAAGAGTCCGACTGTATACCATGGGCACCACTGACATTTGAAGCATCTCGGTTATGGGCAAAGCACTGAAAACATACTGGCCAACACTGCTTTGGCGGAGCGGGAGCCTTTTGATGGCTTTGGTTGCCCACAGCTGGGCAATCACTCTCCCGCCAACAGAAGCGCCATCTGCTGAATCGGCATCCTCGTTTCACACCGCGCCAGTGGCGGTGTCGATCTCATTCCGCCGCGAACAGAGTATGCTCAAAGCTGTTGAACCTATTAAGCACAGACAGTCCCCGGCTTCAGAGCCAGTGGTAACCCACACACCTGAAAAAAAGCAGCCCAAAGTGACTACCGAACCGAATGTCGAGTCCGCTGCAGAGACAAAACCACTTCGGGAAAAAATACCGGAAGCGAAGCGGCCACCCGCCACAACGGGGGACAACACAGAGCAGCTTGACGATACGGCAAGCATTGTGGCTAGCCAGCCAGAATCGCCCAAACAGCAGGGCATTCACACAGCGCCGCTGGTCACCGAACCCCTGTTCGCCAGGCCACCTACACCGCCCAATTACCCCACAGTTGCTCGCAAGCGGGGCCAGCAGGGCACAGTCTGGCTGGATATCTGGCTCGACGACGAAGGCGAACAGCGTCAACTGTCAGTCAGCAAAAGTTCGGGAATCGCTGTACTGGACGAGGCCGCACTACAGGCCGTTGCCAGTTGGGAGTTCATGCCTTACCGGATAAATGGCAAGAGCGCCGCATCAAGGGTCAGGGTTCCGGTGCAATTCGCCCTGAAAAATTCAACCTACCAGTAATGCCTGCTACGTCCCATGAATCTGATGACACTGCTTGAACAACAACTGGGCCCAATGGCCTATCCGCTCTCACTTTGTGCGCTACTGTCCTTGATCATCCTGACAGAGCGGCTGGTTGTGATTGGTTACACAACCGTGCGCGGCAAACTCAGACGGGACAGCCTGACCGTCATGACAGGACATGCTGGACAACCAAAACATATCCAGCAGGAAATTGCTGCCGTGTGGCTGCAACACCGCCAACGGCGGCTGGCGAGCGGCATCCGGCTACTGCAAATACTCGCCCTGCTGTCGCCACTATTGGGACTGCTGGGTACAGTGGTTGGACTGATACAGGTCTTTGATACCCTGGGGGAACAACGGGGCCCCATTGAGCCCGCCATGCTTGCCGGCGGGTTGGGGATCGCCATGAAAACAACGGCCGCCGGACTGATCATTGCGGTGCCAGCACTGGTGGGCGCACACGGCTTCAATATGTGGGTCGACCAGTTGATCAGTGGGACTGAACAGTTTATCAATCTACAACTGCTGAAGCTCGATGGCGTCTCGATGGGTACCCTGCCGTGATTCGCTCGCCCCGCCAGATCAAGCTGGAAGCAGGCCTGGAACTGACCCCGTTGATTGACATCATCTTTATCGTCGTGGTGTTCCTGCTGCTTACCGCCAACCATCGACTGCTCTCTCTGCCGGTGAATATTCCGGATACCGACCAGGCTACCAGCGAACTGGCGGCAGGGCCTCAACGGCTGCTGATCACGCTCTATAAGGATTCGCCCCACTGGGGTATTGGCGAACAGCGCTACAACCATTGGCAGGAATTTCAGTCCCGCCTTTTGCCCCAGCTGGATGACAAAAACCGGCCTGTGACGGTCGCCCCCGATAGCCGCGCATCCGTGGAATCGCTGGTCAAACTGCTGGCGCTGTTGAATGAACGACAGATGACCGATACCCAAATCCTGATGGAATCGAAACCATGAAAAAATGCCCCCGCTCGTCCCTGATGTCAGCCCTGTTGACCGGGATATTATTTGGCGCTGCTGTCACGGCGCAGGCTGACACAAGGCTGGTGAGCACCGATGCGCTGGCCACTGAGCTGATCTTTGCCCTGCGGGCAGACAAGTATCTGGTTGCCGTGGACGTCACCAGCCACCTGCCACCGAATTACCGGCCACTTAAAATCGTCGGTTATCACCGCAACCTGTCTGCAGAAGGCCTGCTGAGCCTGTCACCCACGCTGGTGATTGGCAGTGAACATATGGGTCCGGCACCCGCACTTGATGCACTCAGGCAGGCTGGCGTCACCTTGCTGCAATTGCCTTCTCCAGATCATCCACAGCAGTTGCGTGACAATATTCAGCGAGTGGCCGAACCGCTGGGCCTGACCGAGACAGTGACACCCCTGCTGGCGAGGCTGGATCAACAGTTACTCGCCCTGGAAAGCCAGCCAGTAACAGGCAGCAGTGCCGCTTTCTTGCTGGCCACAGATCCCACAAAGCTTCGCCTGGCCGGTCACGGCACCACCGGCGAAGCTTTCATTCGACTCACCGGCGGCCACAATGTTGCCGATTTCACCAATTACCGCACTGTCTCGGCAGAATCCCTGCTGGCCATGGATCCCGACATCATCATTCTCGCCGGGCAGGAAAAAGACCGCGCTCTGGATAGTTTTCTCAAAAGCAATCCGGTACTGGCGCACAGCCGGGCCGCCCGCTCCGGGCACATTATTGCCGTTGATGGCAGTACACTGGTCGCGGGACTGAGCCTGGCGTCCATCGAAGAAGCCAGACAACTGACCCTTGCAGTAAAGGCGGACTGATGCGACTTCCCGTTATGATCTCCGGTATCGCGCTGGTTGCCATGATTATCCTCGGCAGCTTGCTGTCGCTATTGCAGGGCGCGCTGGATTTACCGCCAACAGAGAGCCTGCTGGCACTGTGCGATACCCTGTTCGGCACCCACTGGAGCATACTGGATGATTACCAGCGGGTAGTCATCACTGAGTTGAGACTGCCAAGATTACTGCTCTCTGTGTTTGTCGGCGCCATGCTGGCACAGTGTGGCGCAGTGATGCAGGGGCTGTTTCGCAACCCACTGGCAGACCCCGGTATTATCGGCGTTTCCTCCGGGGCTGCGGTCGGCGCTATTGTTGCTATCGCGATCTTTCCCGCCTCCATGGGCCCTCTGGCCGTGCCCGTGAGTGCTTTTGTTGCCGGCCTGCTCACCACAATGCTGGTGTACAGCCTGTCCCGGTCAAAACAGGGCACCTCCGTGCTGGTACTGTTGTTGGCCGGAGTGGCCATCTCCGCCTTTGCCGGTGCGACCATCGGTTTTATCAGCTACTTTTCAAACGATGAAAAGCTTCGCCAATTGAGCCTCTGGCAGATGGGTAGTCTTGCCGGTGCCAGTCAGGTAAACCTGTGGCTGGGATTTTTCACCGTTGTTGCCCTGGCTATTGCATTCCAAAGGAAGACATCCGCACTGAATGCACTGGTACTCGGAGAATGTGAGGCCCGCTATCTCGGTATCAACGTGGAAGGGCTCAAACGGCAGCTGATTATTCTGGTCGCCGTTGGGGTGGGCATCTCCGTCGCCTACGCTGGCATTATCGGCTTTATCGGGCTGGTAGTACCGCACCTGGTAAGGCTGGTGACCGGGCCTGACCACCGCAGCCTGATCCCGCTCTCTGCACTCTGCGGCGCCCTGCTCCTGCTGGTGGCCGACCTCATGGCAAGACTCGTGGTACAGCCAGCCGAACTGCCGGTGGGTCTGGTCACCGCATTGCTGGGGGCGCCCTTTTTTCTGGCGTTGTTAATTCAGCAACGACGCCAATGGAGCTAGTTCCCGCCATGCTTGAGTTGACCAATCTCCGCTCTCAAAGCGGCAAGATGCCACACCTTGCCGTTGAGCAACTGCGTATCGAGACGGGCATGATGGTAGGGGTCGCCGGTCCAAACGGGTCGGGAAAATCCACCTTGCTCAGGGCCATCGGTGGTGCTCTGTCAGTCGCCGGTGACATCCTTTTTTATCAGCGATCCTTACGCCACTGGGATCCACTGGACAGGGCGCGACACCTGGCCGCACTTCCCCAGTTCAGCCAGATCGGCTTTTCATTTACCGCCGACGAAATTGTTGCCATGGGAATGATTCCACTTTCCCTGTCCCGTCAAGAAGGCAGGCAGCAGGTAGCCGCTTTGATGAAAGACACGGATTGCCACCACCTGATCGGCAGGGCGTTTCCATCACTGTCCGGAGGAGAGAAGCAAAGAGTTCACCTGGCCAGGGTGTTACTGCAATTGAGCCAGGCCACACAGCCCCCACTGCTGGTGCTGGACGAACCGACCTCGGCACAGGATCTCAAACAACAGCACAGAATACTGGCACTGGCCCGCTCACTATGTCGCCAACGCGGTTACGCAGTCATCGCCGTGCTGCATGATCTCAACCATGTGCTGCGCTACTGCGACCATTGTGTATTGATGAAGGAAGGCAGATTATCCGCACAGGGAAAACCCGGCGATGTGCTCACCCAGAATACTATTGAGGCACACTGGGAATACCGACCACAACTGGTCGGCCATATGGAATCCATCCCGGTTTTTGTATAACCGTATACGGCTACCTGAGTCTTGGCAGCAGTATCTCACCGACCAGAGGGGAACCCCCCGGCTGTGGCTCCCAGTTGGGCCTGGCGCTAAACCAGTAGTCCGTTTTCAGTGCCAGCAACCGGTAGAGACCGGTGGGCAGATCACGTTTGATTTCCTCGTCATCACTGTGCACCTGGGCATAACTGAGTACGCCGTGGATGTAGTGATAGAGCAATCTGGCGGTTTGCTCGGCATCCACACCGTCATCGAGATACCCCGCTGACTGCAAGGCATTTACCAGTGACAGGTTGTATTTTACCGCAGTTTGAGACAGCAGCTGGAGCGCTTCGATCACTTTCTCGTCACCGGAGCCAATCTGTGCCCCAGCATTGTAAAAAGGGCAGCCCCGGATACCCGCACGATCATTGCCCATCTTCGCCACAAACAGAAAATGCACCAGATTTTCAAGTTGCTCGAGCGGGGTGTTGACCGGTGAAAAAACCGCATCAAGATCACTTTTTATCACCTGCCAGTAATAGGCTGTAGCCTCACAGAACAGTGCCGCCTTCGAATCAAAGTGGTGGTAAAAGGCACCCTTGGTGACGCCCGCCTGTTTGCAGATTTCATTCACACCGACACTGTTGTAATTACTCTGCCAGATCAGCTCAAGCGCTGTTTCCAGCAGGCGCTCCCGGGTTTCGGTTAACGACATATCAGGTATCTTTCAGGTTGAAGTCAGGCTTCACAGTATAGATACCTAACGGTTTGCCCAGCAACCCATGCCAGCTGGCAAAACCCCTGACACCGCTGCCGTCTGAAAACCCACGATGGTGTAACTGCGTTTACCTGTTGAAATATATTTATAAATTACTCAAATACAAAACGAGGCCCCAGGCAACCTATTTTGATTTCAGCAATTGACGGGCATACCGACCGGTATGTAAGCTGCTCTGTTAGGTAATAAATAGCCACCTGCTGCTGCAGGAGACTGCTTAACACATTGCATCTGGAGCTCAACCATGCCCGACACATCTGGCAAAAGGCACCCTCGCTTTGCTGCGGGCGCAATCACCGCTGTACTGTTGGCCCTGCTGGCGACCCTCTATTACGTCGCATTCCCACAGCAGGGCTATTCCAGTGACGAGACGGCAACAGGTGCACCACCTGCAAGACAGGTTCCCGTTACAGCGGTAACACTGCAATCCGTTCGCCTCTGGACACGCTTTGCCGGACGCCTGACCGCAGTAAATACCGCCGAGATAAAACCCCGGGTAAGCGGCGAGATTCAGCAGGTATTGTTTCAGGATGGTCAACTGGTCGAGCGGGGAGAGCTACTGTTTGTCATTGACCCCCGGCCCTACCAGGCCGCCGTGCAACAGGCAAAAGCGCAACTTGCCTCTGCAGAGTCCCGCACCACCCTGGCGCGAGACGAGCTGGCACGGGCCAGCAAGCTGGTCGAGCGGAAACTGGTATCGGACAGCATTTATGATGCGGCGAAAAATGAGTACCAGGTGGCCAGCGCAATGATTCGGGAGGCCGAAAGTGCCGTGGTAAGAACGGAGCTGGATCTCCAGTATGCGCACATCAAGGCGCCTTTTTCTGGCCGGATAAGCCGTGCAGAGCTCACCGTCGGCAACCTGGTGGAAGCCGGTGGCAGTGCGCCCGTACTGGCAACACTGGTATCCAACCAGCAGCTGTATGCCGAATTCAATGTGGACGAGCAAACCTATCTGCAATCAATCCGGACCACCGGTAATACCGCGTCGATGCCGGTAGAACTGACACTGGCGAACGACGACCGGGTTTACCGGGGCAAAGTCCATGCCTTCGATAATCAACTGGATATTTCCAGCGGAACCATTCGGGCGCGGGCCATCTTTGACAATACCGACGGTGCCCTGACACCCGGCATGTACGCCAATGTTCAACTCGGTGCAGCCACCGAAATGGAGGTATTGCTGATCCCCACTGGCGCGGTGGGCACCAATCAGGACAAGAAGTTTGTCTATGTGGTCGGCGAAGACCATATCGCCGCCTACCGCGAAGTCACCCTGGGCCAGTATCACAAAGGGCAACGGGTTGTGTTGAGCGGGTTGCAACCTGGCGATCAGGTAGTCATCAACGGACTCGCCCACATTCGACCGGGGATGCCGGTCGATCCCACACCTGCCCAACCCAAGGCTGCCGACACAACAGCTGAATAGACTCAATATTCCCCTGAAGGACCGCCATGAATATTTCCAGATTCTTTATAGATCGACCGATCTTCGCCGGGGTGCTCTCCCTGATGGTGATGATCGCCGGCATGCTGGCGATGTTTCAGTTGCCGATTTCCGAATATCCCGAGGTCACGCCGCCTTCAGTGGTCGTGAATGCGTCTTTTCCCGGCGCCAACCCCAAAGTCATTGCCGAGTCAGTGGCGACGCCGCTTGAGGAGCAACTCAGCGGCGTGGAAAACATGCTTTACATGTCTTCCCAGGCCACTTCGGATGGGCGGATGACCCTCACCGTCACCTTCAAAATAGGCACGGACCCCGATCTCGCCCAACAGATGGTGCAGAACCGGATATCTCAGGCCCTGCCCCGCTTGCCGGAAGTGACGCGGCAGCTCGGGGTAACGGTCGTGAAAAGCTCGCCAGATCTCACCCTGGTGGTCCACCTGGTATCACCGGATCAGCGCTACGATGAACTCTACCTGCGCAACTATGCGCTGATGCATGTCAAGGACGAACTGGCCAAGGTCAATGGGGTTGGTACAGTGCGCCTGTTTGGCTCCGGCGATTATGCGATGCGTATCTGGCTCGACCCGGAGAAAATTGCCGAGCGCCATCTCTCGGCCAATGAAGTAATTGCGGCGATCCGGGAACAGAATGTGCAGGTGGCAGCGGGCATCATCGGCGGCGCACCCATGGCCGAGCCGGTGGATGTACAGCTGCCCGTCAATGCCATGGGGCGACTGGAAACCCCGGAGGAGTTTTCGGACATCATCGTGCATGCCGGCAGCAGTGGTCAGATCACCCGGCTCAGGGATGTTGCACGCATTGAGATGGCGGCGGCCGATTACAATCTCAATGCCATGCTGGATAACAAACCCGCTGTGGCGATCCCGATTTTTCAGGCACCCGGTGCCAATGCCATCGCCATCTCCGATGAGGTGCGGCGCACCATGGAGACACTGAAGCCGCTGTTTCCCGAGGGCCTGGACTACGAAGTGGTCTACGATCCCACAGTGTTCGTCAAAGACTCTATCAAGGCCGTGGTGAAAACCCTGCTGGAAGCCCTGTTGCTGGTGGTGATTGTGGTCGTGGTCTTCCTCCAGACCTGGCGCGCCTCGATTATTCCGCTGCTGGCTGTGCCGGTATCGATTATCGGTACCTTCGCCCTGATGTGGATGTTCGGCTTTTCCATCAACACTCTGTCACTGTTCGGGCTGGTGTTGTCCATTGGCATCGTGGTGGACGACGCCATCGTGGTGGTGGAGAACGTCGAGCGCAACATTTCCGAGGGACTGGATCCCCGTGAGGCCACTTATCGAGCCATGCAGGAAGTCAGTGGGCCGATTATTGCGATCTCGCTCACTCTGGTGGCTGTATTTGTGCCGATTGCCTTTATCAGTGGGCTGACCGGCCAATTCTACAAGCAGTTCGCCCTGACCATTGCCATCTCAACCACCATCTCGGCTTTCAACTCTTTGACTCTAAGCCCTGCCCTAGCGGCGCTGCTGCTGAAAAGCCAGGATGCACCCAAAGATCGTCTAACCAGGATCATGGACAAATTGTTTGGCGGTTTTTTCCGGTTGTTCAACCGGGGCTTCAAAAAATCGTCCAGCGCCTACTCCACATCCATCGCCGGTTTACTGAGCCATAAAACCACGTCTTTTGCGGTTTATCTGGTATTGATCGGCGTGACGGCTATTGGCTTCAGCGGCCTGCCGAAGGGGTTTGTTCCACCCCAGGACAAACAGTACCTGATCAGTTTCGCGCAGCTGCCCGATGGTGCGTCTCTGGCCCGCACGGAAGCCGTCATCCGGGAGATGGGCAGCATTGCCATGGCCGAAGAGGGTGTCGCCAATGCGGTGCAGTTCCCCGGCCTCTCGGTGAACGGCTTTACCAATAGCGCCAGTGCCGGCATCGTTTTTGTCACACTGGAAAACTTTGACCAGCGCAATTCGCCCGAACTGTCTGCTGCGGCCATCGCCGAACGACTGCAAATGCAATATGCCGGTATCGAGGAAGCGTTCATTGCAATTTTTCCACCACCGCCGGTGATGGGTCTCGGCACCACCGGCGGGTTCAAGCTGCAGATCGAGGACCGCGCCAACCTCGGCTATGAGCAGTTGGCCGCGGTCGTGGACAGTGTTCAACAGGCCGCATGGCAGGACCCGGCACTGGTCAATGTCTATTCCAACTACAAGATCAATGTCCCCCAGTTATACGCCGATCTTGACCGAACCAAGGCAAAACAGCTCGGCCTGGATATCAAGGAAATCTTCGACACCATGCAGGTCTACCTCGGCTCGCTGTACGTGAATGATTTCAACCGTTTTGGCCGCACCTACCAGGTGATTGCCCAGGCGGATGCCGAATACCGCACCAACCCTGAAAACGCCTTGAACCTCAAAGTGAAAAATGACCGCGGAGAGATGGTGCCGCTGGGAAGTGTGCTGGAAATGAAAGAGAGCTACGGTCCGGAAAGCGCCATTCGCTACAACGGCTATCTGGCGGCAGACATGAATGGTGATGCGGCACCCGGCTATTCCAGTGGGCAGGCCCAGGATGCCATCAGCAAAATCCTCGACAGGGTACTACCACTCGGCATGACCTTTGAGTGGACAGATCTGACCTACCAACAGGTACTGAGCGGCAATACCGCCATCTTTATTTTCCCTCTATGCCTGTTGCTGGTCTTTCTCGTGCTGGCCGCACAGTACGAAAGCCTGGTACTGCCGTTGGTGGTGATCAGTATTGTGCCATTGTCAGTATTGTCGGCAGTGGCCGGCCTCTGGCTGACCGGTGGCGACAACAATATCTTCACCCAGATCAGCCTGTTTGTGCTGGCTGGACTGGCCAGCAAAAACGCCATTCTGATCGTGGAGTTTGCCCGGGAGCTGGAGCACAAGGGCATGGATACCTGGCACGCTGCAGTGACGTCCAGCCGGATGCGGTTGCGGCCAATTCTGATGACGTCCTTCGCATTCATCATGGGTGTAGTCCCAATGGTACTGTCTACCGGTGCAGGTTCTGAAATGCGCAGTGATATCGGGGTTGCGGTTTTCTCCGGTATGCTAGGCGTAACGTTTTTCGGGTTGTTCTTTACCCCGGTTTTCTATGTGCTGTTCAGAAAACTGTCAGGCACCAGCAAAGTCCACGTACCCGCAGAATAAATCGGACGGATCACTCCCGAAGCGCGTCGAGGGTCTTCTGATACAGTGATGCGTGTGGCCCACCCAGGGCCACTGCCTGTTCAGCCATGACAATCGCCTCAGCGTGTTCACCGAGTTCCGAGAGCAATTGAGCGAGATTGTTATAGGCAGGGGCAAAATCCGGGGCGACGGTGAGTAACCGCCGATACCCGGCAAGCGCCTCCGGCAGTTTGCCCATATCGTAATACAGGTTGGCCAGGGCAAACCCGAATATCTTGCTGTCCGGCCAGCGTCCCAGCCCTGCCTGATAGGCTTTCACCACGTCCACTGCAGGATTGTTGCGCGCAAAGTCGACCACCGAAAGGAAGTATTTCTGTTCGTCCACCTGCCGGGGCAACATCCCCGGTTTGAGCAGGACCACACCCCAGTAATCGCTGCGCCGCCAGGTTTGTTCAAACACTCCCAGCTTGGTCATGCGCCGCTTTTTCTCACCGGAATGCATCACCAGTTTTTCGCTGCTCAGGTCGTAACCAACCACGACCGCATAGTGCCAGACCTCATACCAGCTGACGCCAAGATTCTGTAACACCAACACCGGGTTGTCGGCCTGCACTTCACCGATCAGATGCTCGATACGGGGTTCGATAATATAGGGGATTCGCCCGTAAGATCTGGCAGCGGCCAGCATTTCTACCTGAAAACTGCCTTTTCTGTCGGGCACATACACCTTGCTCACCAGGTCGTCGGGAACCACTGAAGCAAGTCCCGATGCAGAGAGCACCGTAGCCAGCGCGGCGGGACCACAGTGATAATCGTTCTGCGGAAAAAAAGGCACTCCCTCTATGTGATGGGACGCATGCCGGGAACTGTCTTCGGCTTGCCCCGCCAGCAGCTGGTTTGTCTGGGGCGTGCTGACACACCCGGAAAGCAGAACAGAACACAGAAAAAAAACACGCGAGGTCATCGCGTGTTTTTGAAAGGCCGGACTACTGTGAGCCAATTTTAGACACCGGGGAAGATATCGGTCACCCCGGCAATATCAAGCAGAATCAGGATCAACAATACCAATGCGATTGTACCCAAAGCGCCCCCTGCAGGCAGGTCGGCCATCTGCTGGTTCAGCTCGGCGACCTCCGCGTCGCTCATTGAGTCAACCCGATCACTGACATCGGCAATATCAACACCTAGGCTGGTCAGTTTATCGGATACATCCTGACGAGCCAGAAGGTCTTTGATTTCTTCACGACCCAGATCGGAAGCCACCTCAGCGGCAACCGTATCGGTACCCACCATCACCGCATGGGACTGACTCACCAATCCAGCGAACATCACCATGGAAACCAGTATGTAGCAGACCAGTTGCCTAACGGATTGATTATTCATACTTGAACTCCCTATTGAAAAGAATTGGCCGCTGCAAGTCTGAAGTGCGCGGATACTTTAAAGATAGTAGAAACGTGGCTGACATACCGATACCGACTGGCCACTCAGGGAACACCTTCATCCTACTCCGGTTCTGACTGAATAACTGTTAAATCGATCATTGCATGACAAATGAATGTAACCGGCACAGGCAAAGGGATTTTTCATGGCAAGCAAGGTATCCGGTGAGGCCTGCAAGAGACAGGCCCACCGGATAATATGGAACGCTAGCGGATCACCAGGTAGAGGGAGTTGCCATTCCTGTTGACATGGAGCAGGACGGACTGCTTGCTCAGGGAAAGCGCTTTTTTGAAGCTATCTAGGTTGGTGACGCGCTGCCGGTTGGCACCCAGAATCACATCACCGGGGCGCAAACCGTTATAGGCGGCTACCGAGTTCGGTGATAAGCCCGACACCAGTACACCCTCACCATCCGGGTTGTTTTCAAAGCGGGCACCTTCCAGCAGCTTGTGCAATTCACCCGTGGTGGACGTCAATTGCTGTGGCTCACCTACCTTGATATCTACTTTTTTCACCTTGCCATCGCGAATGTAGGTGAGTCGCACTTCGTCACCAATGGATTTGATGCCGATCTGGCTGCGCAGCTGCCCGGATGAGTTGGTCGCTTCACCATCGACGGCAATAATCACATCCCCTGCCTCTACGCCCGCTTTCTTGGCAGTGGAGTCGTCACTGACACCGGTCACCAGTACGCCTCTCTGACCGTTCTCAAGATTGAAGGCTTCGCGCAACTCGGGCGTAATATCTTGGATACCAATACCCAGCTGACCGCGCTTCACTTCGCCATATTCGAGAATCTGATCCATACTGGCTTTGGCCATGTTGACTGGAATAGCAAAGCCGATGCCGATATTGCCGCCGGCCGGTGCCAGAATGGCAGTATTGATTCCCACCAGCTCCCCACCCAGGCTGACCAGTGCACCACCGGAGTTGCCGGGATTGATGGACGCATCTGTCTGTATGAAATTTTCATAGCCTTCAATACCGAGGCCGGTGCGATCCAGCGCACTGACGATACCGGTTGTCACGGTCTGTCCAAGCCCAAACGGGCTGCCGATGGCCACGACAAAGTCGCCGACCTCCAGTTTGCCGGAATCACCCAGTGGTACTTCAGCCAGGTTATCTGCCTCAATCTGCAAAATGGCGATATCCAACTCGGGGTCGGAACCTCTGACCTTGGCGGTAAACGAACGGCCATCCTCCATGGATACCTGGACTTCATCTGCACCTTTGATCACGTGGTAATTGGTCATCACAATGCCGTCATCGGCATTGACTATCACCCCTGAACCCGCGCTTTGCTGTCGTTTTCTGGGCGGCTGTTGACGCTGCTGACGGGGGTCGGGCGCATTGAAAAAATGTCGGAAAAAGGGGTCGTTCATCAAGGGATTGTTCGTAGCCTGCTGGCTGGAAAATGTCGCAATATTGACAACTGCCGGACTGACACTCTTCAGCATTGGCGACAGCGAGGGCAGCTCCCTGTCCGAGCCATCGTGCAGCGGTAGCGCCGCCTGGGTAAAACCGGCCACCAACAACATGGATACCGCGAGCATGAAATGTCTGAACTGATGCATGCTAAAAACTCCTGAGGATTACCGAAGGCCTGGCTGTCCAATGACAGGACCCAACCCATTTATTACTTGCTTGACCACTTGCCTTGACGCCGAGCCAACCGGCTAGGTTCTCGCCCTTGACAGTGTTGTGGGACACGGTTTGGAAAAAATAATTCCCAAGTATTTTCAGTAGGTGGGGCGGCAATCACCTGCCGCCCCGTTTGCTCAGGCCGCCTGGCTGTTTACCTGGCTGCTATCCTCGCTACTGCCCTTAGTATCTTCAAGTACATTCTCGCCATCACTGATCGGGATGGTTCTTGGCTTCATGGCCTCCGGAATTTCCTTGAGCAGGTTGATGGTCAGCAGGCCCTTGTTAAGATCCGCAGACGTCACTTCAACATGGTCCGCCAGGTTGAACTTGCGTTCGAAGGCACGCCGGGCGATCCCCTGATGCAGGTAGTTTCTGGATGTCTTGTCACTCGCCTTTTTGCCATACACCGTAAGTACCCCTTTCTCGACCTGGATATCCAGTTCGGCGCGGTCAAAGCCAGCCACAGCAATGGTGATGGCATAACGGTCCTCATCAAGCACTTCAATGTCGTAGGGCGGGTACACCGTCGAGGTTTGCTCAGTGCGCAACGCGGTTTCCAGCATCGGTTCGAGACGATCAAAGCCGATTGTGCTGCGATACAGCGGGGTCAGATCAACAGTTGCCATAACATATCCTCCATTAGAAGCAATATAAAAAGTAATGGTCGCGGGCATGCACTCTGCGGGAGACGAGACACCCACATAGCTTATGTAGGTACGGCAATCTGAATTTCAAGGGTCGCTTTGGATGGGCACTGAAATCATCCTCATCCTGGAAAACAGGACCGCAAAAGGCGTTTCAGCGGACCATCAACACGGATACAGGCGCGAACAGGGCGACCTGATGGCTCAGGGTGCCAAACGATTTTTGTTCCGGCTTGACGGTGCGGGCCGCCATCACAATCAGGTCTATCTTCTCTTCTTCGCAACAGTGGATAATTTCAGGGGCCCGCTTACCCACTGCAATCACCTTTTCAATTGGCACACCGGGAAACTCTGACTGAAAATGTTGCTGCCAACGCGTCAGGGTCTCGTCGGCCTGACTGGCAAGCTTCTGGTAGAAGGCTTCCAGCTCTCCATCGATTTCACCACCCAGTTTCTCCAGTACATGTAGCAGGTGTAGCTGGCCGTCGGACCGAATTGCTATCGACAGTGCTTCCCGGATAGCAGGTTCACTTTTATCCGTCAAATCTGTCGGCACCAGAATATTTTTATACATCGCTATGCCCCTATTCTTGAGTATTGCAATATGACTCGATTATGCAACCACCTAACGTCCAAAACCGTTCAGGATGGCTGTCACAACTGTTTACACTCCCTGTCCATAATGACATGTTAGTATCATTGCGGTGTAGTCGGTATCCATGGTCAAAGTCGCAGGCAACGCGACTATTGGCAAGGGTTATCTGTTTTCGCCTGCGAACAATGGAGAGTAAACATGAAGGCAGTGGTACTCGACAGTCTTGGTGGGCCTGAAAAGCTGACACTGCGTGATATTGAACGAAAAGCCCCAGGGCCAGGCGAAGTGAGTATAAAGCTGGCTGCCTGTGCACTGAACCGCCGCGACCTCTGGATCACACAGGGCAAGTACCCAAAAATAGAGTTACCCTGTGTTCCCGGCTCTGACGGCGCAGGGATTGTCGATGAACTGGGGGAGGGTGTCCAGAACGAGCTGCTCGGACAACAGGTGGTGATCTACCCTGCCAAAAACTGGGGCCCAGAACAGCGTCATTACGGCCCGGATTTTCGGGTACTGGGTATGCCAGATCAGGGCACTTTCGCCGAATACATCTGTGTTGCCGCGAGCGATGTTTACCCAAAACCCGCCCATCTCAACTGGCCACAGGCTGCCGCTATGCCGCTGGCGGGACTGACTGCCTGGCGTGCCGTGACCACCCAGGGAGATGTACAGCCCGGTCAGCGGGTATTGATTACCGGTGCCGGCAGTGGTGTTTCGACCTTTGCCGTTCTCTGGTGCCTTAATCTCGGCGCCGAAGTCTATGTCAGCAGTGGCAGCGATGAGAAGCTGGCTCACGCCAAAGTCATGGGGGTAACCGGTGGCGAAAACTACCGGGATCCGGCGTGCTATAAAAAACTTCGGCAACAATCCGGCGGCTTTCACACAGTGATCGACAGCGCTGGCGGCGACGCGCTCAACAGCCTGCTGGATAGTTTGTTACCCGGTGGGCGACTGGTCTTCTTTGGTGCCACCCTCGGCAACCCGGCCAAAGGGTTGGAACTGGCTAAACTTTTCTTCCGACAAATCCGTATACAGGGTACCACCATGGGCAGCAATGCAGAGTTTGCCGCCATGATCGACTTTGTGACAGCACACCGGATCCTGCCTGTTATTGATCGGGTGATGACGCTGGAGGACGCGGTCGCGGCCCATCAACGGATGGAAGGGTTTTCACACACCGGTAAAATAGTGCTGCTGAATGACTAACATCCCAGCAAGACGGCAACTTCGGTCGTCAGAACTCAACGCTCAACACGAGTGATTGCCATGTCTTCTCCCCGCGGGCAGTTCTCATCCCGTATTGGCTTTATTCTGGCGGCTTCGGGATCGGCAGTGGGGTTGGGGAATATCTGGGGATTTCCCACCAATGCCGCCGAGAATGGCGGCGGTGCCTTTGTACTGGTGTATTTCCTGCTGGCGTTTTGCCTGGCCTACCCGGCACTCATGGCCGAATTGATTATCGGTCGTCATACACGCGCCAATATGGTTTCTGCGCTGCAAATCATATCCCCCGGAAAAACCACCAGATTGCTGGGAAAACTGACGGGTTTTTACGGCATTATTGTCGCCGCACTGATCCTCAGCTTTTACGGCATTGTAGCCGGCTGGATGCTCGCTTATCTGCTGGAACCGATGGTCAGTCTCAGCGGAATGCCGGAGTTGGCCAACTGGCTCACTGAATTCAGCGCACCCCGAAACCTGCTGTTCTGCGCAATTTTCCTGGTTGTCACCTGCGCGGTTATCAGTGCCGGTGTTGAGCACGGCATCGAAAAATGGTCGTGCCGGTTAATGCCCGCTCTGCTGGCAATGATGGTTTTTCTGATCGTTTATGTGCTCACTCAGCCCGGCGCAGTCGAGGGGCTCAAACTCTACCTGATCCCGGATTTCAGCCGCATCGGTGATCCAAAATTGATCCTCAGTGCCCTCGGTCAGGCTTTCTTTTCCCTGTCACTCGGGGTCGGCACCATGCTGATCTACGGCTCGTATCTCAGGCCAGATGACAATCTTCCCGCCATGGGCGCCATTGTCACGGCACTGGATTCATCCGTAGCCTTTCTGGCGGGTCTGCTTGTACTGCCAGCGATGTTTGTCGCCCGGCATCAGGGGGTGGAAATCTATACGGCTCAGGGGACGTTGATGGCCGGGCCAGACCTGATTTTTCAAACACTACCCGCCCTGTTTCAAACCATGGCTGGCGGTACTGTGGTTGCTTTGCTGTTCTTTACCCTGCTATCTATCGCAGCGCTCACATCATCGATTTCCATGCTCGAAGTGCCCGTTTCCTACACTCTCGAACAACATGTTGCCAGTCGCCCTATGGCTACCTGGCTGTCCGGCGCGATAGTCTTTGCCATCAGCACGGTAATCGTGATGAATTTTGACACCCTGTTTACGGTCGTCGTGACCCTCACCACCCGCTACAGCCAGCCCCTGCTGGGACTGATGTTATGTGTTTTCGCCACCTGGGTCTGGCGCAGGGACCAGGTTCTGGAGGAAATTCGCCGAGGTCTGCCCGATGTACAGCACAGTCTGTTCTGGCGAGTCTGGCCCGGCTACGCAAAATTTTGCTGCCCGGCACTGATACTGCTGGTGCTGGCACAGAGTCTGATGAACTAGCGCTACACCTCAGAAAGTACCGCGGTAGTTGCCACCATCAATCAGGATATTCTGGCCGGTGATGTAGGCTGCCTGTCGGCTGCACAGGAACGCACAGGTGGCGCCAAATTCCTCGATCATACCCAACCGGCCGGCGGGCAGACCGGTAATAATGTCCCGGGCAGAAAGCCCCCTGCTGTTACCGATCAGTGCGGCGGCGCCATGACCCCGCTCGGTATCAAAGAGTCCCGGTAATAAATTATTGATGGTCACATTAAAGCGCGCCGGGTCCCGGGAGATCCCGGCCACAAAACCCGTCAACCCCGAACGGGCACCGTTGGACAACCCCAGCGGTTCAAACGGCTGCTTTACCGCAGCACTGGTGATATTGATAATCCGCCCAAACCGTCGCTCGATCATGCCATCCAGGGTACGGCGAATCATGTCAATCGGGCTATACATATTGCCATTGACCGCTTCGAACCATTCTTTCTGTCCCCAGTTGCGGAAATCTCCCGGCGGCGGTCCCCCGGCATTATTCACCAGAATATCCGGTGCAGAGCAGGCGGCAAGGACGGCATCCCGACCGGCCTCCGTGGTAATGTCACCCACCACTGTGGTCACCTCGGCACCGGTGGCTACCCGGATCTCCTCAGCGGTTGCTGCCAGCGTATCGGCCTGCCTTGCCATAATCACCAACTTGGCGCCCTCCGCTGCCAAGGCCATCGCACACCCCTTGCCCAGCCCTTTACTAGCGGCACAAACCAACGCCGTTTTTCCGGCAATTCCGAGCTCCATTCAATGATCCTCAACAATGGGTTAATGGCTTTCGGGGCCAAAGGCTAGCATGAAATCAGCAACAAATGACGCCTGTTAAAACTGCAGGATTGCCGGGGAGTATCGAACAAATAGACTACAACAACCTCGAATTTCTGGAAAACTGGCTCCGCAGAAACTCCATCTGATCCCCCAATATCCGCCTGGAGTTAATCAGTGCCAGATATTCCGCGTTGTTGGGCCTGAACGGCAGAGCGACTAACTGCATATTTAATTCATCGAGCAGACGGTCAGCTTTGTGCTGATTACAACGGCGACAGGCGGCAACCACGTTCTCCCAGCGATCCTCCCCACCCCTGGAAGTGGGCACGATGTGATCACGTGTGAGCGCATTGCTCTCAAAGGGACGGGCACAGTACATGCACAAATAACCATCGCGGGCAAACAGTGCAGGATTGCTCAGCGGGTGCCGTGTCTGTGGACGCGCCAACTGCTCACCGGTACAGGCAACGATACTGGGCAATACCATACGGGACTGTTCTCCGGTATGACGGCTATAACCCCCATGAACTTTTTTGACCACATCACCCAGCGTCCAGACGACAAGCTCCCTGGCAAACAGGCACACGGCTTCCTGCCAATCCAGCCATTCGATCGGTTGGCCTGCCTGATTGAGTCGTAAAATCCTCGGTTGTATCACACCGACCACCACTGCTGAATTCCAGAGGGGGCTGAAGACTGTTCTTCCAAAATGTAAAAAGCCCCATCAATAAAGGACGGGGCCTGGGGACCAGGGCAAAAAGGCGTAAAGCAGTCCCACCGCAGCATCACGGGTATTTTTTGGGGACGGCACACTGCTTTGGGCTCATTGCTGCAACTGAAGGCCTATTGCTCCTGCAAGGTACAACTTCAGCAATAATAACCCCCGAGAAAACACTGTCAACAGGTAAAAAATAAAGCCCTGATACAGGAGATATCAGGGCTTCTAGGGGCAGTACAGGAAATTGTGGTTTCCATCTGGAAACCACAGGGTAACCTAACATCCGTGTTTTTCCGTGGTCATTACGTTACACATCCATGTGTCACAGCATCCATGCCACGCCACTATCTACTCTTTCCAATGCAGCCACTATTGGTATTTTTCTGTTTTTTTTGTAGGAAAAAGATTACAGATGTGTGCTCACAGAATTGACCACATCACCTGGCTCGGTTAGTGTTGCAGCTTGATTTTTGGAGCGTAAAACGTGGCCAGCCGCAAAAAACCATTGGATTTTGAGGAAAAACTGCACCAGCTTGAAGAACTGGTCAACGACATGGAAAAGGGGACTTTAAGCTTGGAGGATTCACTCAAAGCCTTTGAAGTTGGTATTAAAATAACCCGCGAATGCCAGCAGGCACTCAAGGATGCCCAACTTAAAGTCGATATGCTGACTCGCGACTCCTCTGAGCCCAAGGTTTTTGATCCCGAGAGCGGCTGATGGACACGCTTCCTTTTGCAGACTTTCAGCAGCAGTCGCAGCAGCGAATTGATCAACATCTCAATGCCATACTCCCCATTGCCGGCCAGGGAGAAACCACCCTTTTCGAGGCAATTCGCTACAGTCTGTTCAACGGTGGCAAACGCATTCGTCCTCTACTGGCCTACGCTGCGGCCAATGCAGTGGGTGAAATCAATCCTTCCACCGACCGGGTAGCGGCAGCGCTGGAAATGATTCACGCCTATTCCCTGATTCACGATGACCTTCCCGCGATGGACAACGATGATTTGCGTCGTGGCAAGCCCACCTGCCACATTGCCTTTGACGAGGCCACGGCGATCCTGGCTGGCGACGGCCTGCAAACACTCGCATTTGAACAGCTACTTGAGGCACCGCAGTTGCCCCCGCAGACAACACTGCGCTTACTCGCGATGCTGACCAAAGCAGCCGGCATCAATGGCATGGTTTACGGTCAGGCCATCGATATGGCTGCCGTCAACCAAACGCTCACACTCCTGCAACTGGAACATATGCACCGCCACAAGACCGGCGCCATGATTTCCGCCAGCGTCATAATGGGGGGGATGACAGCCGGCGCTTCGGAAGAGCAACTCGGTGCGCTGAAAGATTATGGCGAAGCCATCGGTCTCGCGTTTCAAGTACAGGATGATATTCTCGATGGCACAACCGATACCGCTGTGCTTGGGAAGCAACAGGGATCAGACCAGGCCCGCAACAAACCCACGTATCTATCTCTACTGGGCATTGATGGTGCCCGACAAAAAGCCGCTGAGCTTCACGGCAAGTCACTGTCCGCACTGGCCAGTTTCGATGAGCGCGCAGACCAGCTTCGCGCCATAGCAAACTATATTGTCAAAAGGGAATACTAACGCACTGGACTATTGACCTCGGTAAACCGGGGACGTTTCACACGTCTTTTTGGTGTAAGATTGTACCCTTTACCCAGAATTGATCTTGCATGCCAAAGACCTTTGATGACATACCACTGGTTCGTCCGGATACCCCGCTGCTGGACACCATTGATCAGCCCTTTCATCTCCGCGAACTGGAACCGGAGCAGCTGCCAGAGCTCGCAAACGAATTGCGCGCCTACCTGCTTTACAGTGTTGGGAAAAGCGGCGGCCATTTCGGTGCTGGCCTGGGAACCGTCGAGCTGACCATTGCCCTGCATTATGTCTACAACACCCCCCACGACCGCCTGGTATGGGATGTTGGCCATCAGGCCTACCCCCATAAAATACTGACCAGTCGACGCGACCTGATGCTCCATATCCGGCAGATGGAAGGCCTCTCGGCATTCCCAAAACGGTCCGAGAGTGAATATGACACCTTCGGTGGCGGTCATTCCAGCACATCCATCAGCGCCGCCCTGGGCATGGCGCTGGGCTCCACCATCAATGGTGAAAAACGCAAGGCGGTGGCGGTCATCGGGGATGGGGCCATGACCGCAGGCATGGCTTTCGAGGCACTCAATCATGCCGCCCACACCGATGCCGACCTACTGGTGTTGCTGAACGACAACAATATGTCTATCTCCCACAATGTGGGGGGGCTCGCTACCTATTTTTCCAAAATCTGGTCAAGCCGGTTCTATAACTCCATCCGCGAAGGTGGCAAAAAGGTGCTCCGCTCCATACCTTCAGCGGCCACCTTTGTTCGCAAAACAGAAGAACATCTCAAGGCCATGGTAGCTCCCGGTATTGTTTTCGAAGAGCTGGGCTTCAATTACATCGGTCCTATTGACGGGCACAATCTGCCCCTGCTGGTGCAAACACTGCGCAATCTGCGCTGCCTGAATGGCCCTATCCTGCTGCATACCATTACCCGCAAGGGCAAGGGATTTGGCCCCGCCGAAGCAGACCCGGTGGGCTATCATGCGCTGAACAAGATTGAGCCGAAAACCAAACCCCAGATCGCTGTGGCAAAACCCGTTGCCAAGGTCAGTCCGCCAAAACTCAAATACCAGCAGGTATTCGGTAACTGGTTGTGTGATATGGCGGAAAAAGATTCACGCCTGGTAGGGATTACACCGGCCATGTGCGAAGGCTCTGGGATGGTCGAATTTGCCAATCGCTTTGCCAATCGCTTCCACGATGTTGCTATCGCGGAGCAACACGCCGTCACATTGGCTGGCGGAATGGCCTGTGAGGGAATCAAGCCTGTCGTGGCTATCTACTCCACTTTTCTGCAGCGCGCCTATGATCAGCTGATTCACGATGTCGCCCTACAGGGTCTGGATGTACTTTTTGGTATTGATCGCGCCGGGCTTGTGGGAGAAGACGGGCCCACCCATGCCGGCAGTTTTGATCTAACCTACCTGCGCTGCATCCCGAATATGTTAGTGATGACGCCCTCTGATGAAAACGAAACCCGCCAGTTGCTCTATACCGGCTATATACACAAGGGCCCGGCTGCAGTCCGCTACCCCAGAGGAACGGGACCCGGCGCAGCGATAGAGCAGGCAATGACCGCACTGCCAATAGGCAAAGGGGTCATTCGCCGGAAAGGGCATCAGGTAGCTATACTGAACTTTGGCACACTGTTACCAGCTGCCATGGACGCCGCCGAACAGCTGGACGCCACCGTGGTGGACATGCGCTTTGTAAAACCCCTGGACAAAGATCTGATAACCCGGCTGGCTACGCAACATACGCTGCTGGTCACTCTCGAAGAAAATACCACCCAGGGCGGCGCAGGTGCCGCAGTCAGCGAACATCTGGCCTGTATGGGCTTTCTGGTAGGGGTAATGCACCTGGGTCTACCGGATATATTTCTGGAACATGGCAGCCATCAGCAGCAACTGACAGCGGCCGGACTGGATGCTGCCGGCATACTGCGCAGCATTCAGCAACGGCTGCAAGAAAAAAACAATAATCTGTCAGGTACCGCTTCCTGAAATCAGGCCGCTGGCATTGGCAACGGAAGCTGGCAAAAACTTCACTGCTGGGGGAGTTTTTTACCGCGTTCTGTTTCAGACTGGCCCGACAGGATCTGTCCAATCAGTCCGGCACCACCAAGACTCCAGCCACCGTCCACCGGTAACACGGCGCCACTGATGTAGCTCGCGGCAGAAGAACCGAGAAACATCGCCGCTGCGGCAATATCAGCCGCCGTGCCCTGCCGTTTCATGGGCACTGAATCTGCTATCTGCCGGGCACCCCCCGGTCCCGGGGGCGACAGTCGCTTCATTCCCTCAGTTCCCTCAATAGGGCCCGGCACCAGTGAGTTCACCCGAATGCCTTCCGCCCCCCACTCCAGTGCCGTCGTGCGAGTGAGCATATCGACACCCGCTTTGGCGGCGCAGACATGGGATTGCATTTCCATTGGCACAAAGGCCTGTGGCGCGGAAATATTTATCACACAACCGCCCGGTTTCCGCAGGTAGGGATAACAGAAACGGAGCACCTGAAAAGTCCCAAGCAGATCGATATCCATCACCGCCTTGAATGCATTACCAGACATGCTGTTGGCCGCTGCCGGAAAATTGCCCGCCGCACCGGATACCAGTACATCAATAGGACCCAGTTGGCGGTGAGCCTCCCCAAAAACCACTTCCAGCTGCCCGGCATCGCGCACATCGGCAGCAAAACCCAATACGGTACCACCATACTCCTGCAACGACAGTACCGCCGCATTGACTTTGTCCTGAGAGCGACTGAGCACAGCGACAGCCGCACCCGCCTGTGCAAAATCCCGGGCAATGCCCAGGTTGATACCGCTAGTGCCGCCGGCAACAAATACCACGCTGCCACGGTAATCGAAAGAACACTGGGACATGAATCTGTCTCCTGAAATGGTGTTACTGAACAGGTCCGGTCGCCAGTAGCCTATGAGGCAAACAGCACTTTTGGTCAGCCGGACAGCAGCCGATCAATTGCTGACAGCGCCGCGATCAATTGCTCCGTATTCGCCTCGTTAGACTGTTCCCTGACTATCGGTCGCCCTTTGAAATATTCCTCTGCCATGGGCGCGACCCCGCAGGTGGCGGGCAAGGGAGCCCCGCTTTGCACCAGATCCTGCATACGCGGCAGAAAAATGAACTGCAACCATTCAACAAATTCCAGCGTATCAATGGCAAAGGGCTGGTCGCTGGCGAGAGCCTCTGCGCTCGGGGCCGATTCGGACCAGACATCGAGATCGCGCAAATGCTGCTCCACAGCAAAGAGCCGTATCGTCAATTGCCGACGGACATCATTCATTTTAGCCTCCCGACAGCTTGTATCATCAATTCAACTCTCGGCGAAAAGGGGGCAGGTCATCGAGCATTTGCCTACCATAGCGTTTGCTCACAATCCGGCGGTCGAGGATAGTAATTCTACCGGTGTCCTGCTCCGTTCGAATCAGCCGCCCACAGGCCTGGTGTAATCGCAGGGAGGCATCGGGCAACATCAACTCCATAAACGGATTGACGCCGCGGAGTTCCAGCCAGCCCGACAGGGTTTGATAGACCGGATCATCCGGTACGGAAAATGGCAGCTTGGCAATCACCACATGGCGGCAGTAGTCACCGGGAAAATCCATGCCCTCGGCAAAACTGGCCAGACCAAAAATCGCGCTGCCCGATCCCTTATCAATCGTTGCGCGATGCCGACGGACAATCTCCTGGTTGGCCCACTGCCCCTGGAGCAGAATGGACTCCCGGCAAGTATCGGGCAACTGCTCGTAAACCTGTTCCATCTGTCGCCGCGAGGCAAACAGCACCAACGTCCCCTCTGACCAGTCCACCAGCTCTGGCATTGTTCGGATAAGCGCATCGGTATGGGCCTTGCTGTCACTGCCATCGGCGCCGATATCCGGTACCGACAGTGATCCGGCCCGGGCAAAATCAAACGCGCCGGCCACCGCCGTGAACGCCGTATCCGCCGGCAGGCCACAACGTTTGCCGAAATTCTCGAATTTGCCAAGAGTACGCAGGGTCGCCGAGGTAATCACCGCCGCATGACATCTTTGCCAAAGGTTCTCCCTGAACAGGCCACCCGCATCGGTGGGTGATGCCGATACCTGGATGTCCAGGACACCGCCGGCCTGCTGCTCAAGAGAGAGCCAGCGGGCATAGGGCGAGCTGTTGGCAAGATCATCCTCGCGGGCATAACAGCACCAGAGTTTCAGCACGCCATCGGTCCGTCCCTGCCAGATCCCCACCTGTTGAAAAAGCTGCTCAAGATCCACCCTGGGGACTGGAAAATGGGGCTCATCCATCGCATCACCCAGCCGGTCGGAGAGCACTTCCAGAAGGGTTGATAGAACACCAAACGCTTGCGACAGATGACCTGCCAGCTCGCGAATATCCTCACCGGGATCACCATTCGGATAACACCAGCGAGGCTCCGCATCCCCATCACCAGCCTGGGCCAGAGATTTCTCCAGCACCGGATAGACCAGCCCCAATAATTTCTCTGCATCACCGGCAGCGGCCGTCAGCTTTTCAAGACGGCTCTGTATCTCCGGCGCGTCTTTCAGTAATTCGGACCAACTATCCACCTGCTTCTGCAGCTTGCCCAGCCAATGGGTTGTAGTTCGCAGTCTGCAGCTGCCGGAAAAATGATTGAGCGCTGTGCCAGCAATGCGGTGCCCCTCATCAAACAGGTAAATCGTGTCCTCCGGTGGAGGGAGGATGACACCACCACCCAGGGCCAGATCGGCCATGACCAGATCGTGATTGGCCACGATACAATCGGCCTGATCCAGTGCATCGCGGGCGTTGAAAAAACAGCACTCACGAATCAGGCGACAGCGACGACCAGCACATTGACGCCGATCTACAGTCAGAGGCCGCCAGTCGCTGTCTTCCAGCGACTCCGACCAGGCATCCCGGTCACCCGCCCATTGATCTTCTTGCAGCGCGTCATTCATGGCGCGATAGCTGGCAATCAATTTGCCGGTGGGATTAAAGCTGATCTCGTCTTCGAACAGGAACTGACCGCTATCTTTCGCAGTAGCACTGTCCAGACATTGTTCAAGACGAACCGGACAAAGGTAGCGACCACGCCCCTTGGCCAGGGAGACCCGGTAATCCCAGCCGGTACTTTTGAGCAGGGCCGGGATATCGCGATTGACCAATTGTTCCTGCAGCGCCACCGTGCCGGTGGCAATCACCACCCGCTTGCCGCGATGCCGTGCGATCGGTAACGCCGCCAATAGATACGCCAGGGTCTTGCCAGTGCCAGTGCCCGCCTCCACCACACAGACGGGGTTGCCCGCTTTGCGGTGCCCTTCCGCATCACTGTCAATGGAACCCAGACTATTGGCAATAGCCGCAATCATCTGCTTCTGGCCCAATCGGGCCCGCAAACCATTACTGTCGAGAAAAGCGCGGTAGCCTCCCTGGATAGTGTTCCTCAGCTCCTCTTCCAGCACGCCTAAACCAGACCGAGTTTCAGTTTGCTGCGCACCGGGTTGGCATACATGTTCAGTACAATATCTCGATAGGCCTCCGGCATGGCGAGGATGCGCCCCTCAAAAGCCCTGGTTTTCCTCGCCCAGTCACAGGGATGCTGTGCTTTCCAGTGAGCCAGTTGCGGTGAATCGCCTTCCAGTTTCTGAAAGGCAATCAGGTTGGTGGGTTGCAGATGGTAATTACCGATAATTTGCCGGTCCACCGCCTCGGCCATGGCTTCGGGGGTGTCAATTGACCCGTCCAGCGGATCACCGAAAGTCACATGGACAGAGCCCTTGCGCCCCACAATACCTTGATAGATGCTCAGCAGGTCTTCATGTGCCTCTTTTTCATAAGCCCCCGCTGTTTGACGGGTATACAGCTCTTTGGCCTTCGCCTCATCCAGCGGATCCAGCTCATAGGAAATGGCCACTGGCACTACCTTTAATTCACGGATGGCTTCGGCAAAACTCTGCTCCTTGGTCTTGCTCAATGAGAGCATTTTCAACAGGGCTTTTTCCGTTTTATCCACACCGTCCTTTGCTCGGCCTTCCCGCTGAGCTATCCACACAGAAGCCCGCTCTTCAAGCAGGGAAAAACGGATGTAGCGCGACAGTTGTACCAGTGCAGTGAGTTTTTCCCGCCGCCCTACCGGGGAGCGTTTGACGATGAAACTCTTGTTGATGCGCATCAAATCGGACGTAAAATCCTTGGTCAACAAATTGTCACCAATAGCAATCCGCACCGTATCGCGACCGTTGTGGTAGAGCACAAAATTGACAAACGCCGGGTCCATGGCGATATCGCGATGGTTGCTGATATACAAATAAGCCGAGTCCGGGTCCAACTTCTCCAGTCCCGATACGGTTACCTCGGTACCAATATTGCGTAGCAGGTTGGCCATGCTGGTGCCCACGGCTTCCTGAAAATCCCGTACATTATCAATTTTGGCAAAGGCTTTTCTCAGTACACGGCTGATCAGTGGTCGCATCAGCCAGGGCATCCAGCGACCCAGACGCCGATATTTGATGGACATCAGCGTATCGATGAATTCCCGATCAATGGCCAGGCGGGCCAGGACATCGGGCACTTCGCTATCGTAGTAGGGACGAATATCGTCAAATTCGTTCATAGGACCTGCATGGTAATAAATGATTATCGACTGTCCACAGGGAAAGCCGTGGGATGGATCAGGGTGACAAGCGCGGGTTATACCAACAGACCTCAGTGGCGTATTTTTCCACCAGGTGGGTGACATCCAGAATCATCGAAAACAGCGCCATTCTCACCAGCAGGCCATTGTCCGTCTGACGAAAAATAGCCAAATTCGGGTTGCTGTCCAGATCACAATCCAGCTCGTTGGCTTCCGCCCGGGAGTCTCGCGGCAGTGGATGCATAATGACGGTATTGGGTTCACAGTTCGAGGTATAAATCGCCTGGTTAAGACGAAACCGGCCGCGATACAGGTCTGCCTCATGCTTACTGGAAAAACGTTCTTCCTGAATGCGTGTGGAGTAGACTATATCCACATGTGCAATGCTCGGCTCAAGCCGATCCGATTCGTCCACTTTGATCCCCGCTGTGCGCATCTCCTCCACCAGTTCCTTGGGCATGGCCAGCTCCCTCGGGGAAACCAGCTCCACTGAAATGTGCCGGAACAGCATCAGTAGTCGGCACAGGGAATGTACCGTACGGCCATGCTTGAGGTCACCGATCATGGCAACCCGCAGTCCGTCCAGCTGACGCCCGCGACCTTTCAACTCTTTTTCAATGGTATACAGATCCAGTAGTGCCTGACTGGGGTGTTCATTGCTGCCGTCACCGCCATTGATCACCGGGACCCGGCTGGAGGAGGCGAAGGCCGCTGCAGAACCCGACTGGGGATGGCGCAAGCAGATAATGTCGCTAAAACCGGATAATACCCGTGCCGTATCCTGGAGGGACTCGCCCTTGGTCAGGGCCGACGCCTCGAAACCGGCCGTCTCACGTACTTCACCACCGAGAAGATTGAATGCGCTGCCAAAGCTGATCCGCGTTCGAGTACTCGACTCAAAAAACATATTGCCGAGGATTGCGCCTTCCAGTACACGGGTAATTTTCTGCCGCTGCGCGTAGGGTTCCATGCGATCGGCCACCCGGAAAATCCGATCAATATCATTGCGCTCAAACTGACTGATAGAAAGAATACTGGCGCCTTTGAATTCCACACACTGCCCCTAGATGAATAACAAAACCGCTGCATTTTAGCGACTTTGTCAGGTGTGAACCAGTTGCTCACCCACTATAAAATTTGTTCGCCCCACTCTCGCAGGGCATAGAGAATAGTTCTGTCCCGCTCGGACAAATCCTCCCTGTCGTGCAACGCTTCTATCTGTGCGTAAAAATCATTCAGCGGGAGATAGCCGTCCCTGCCATTGGTCAACTGTTGAAAGCGGCACTCCTGCCAACGGTTTTGCTCTTCATCAGTGAGCGTGTCGGGGAAATTTTTCGCTCGATACAGGAACAACAAGTCACGATAGCGCCGATCCTGAAAATGCATGATATCACTGGCTAGCTCGCTCGCACTGGCAGACCGCACCGCCGGAAAAAGTGCCTTGTCGGCCTCACTGGCGAAACCCTCATAGAGAGCCTGTTCGGCATTCTCACAGGGCGCATATTGCTGACTTGAAAAAACTGTTGCCAACTTGGCGGTCAAATCCTGTTCAAGCAGCAGCTGCCATTGTCTTTCGCATCTCGCAAGATCAATACCCAGCCGATGCGCGGCCGCAGCATCCATCAACCGTGGTGTTGCCACGACCGGACAACGGTTCAACTGCACTCCTTTCAATGGTATCCGGGCGACTCCCTCGGGCAATGCATCCGTGCGTGTAAAGACCCGCTCACTGATCTGCTCCGGGGAAAGCTCCATCAGCGTGCGGGCATCCCCCATCAGATTAAAACAGATAATGGCATTCTTGTTCACTGGATGTCGGGCGAGGGGCATCATGAGCGCCGTATAGCCATTTTCCCTGGGTAGTTTCCCGGAAACATGTAAAAAAGGTTTGCGGTGATTGAGATCAATCAGTTCAGCCACCTTGTGTTTCAGGCGGTGCTCATAGACATACTGATACAGCTGTGGCTGCTTCTCCCGAACAAGCCTTGCCATGGCAATGGTCGCCATAACATCTGATAGGGCATCGTGGGCCGACTCATGACTGATGCCATTGGCCTGAGTGAGTTGCTCCAGTTTAAAACAGGGAGAACCATCGTCGTAATCGGGCCACTCGATACCATCGGGTCGCAGTGCTCTGGCAAGCCGGACCATATCGATAATATCCCAGCGGGAATTGCCCTGCTTCCATTCCCGCTCATAGGGGTCATAGAAGTTCCGGTAAAGGGTATGGCGGGTCACCTCATCATCAAACCGGATACTGTTGTAACCGACGCCACAGGTGCCGGGAACCGACAATTCACGGTGAATCTGCTCAATAAAAGTGCGCTCTGGCACGCCTTCCTCGAGCGCTTTCTGGGGGGTGATGCCGGTCACCAGTGACGCCATTGGAGAGGGCAGGCGGTCCAGGGGTGGCCGACAATACAGTCGCAACGGCTCGCCGATAACCTCCAATGACTCGTTGGTGCGAATCCCGGCAAACTGCGAGGGGCAATCGCGGGCGGGGTCAATACCAAAGGTTTCGTAATCGTGCCAGTAAAGTGTGTTCACGCCAGTGTCCATCGCCCCCACGCATCCCTCAACGAAAAACGGCGTCCGAGGACGCCGTTAGTGTCGTGCAAAAAACCGTCAAACCCGGTTTATTTAACCACTTCGGTGTAGGTCATTTCACCGACCACACGACGGTTGCGAGCGCGTCCTTCGTCGGTGTTGTTGTCGACAAGCGGACGGGTTTCACCGTAGCCGCTAGTGGTAATGCGGTTGGCAGCAATACCGTAATCTTCGACGATTTTTGCTTTAACCGCTGCGGCGCGGTCTTCTGACAACTTCTGGTTGTACTCATCCGGGCCAAGCGAGTCAGTGTGACCTTCGAGTTCCAGAGTAATGTCATCATGCACCTTCATCGCACTGGCCACTGCCTGCAGTTCATCACCGTAGATGGCACGAACGATTGCCTTGTCAAATTCGAATTCAACATTCAGGCGAATCGTGATGGTGCGTTTTTCAGGCTCTGGTGCCGGCGGTTCTGGCTGAGGAGCAGGGGCAGGGGTAGGCTCGGCAGCGACAGGCATAACCGGCTTGTTGAAGTAGTAATTCACGGCGAAGTTGACGGAAGCATCGTTAACGCCCTGAAAACCGCCTTCACGCACTTTGCTGTGCAAACGTGCATCGCCACGAAATTCCCATTGCTCGGCAATCATTTTGGAGAGACCCAGACCGATTTGTAGCTGGTGGGTATATTTTTCTTCGGACTGCAGGTTATTTTCATTGCTGCCACTGCGATCATAGTAGCTTGCACCTGCCAGCATGTAAGGACGCCAGCCACCGTTGTCTTCACCAAACCAGTAGTAGGCATTGATCTGCGAAACTTCGAGATCCGCATCGGCGATATCGTGACCGTAGCTGGCTTCAATAGCCCAGTCATTTGAAAAACGATAACCAAGGTTCAGACCCAAAACACCCGATTCATCATGTCCACTGATAACACGATCACTATCCAGATAGTAGTAACCGAGTGACGGACCCAAATATAAACCTTCCGGTGTCTGCGCTGTCGCTGACACAGATACGGCTAAAAGTAATGTACCCATTACAGCTGAAATCTTCTTCATCATATCCACCATAAATTCCAATTTAATAAAACCAGGCTCCTCGCCTTGTTACAACAGTAACTGTGCTGAGTTTACTACATCTGCGGTTTTTTTTCCTGTTATGACACTCTTTTTACAGAAAAGATTGCCTAATCAACCGGTCAAATTATCAACTCGCGCTCTTCGATACGGGCCTGCCAGATCTTTGGACCAGTCTGGTGCACCGACTCGCCTTTCGAGTCCACCGCCACGGTCACCGGCATATCGACAATCTCGAATTCGTAGATCGCCTCCATGCCGAGATCTTCAAACGCCACCACCTTCGCACCGGTAATCGCCTTGGATACCAGGTAGGCTGAACCACCCACCGCCATCAGATAAACGGCCGCATTATCGCGAATCGCCTCAATGGCTACCGGCCCGCGCTCGGCTTTGCCGATCATGCCGATCAGCCCGGTCTGCTCCAGCATGGTACGGGTAAATTTGTCCATCCGGGTTGCGGTGGTTGGACCGGCGGGGCCCACCACTTCATCTCTGACGGGGTCCACAGGCCCGACGTAATAGATAAATCGACCCGTCATATCCACCGGTAGTTTTTCGCCCTTAGCCAGCATGTCCACCATCCGTTTATGGGCGGCATCGCGTCCGGTCAGCATTTTGCCGGACAACAGCAGGGTTTCACCGGTTTTCCAGGCCTTGATATCCTCCCGGGTGACGGTATCCAGATTGACCCGGCGCACACTGTCGCCGACTTCCCAGGCAATATCCGGCCAATCATTGAGATCCGGCGGCGCCTGATAGGCTGGCCCCGAGCCGTCCAGCGTGAAATGGGTATGGCGTGTAGCAGCACAGTTGGGAATCAACGCCACCGCCTTATTGGCTGCGTGGGCGGGAAAATCCTTGACCTTGATATCCAGCACGGTGGTCAAACCGCCCAATCCCTGCGCGCCGATGCCCAGGTTGTTCACCTTCTCAAACAACTCCAGGCGCAGCTCTTCCGCACGACAGGATGCGCCACGGGCTCGCAACTCGTGAATATCGATGGGCTCCATCAGTGACTCTTTCGCCAACAGCATGGCTTTTTCGGCAGTCCCGCCGATGCCGATACCGAGCATGCCCGGCGGGCACCAACCTGCTCCCATTTTCGGAACCTGCTCCAACACCCAATCCACCACTGAGTCGGAAGGGTTCAACATAGCGAACTTGGATTTCGCCTCGGAGCCGCCACCCTTGGCGGCCACATCGATTTCCACGGTATCACCCGGCACTATTTCATAATTGATCACCGCCGGCGTATTGTCACCAGTGTTTTTGCGGGCACCGTCCGGATCCGCCAACACCGAAGCGCGCAAAACGTTGTCCGGGTTTTTATAGGCACGGCGCACCCCTTCGTTGATCATGTCGGTGACACTCATGTCACCCTGCCACTGCACGTTCATACCGACCTTGACGAACACGTTGACGATACCGGTGTCCTGACAGATCGGGCGGTGTCCCATGGCACACATGCGCGAGTTAATCAGAATCTGCGCCATGGCGTCCCTGGCAGCCTGGGATTCTTCCCGCTCATAGGCTTCATTGACTGCCTGGATAAAATCCACGGGGTGGTAGTAAGAAATAAATTGCAGCGCATCGGCCACACTATCAATCAGATCGTCTTGTCGAATTACAGTCATGTCACTCTCTCAAGGGTAATCTATCCAAAATGGTTTCAGTTCCTGGTGATCAGCCTGGGGGGGCGCCCAACTGCTGCTTGATCAACTGCAGATCACGATTGACCTGAAGCCGGTAGGCATCAATGGCACGAATTGCCTCTTCATTTGCCGCAGTCCGGGCACTGGAATCCCTGGCCGTTTTATCGACCGCGTTGAGACGTGCAGTAATATCCTGCAACTGACTCGCCAAATCGTTCACCTCCAGCTTGGCTGCCATGGCAGAACTCGCCGCGGTTTCCACCGACTGGCCGGCCTTGTCAACTTTACTGGCAAGCGCAGCTATCTCCTTTTTGCGGGCCGCAGCAGAGGCCTGTAAACCGTTAATGGCCTTATCCTGCGCAGCAAGGGTTGCGCCCTGGGATTCGATAGTTTTGCTGTTTGTATCAATAGTTTTACGATTTGTATCGTAAGAAACACCCCACAACTTACGAATTTCCGACCAGTGCTTATCCAGCGCCTCAGTGTGTTCGCGTATTTTCATGCCGAGGGTGGCACCAGACTGATTGAGCGATTCATCCGTGGAGACGATCTTGGCTTCCAGCTCGTCAAAGCGGGACTGCAATTGCGCCAGGCGAGCTTTCTCCTGAACCAGCATATAGCCCATTCCGGCAAGACCCAGCAACAGCAACAGCACCAAAAGCTTCCAGACCCCGCCGATTGATCCACCACCGTGCGAATCAGACGGTGGCGGCCTTTTCGCTGCTCGCCTGCGGCCGTCATCAACCGTACCACCAGAGGATCGACCAATACGGTCATCACTTTCCGGAACGATTGGATCAAAACGCTTAAAATCCCTGTCTGTCATGATGGCGTTAACCTTTGGTTACAAAACATCGTTCAAGTATGGACACACCCCGCCGAGCGGAGCGCGTTATTATATACGTCTCAAGCACAAAAAAACCGGCCTCAAGGCCGGCTTTTTTGTGCCATACAGTACTTACAAATAGTAGAGGATACCAAACAGTACCACCGTCAGGCCGAGACTTGCATGAATAACACCTTTCACTGATGCCATGGGGCCCTGCTTACCCATCAGCGCATTTACTTGGAGCGCAGCAATGATCACGATACAGACAATCAGGTCAATCCCGCCAACGCCGGTGCCGTAACCACTTCCACCCCACTGTGATGCATGGGGGCTTGCCAGCATGCCAAAGGCCATAGGCCCGGAAAACAGCACATTCGTGCGCGAGGCCAGCAGGGCCTTGGCACCGGCAGCGGGGCCATCACCCTCCTTCATGCCCAAGGCGACTTGCTGATTTGGCCAGATAATCAGCCAGACGTTCAGAAACATCAACGTACCCATCAGGGCCGCGATGACAATGGAGTTGTTGAATTGGTTATTGTGGGATAGTCCACCCAGCAACAAAACACCGGTTATAAACGTAAACATGGCGCCCCAGCGGAACCACCACAAGGCGTTGGGCGCAAGCTTGGCTTTGGCATCGGCCAGCGCTTCAGGGGTAGCCTGCTTGAAATAGCCACCCTGTACAAAGTTGAAGTAGTACAACATACCAATCCAGGTAATACCGAACAGCAGATGCCCCCAGCGGATGAGGAAGTTAATGAATTCCATGTGAATCTCCTTACAGACAGCGAGTGATTGTTATAGTTGATTTTCTTTTATTAAAGCATTTGAGCACTTGTTGGGCTACGGATAAATCCCCCCGACGCCGTAATTATAGCAACCGGAAGCACCCATCATATCTATTTAATTCTGTCACAAAATGTCCTGAAGATAAAAAAGCGCCCGCCAATCCTGGCTTATACCCTGAAGCAGGTCGGGTTAAATCCTGTCCTGTCAGCACTGACCAGGCTTTTCCATCCAATGTTTGCTACACTAACTCATCCAATGGACGCCAGCTTTTCTCGGCAGACTTTTGGAAGGCTTTTCCGGATAATCTGGTGGCATCGACTACCGGGCTATCCATCCGCAATACTTCCCCGCTCCGATCGCGTCCACCTGGACTAAATCTCTCCGCCAAATGGATGCCTGTTGTCGTCACAACACATTCAAGGCGCCTTTATCGTTGTAACTAAAGGATGACTATCATGGCTTTTACATTACCTGAACTTCCCTACGCGATGGATGCCCTCGCCCCACAGATCTCCCAGGAAACTCTGGAGTACCATTACGGCAAGCATCATAAAACCTACGTCGACAAACTGAACGGCCTGGTTCCCGGTACCGAGTTCGAAGGCAAAAGTCTTGAAGAAGTCGTGAAAACCGCCTCCGGAGGCACCTTCAACAACGCCGCCCAGATATGGAACCACACGTTCTACTGGAACTGCCTGAGCCCCAATGGCGGCGGTGAGCCCACCGGCCCGGTCGCCGATGCCATCAACAGCACTTTCGGGTCTTTCGACAAGTTCAAGGAAGCGTTCAACACCAGCGCCGCCAATAACTTTGGTTCAGGCTGGACCTGGCTGGTGAAAAAAGCGGATGGGTCTGTCGCCATCGTGAATACCAGCAATGCCGAAACCCCTCTGACCGATAGCAGTGTCACTCCACTGCTTACTGTTGATGTCTGGGAACACGCCTATTACATTGATTACCGCAATTCCCGGCCCGACTACCTGGCAGCTTTCTGGAAGTTAGTGAACTGGCAGTTCGTCAACAGCAACTTTGCCTGAGCAATTTGCTGTATCCAATAAAAAAGGCTCCCGTTTGGGAGCCTTTTTTATTGGGGGTGACAGAACCATCTAGAGCGCAACTTCACTGCGCCGAAACCCGGTAGGCCACTGATATAATTGAGGTATCTATTAGCGAAGGCAAGCTCTATTTGTGTGTGATTATCGACCTGTTCAGCAAGTTAGTTGTCGGCTGGATTATGCATTACCGACAGGATCGGCAAATGGTGATGCCTGCTGTTGAGATGGCTATCTGACAGAGGCAAGTTGAGACTTCACCGATCCTTCACTCAGATCGGGGCAGCCAGTTCCTCTGTGGCAATTATCAGCGGCCTCTCAAACAGAACGGGATAAACTGCTCCATGAGCGCTGTTTTTCATTGGTCAGTTTGTCATCACTGCCTACCATTGGATTCCGTCTGCCCATAAAGTGAGAGGGGAGGGAGGGGTTACTCCGGCGATAAAGAGCAACAGCGTCCTAACTTTAAAAATGCGGATCAGGGTTGGAGTTACGGTGATCCTCCAGCTGTCGGGCATATTACTACCAAGCGTAAAATGGCTACAATCATCAGTCGAAATCGAGTTTGCTAGGAACTGCGATGGGTTTGTCTGCCGCTGCCCAAGCATCCATACCGCCAGCAATGGTTTTAACCTGAATGTAACCCATCTCCTTCAGGCTTTTTGCTGCCAGAGCGCCCCGACCGTTAGTTTTGCAGTAAAGCACAATACCCATTTCCCTGTTTTCGAATTCCGGCACTGACGAGAGTCTGAATTCCAGAATACCGCGGGGGATATTCACCGCACCGTGAATGTGCCCCTGGTGGAACTCTTCAGGCTCCCGAATATCGATGACAATATCAGCATTTTTTATTTCTACTTCTGCCTCGTCGGTATTGATCTCGGTAATATGCTGTTTGGCTTCTAACACCAGATCGTGTGCAGTTTTCATAGGCTACTCCAACTAATGCTCCGAGTGGTCCCGAACCAGGAAGCGGTTGCCACGCCGACAACGGGCGCGGCGATTACTAAAAGCCGGCGTCGTACCGGCTCTGGATCCTACACCTTAGTCAGCCGCAGGTAGGGGCGCAGTTCATCCCAACCGTTGGGGAAGAGGTCTTTCGCCTTGTCGTTCGAAACACTCGGCGGGATGATCACCTTGTCACCTTTCTTCCAGTCTGCGGGAGTGGCGATACCTTTTTCATCCGATAGCTGCAGGGCATCGATAACCCGCAGCATCTCCGTAAAATTGCGACCCACGCTCATGGGATAAGTCATGGTGAGCCGGATTTTCTTGTCCGGATCGATGATGAAGACCGAACGCACTGCGGCAGTCTCGCTCTCCCCGGGATGGATCATGCTGTAGAGCTGGGCCACCTTGTGATCCTTGTCCGCGACGATGGGAAACTTGAGACTGGTATTCTGGGTATCATCCACATCCTTGATCCACTTCAGGTGCTCTTCCACGGTGTCGGTGGACAGGCCCAGCGGTTTGACGTTGCGGGCTGTGAATTCGGCATCCAGCTGTGCCGTTCGGCCCATCTCCGTGGTACAGACCGGGGTGAAATCTGCCGGGTGGCTAAAAAAGAACACCCAGGAATCACCGGCCCACTCGTGAAAATCGATTTCACCTGTGGTGGTGGCAATCTTAAAATTGGGGGCAGTATCGCCAAGACGTAAACTCATAGTTGACTCCTTCTGATTAACAATTGTAATGACCGCGGAGCTCGGACATCCTCGCCCGCGATCAGTTTGGTAAATCTTTGCCATTACACAAATAGCACTTTTCCTCACTTCCGGCAAAAACACCGGAATCAACGGCAACAGGGACATCATCAACCCTGCTCAAGATGTCGTCAGTGCGCCACACTGGTGATCAACAGCCTCGCTACCGACATCAGGACGTCTCCCCGTCACCGGACAGCGCCTTCACTGACTGATAATGACTGAGGTAGACCTCACCGGAAAGGTGCTCAAGAAAGTCCGTACACTTCAGCAGATCCATGACCGGCCCCTTAACTTCCGACAGATGTAATTGAATGCCGGCTTCCCGCAAGCGGGTGTTGATCGCCTCCAGTGATTCCAGGGCACTCATGTCGATTTCATTGACTGCGGTACACTGGAGGATGACGTGCTCGAGCTCCCGGCGCTGAGCAAGCAACTCGTAGACACGATCTTCCAGGTAATTCGCGTTGGCGAAGTACAGACTCTCATCCACACGCAACGATAGAATGCGGGGATCGGTGATGACCTCGTGTCGATTGACATTGCGAAAGTGCTCAGTACCCGGCACCTGCCCCACTACAGCAATATGGGGCTTGGCGGTCTTGTACAGATGCATACCAATGGACGCGAGCACACCGCATAGAACGCCCAGCTCCACACCCAATATCAGAGTGACACCGATGGTGATTGCCACGGCGAGAAAATCCGACAGGGAGTAATTCCACGCACGTTTCAGGATCGCCAGATCTACTAGGGATAGGACCGCGACAATAATCGTTGCTGCCAATGTCGCTTTGGGCAGGAAAAATAGAAGGGGTGTGAGCAACAACGCCACCAGCGCGATGCCGACTGCTGTGAAGACACCGGCTGCCGGGGTGACTGCGCCGGCGTCGAAATTAACTACTGAGCGGGAAAAGCCGCCCGTAACCGGCATGCCCCCGGAAATCGCCGAAGCCACATTGGAAGCGCCCAGTCCGATCAACTCCTGATTGGGAGAGATACGCTGGCGACGCTTGGCCGCCAGCGTATGGCCGACAGAGACTGATTCCACGAAACCGATAACCGACAGCAAAAGCGCGGAACCGGCCAGCTCACCCCAAAGCTCCAGTGAAAATGTGGGTATCGTCAAGTCCGGCAGGCCCTTGGGCACAGCACCGACAAGAGCCACACCCTGCCCCTTCAGGTCCAGGGCATGGGCGGCCAGCGTGGTGACAATCACCAATAATACCGGCCCGGCTTTGGCAGCCATCCCGGCAGCCTCAGGGTTAAGCCCTGTGCGCACGAGAAGTGGTGCAAGTCCACTGCGCACCCAGAAGAGAAAGGCAACGGCTCCCACACCTACCACCATGGTGGAAATGTTGGCATCACCCAGATGTTGATAAAGCGAGACCAACAAATCAAAAAGATTCTCCCCATGGGCTTCAATGCCGAGAATGTGGCGTACCTGACTGACTGCGATAATAATCCCGGACGCCGTTATAAAGCCCGCGATCACCGGGTGGGCCAGGAAGTTCGCCAGCATGCCGAGACGGAGAACCCCCATTAACAACAACATCATGCCCGACAAAAGAGCCAGAACAATGGCCGCCATCATGTACTCCGGCGAGCCTTGCTGAGCCACCTTGCCCGCGGCGGCGGCGGTGAGCAGCGATACCACTGCCACCGGCCCCACAGCGAGGGTACGACTGGTGCCGAACGCGGCATAAGCAATCAACGGCAGGATACTGGCGTAAAGTCCCATTTCCGGCGGCAACCCCGCCAGCATGGCGTAGGCGAGCGACTGGGGAATGAGCATGATGGTCACGATCACCGCCGCAATCGTGTCGCAGATCAGCATCTTGCGGTCGTATTGCCGCAACCACTCAACACAAGGAAACAGCTCTCTTACTGCCATCAGTGGTTAGTTCTTTTCATTCGTCACTGATCACGGGATTAGCCAGCCATTCCCTGCCACGCAGCATGCCCTTCCAGTAAAGCGGTGGCATGACTCTTTCCTTGAGCAACCAGGACAGGCGCGACGGACGGGTACCATTGACCAACCAGCGCGGGAAACTGGGCAATAGTTTGCCGCCATAACCGAACTCTGCCAGCACCACTTTTCCACGCTCCACCGTCAGAGGACAGGACCCGTAGCCATCGTAATGCGCCACACCTTTTATCAGCCCCATGTCCGACAGGACATTAGTAGCCACCACCGGTGCCTGCTTGCGGGCGGCCGCTGCCGTTTTGGCGTTGGGGGCGTTTATGACATCCCCCAATGACCAGATGTTGTCGTATTTTTTGTGGCGCAATGTGGTCTGATCCACATCTACCCAACCGGCTTCATCCGCCAGTGGGCTAACCCGGATAAAGTCCGGCGCGGTTTGCGGCGGACAGACGTGAATCATATCGAAAGTGCGCTCGACCACCTCGGTATTGCCGTTGTCATCCGTGTGCTCGAACCACGCCTTCTGTGCCGGACCGTCGATTTTAAACAGTCGATGCTGAAAATTGAGACTGGCGTTGTACTTTTTCACGTATTCCATCAGTGCCGGGACATACTCCTTGATACCGAACAATACGGCACCGCTATTGTAGAACTCGACATCGATATCCCCGAGCACCCCTTGGCGATACCACCAGTCCGCCGACAGGTACATCGCTTTCTGGGGCGCGCCGGCGCATTTAATGGGCATGGGCGGCTGGGTGAACAGGGCTCGACCGGAGGTCATGTTTTTCACCAGTTCCCAAGTATATGGGGCCAGATCGAAACGGTAGTTGGAGGTGACGCCATTGCGGCCCAGGGTATCCGGCAGCCCTTCGATGGCATCCCAGTCCAGTTTTATACCAGGCGCCACTACTAGCCGTTTGTACTTCAGGGCTCGGCAGCCTTCCAGAATCACCGCGTCGTTTTTCGGGTCGAAGGCCGCCACCGCCGACTTGATCCACTCCACCCCCTTGGGAATGAGAGCGGCCATACGGCGTTCGGTTTTTTCCGGGCTGAACACGCCGGCACCAACGAAGGTCCAGCCGGGCTGATAATAATGAAGCTCAGCCGGATCGATGATGGCGATGGAAACGTTGCGGGAGCGTTGCCGAATACTCGAGGCAGCGGCAATACCTGCGGCACCACCTCCAACGATGACAATATCGTACTGACCGACGGGTTCGACAGCCCCCTCAACTCCCTGTCCGGCGATCCGCTGCACCACGCCACTCATATCGTATCCAGCATCCCGGGCTGATTTCAGAATCTGTTGCAGATCCACCTGTCTGGCGCCTTCATTCAACGCCCAGAGTGTCGTCGAACGCATGCCGCTGCGACAGTACGCATGCACTGGCTGCGGCAAGGTCTGCATCAATTTGCCGAACTTGGCCGCGTCCTCATCCAGCACCTTACCCGAGGTTACCGGCAGGTAGTACGTCTCCATACCTCTGGCCTGCGCCGCCTGCTCGATCTCCGAGAAATTGGGCTGGTCGGCGCCTTCGCCATCCGGACGATTGCAAACGATGCTGCGAATACCGGCCTCCACCAGCTTGTCGATGTCCGCCGGACTCACTTGACCGGAGACGGAGTAGCTGTCATTGATTCGCTTAATTTCCATTAACTGCCTCTCTTATTGGATTGCAATGGTCACGATGCTGCCCGGTTACTTATCACAGGACATTCAGCGGTATTTTCAGATAGACCGTGCCATTGTCCTCGGCCGGCGGCATATGCCCCGCGCGCATATTCACCTGCAGGGAAGGCAGTATCAGACGCGGCATGTCGAGTGTGGCGTCGCGCGCCTCCCGCATCTCAACGAAATCGTCCTCGGTCTTGCCTGCCCCCACATGGATGTTGTTCGCTTTCTGCTCCCCCACAGTGGTTGCAAATTCCACCTCGCGGCCGCCGGGCTGGTAGTCATGGCACATGAAAATCCGCACCTCGTCCGGCAGTGACAGTACGCGCATGATGGACTGGTAAAGCACGCGGGCGTCACCACCCGGAAAATCCGCCCGTGCGGTGCCGGCATCCGGCATGAAAAGAGTGTCCCCCACAAACGCGGCATCGCCGATGAGATGGGTCATACAGGCAGGCGTATGTCCCGGTGTGTGAATGGCATGACAGACGATATTGCCGATGGTGTATTGTTCTGCATCGGTAAACAGGTGATCAAACTGGGAACCATCACGCTGGAATTCGGTACCGGCGTTAAAAATCTTGCCAAAGGTTTCCTGTACGGTAACAATTTCCGAGCCAATGCCGAGCTTGCCGCCCAGTTTCTCCTGAATATAGGGCGAAGCGGATAAGTGATCGGCGTGTACATGGGTCTCGATGAGCCATTCCAACTCAAGCCCCTGCTTGCGGATGTAGTCGATAATCCTGTCGGCACCGTCCAGATTTAAGCGTCCAGCCGCATAATCGAGGCCCATCACCGAATCCACCACTGCGCAGGCACTGGAAGTAGGATCCTTCAACACATAGGAAAAGGTACTGGTCTGCTCATCGAAAAACGGCACAACTGCGGGTTTGTGCTCAAAATCTACTTCAAAGTCGATGGTCTGATTCATGGTTTCGCTCCTCAATCTCATGTTAGTCATAGGACAATTCGGTCGCCTTGCCGCGAAAAACACGGTAGACATAAATGGTGTAAAAAAGGATCGCGGGCAACGTGATAACAATGCCCACCAGAGTAAACAAAAGGGAACTGACAGAGGCCGATGCCTCCCAGATCGTCATCTCACCGATGATGATATCGGGATAGATACTGTAGGCCAGCCCCAGTGATGCCATCAGGCAGATCAACACAATCGCGACGAAAATCACCCAGCTGTAACCCTCGCGGAGCCAGTTGTCACGCTGCAGGAGCCATACGATGCCCGCGTAGAGCACCAGGCAGGACACTGGAATCGGCAACAGTCCTATGAAATTCGGCAGCGTGAACCATTTGGCGGCGATAGCCCCGCTGGCAATCGGCGTGGCTACCGACACCGCCAGCAGACCCAGCCCGGTGGGCAACACCGACCAGCGAGCCCAACGCAACGCCTTGTCGAACAAGGCGCCTTCCGTTTTCATTAGCAACCAGGTCGATCCCAGCAGCAGATAGAACGCCGGCAGAGTCAGCCCGATTAACAGGGCAAACAGATGGCTAGTCAGATCACCGCGCAGGCCAGTGACATAGGCACCAAGCATCCAGCCCTGGGAGACCGCGGCGACCAATGACCCCAGAAAGAAGGCCCGGTTCCACAACTGCTTGCGATGGTCACCCGCCTTGACGCGCAGATCGAAAGCTACCCCACGCAGGATTAAACCCATCAACATCAGGGTCACGGGGATGTAAAGCGCTGTCAGGATGGCACCGTGAGCCATGGGAAAAGCGATCAACAGCACGCCCACACCTAGTACGATCCAGGTTTCATTGGCATCCCAAAACGGACCTATGGACGCGATCATGATGTCTTTTTCCCGCTCGTCGGCGGCCGGCAAAAGCAGGCCTACCCCCAAGTCGTAACCATCCAGCACGACATAGATCAACAACGCCAGTCCCATGATGGCGACATAGATAATTGGTAACCAGAATTCCATCAGTGCGCTCCCTCCGTGCCTTGCTGCTGCGAAACGATTGGTTGTTGTTTTATCGCCAGGGATGCCGCCGGTTTACTAGCCAGATAACGCAAGGCGCCGATATAGGCCATCAGGAGAAAGACATAGAGTGCGACATAGCCCAACAGAGTCCCCGTGAGCGTCGCGGAGGCGTGGTCCGCCACCACATCCGCAGTACGCAGCACGCCATCGACGATCCAAGGCTGACGGCCGATCTCGGTCACATACCAGCCGGCTACCACCGCAACCCAGCCGGAAAAAGTCATCCACGAGAGCGCCCGCAACAAGGCCGGACCAGGCGCCCGGTCGCGCCAGACATACCAGGCAGCCCACCAGCTAACCAACAGCATTAAACTGCCAACCGCCAGCATGACCCGGAAGGACCAGAACACCCAACCCACAGGAGGATGATCGACGAATTCGCTCAAGCCTCTCACCTCACCGTCCAGTTCGTGGGTCAAAATCCAGCTGGCGGCATAGGGGATCTTCAGTGCAAATCGCGTTTCCCGGCTCTCTTCATCGGGCAAACCGAAGACCGTAAAAGGCGCGCCCTTCTCCGTCTCCCAGATCGCCTCCATGGCCGCGATTTTCGCCGGTTGATGCTCTAGCGTGTTCAGCCCGTGGATATCCCCCACCAGGATCTGCAAGGGCGCCAGCACCGCGGCGATGACAATACCGGTTTTCATGACGTGCCAGGTTGCCGGCCCGTCGACCTTTTTTCTACGCCGCCAGGCACTGACCCCGGTGATCAAAAAGGCTGTGGTCAGAAACGACGCCAGCGTCATGTGAATAAACCGATAGGGAAACGACGGGTTGAAAATAACTGCCCACCAGCTGTCCACCATTACCCGGCCGTTTTCCATGGAAAAACCAGATGGCGTTTGCATCCAGGAATTGAGACTGAGAATCCAGAAGGCAGACAGGAGGGTGCCGAAAGCCACGAGAAAGGAGGAGATCAAATGCATGCGATTTGATACCCGATCCTTACCGAACAACATAATCCCGAGGAAAGAGGCTTCGAGAAAGAACGCAGTCAGCACTTCATAACCCAGCAGAGGACCGGCGACATTGCCGGCGCGTTCCATAAAACCCGGCCAGTTAGTGCCGAACTGGAAACTCATGGTGATCCCGGAAACCACACCCATGGCAAACGTCAGGGCAAAGACTTTCACCCAGAAATAGTAGGCATACTCCCAGGCTCTGTCGCCACTCAACGTAAAGCGGGCACGAAAATAAAACAACACCCAGGCCAGGCCGATGGAAATACTGGGAAAAAGAATATGGAAAGTTATGTTGGCGGCGAACTGCATGCGCGCCAGGACAAAGGCATCAAATTCCAAAAGAGACTCCCCCCAATTATGGTGAATGGAGACGCCGGCTCCACTGTGGGGTGGGGTGGACTGCATGTCGCGTTCCACTATGCCAGCAACTCTGATCTTGAGATTATTATCGCAATCCTTATGCCAAGTGTTTATCAAATAACACTATATGCAGTAGTCGATTGTTTTACCTGAATTTTTTTAGAAAAAAACTCAAGAGTGATAAAAGCAGTTGCCGTAGCCAGCCCACCTTTGTCATTATTGGCAAACACGTTTGCCGGATTTGACAGCCATGCACTTGATTGCCAGCGATACCAATCAGGATGCCGCCCGCATACTCGACGGGTTTGAATGCCCGGCCATCCTGGTCACCAACGACTACCGGATCCTCGCCACCAACGAACGATACCTGGAGAGTTTCGGCGAGATCGAACCCGGACGCCCCGCTCATTGTTTTGAGGTATCTCATGGCTACGACCGCCCCTGCGATCAGGCCGGCGAGACTTGCCCCCTGGCCACCTGCACAGACTCCCGAAAAAAAGAGCGGGTTCTGCATATTCACAATACATCTCGGGGGAAGGAATATGTGGACGTGGAAATGCTACCCATCCTGGACGATGAGGGACGCCCCAAGTTTTTTGTAGAGTTATTAAAGCCGGTCAACATCGCCAGCGCAGAATCCAGCACTATACAGATGGTGGGCCGTAGCCCCCCCTTCAACCGCATGGTGGATATGATCAACCTGGTTGCAGCCAGGGACACCGCCGTGTTGCTGCTGGGCGAATCCGGGACGGGCAAGGAAATGGCCGCCAGCGCCATCCATCAAGCCAGCCCCAGGCGCGATCGCCCCCTAGTCACCGTAGAATGTGCCGGTCTTACAGAGACGCTGTTCGAAAGTGAGCTGTTTGGACACGCCAAGGGGGCGTTTACCGGCGCCACCTCCAGGAAAGCCGGATTGATAGAAGCAGCCGAGGACGGCACGCTGTTTCTCGACGAAATCGGCGACGTGCCACTGGGCATGCAGGTCAAGCTTTTGCGCTTGCTGGAAACAGGAACCTATCGTGCAGTGGGCAACACGGAAATCAAGCGCGCCCGGTTTCGGCTGATTTGCGCCACTCACAAGAATCTGCCGGCACTAATTGAGCGCGGCGGGTTCCGCGAAGATCTCTATTACCGCATCAATGTCTTCCCCATTGAGCTACCACCACTGCGCAAGCGGTACGAAGACATCGCTTTGATCGCCAAATCCGTTCTCGAGAAAATCAGTGGCGGCGACAAGCTCCATATCAGCAATTCCGCCGTCAAACTCCTGCAACAACAGACCTTTCCGGGGAACGTCCGGGAATTGCGCAACCTACTAGAGCGCGCGCTAATCTTCAAGCAATCCAATGTCATTGATGACTCAGTGATTAACAGGTGCCTGAACGGCTTACCGCAGATACTGAAACCTCGCATCGAGCAACTGGACATCGATCTCAAGACACTGGAATACAATCACCTGCGGAAGTTAATGTCAGCGCACCAGGGGGACAAGGACAAAGTAGCAAAGATCGCTGGCATCAGTGTGCGTTCGCTGTACCGCAAACTCGCCGAGGAGTAACAGACTTCTGAAAACAAGAACACCTCTCGTGAAGACGCGAAGACCGCCAAGTGGCTAGATGCATTATTTTTTCTAACTGACCCGCCCCCAATCAATATCACAGTAATCAATGAGTTATTACACATAAAAAATGCTAAACCAAGCTAACAAAAAGGCCTGCAAACACTGGGCTTGCAGGCCTTCTTGGGATTTATTGAGAGTATGCTTGGACGTTTACATCATGCCGCCCATACCACCCATGCCACCCATACCACCCATATCGGGCATGCCACCACCAGCATTGTTCTCCTGGGGTGCCTCTGCCACCATGGCTTCGGTGGTCACCATCAGACCGGCAATCGAACCTGCCGCCTGCAGCGCTGTACGGGTCACCTTGGCCGGGTCGAGAATACCCATGGCGATCATGTCACCGTATTCACCTGTGCCGGCGTTGTAACCGTAGTTGCCTTCACCTTGCTTGACCTTCGCCACCACCACAGAGGCTTCTTCACCAGCGTTGGTAACGATCTGGCGAAGCGGGGTTTCCATGGCACGACGGGCAAGACTGATTCCGGCATCCTGGTCGTGGTTTTCACCTTTCAGTGACTCAATTGCCTGAAGCGCACGAATCAGGGCAACACCACCGCCGGGCACAACACCTTCTTCTACTGCAGCGCGAGTGGCGTGCAGCGCATCTTCCACACGGGCTTTCTTCTCTTTCATTTCCGTTTCAGTGGCAGCACCGACCTTGATCACGGCAACACCGCCAGCCAATTTGGCAACGCGTTCCTGCAGCTTTTCACGGTCGTAGTCCGAGGAAGTATCTTCGATCTGCGCACGGATCTGATTGACTCGACCCTGAATGGCGCCGTGATCGCCGGAACCGTCCACAATAGTGGTATTTTCCTTGGTCATGGCCACGCGCTTGGCAGTACCCAGGTGATCCAGCGTCGCTGACTCCAGGTCCAGACCCACTTCTTCAGAAATCACCGTACCACCGGTGAGCACAGCAATATCCTCCAGCATGGCTTTGCGACGATCGCCAAATCCCGGCGCCTTACAGGTGGCGACCTTGACGATACCGCGCAGATTGTTCACTACCAGCGTAGCCAGTGCTTCACCTTCCACATCTTCCGCGATAATAACCAATGGCTTGCCGGCTTTGGCAACATTTTCCAGCAGCGGCAACAATTCGCGAATATTGGAAATTTTCTTATCAACCAACAAAATGAAGGCATCGTCGTGTTCAACGCTCATGCTTTCCTGATTATTGATAAAGTAGGGTGAAAGGTAACCGCGATCAAACTGCATACCTTCCACGATATCCAGCTCATTCTCCAGACCGGTGCCCTCTTCTACGGTAATGACGCCTTCCTTGCCAACCTTGTCCATCGCCTCGGCGATCACATCACCGATGTGGGCATCACTGTTGGCAGAAATCGTACCGACCTGGGCAATTTCCTTGTTATTGGTGCAGGGCTTCGCCAGTTTCGCGATTTCTGCCACAGCAGCGATCACCGCTTTGTCGATGCCACGTTTCAGGTCCATCGGGTTCATACCCGCAGCAACGGACTTCAAGCCTTCATTAACAATCGCCTGGGCCAGCACAGTGGCTGTGGTAGTACCATCGCCCGCATCATCAGATGCTCTGGAAGCGACTTCCTTCACCATTTGCGCACCCATGTTCTGGAACTTGTCCTTCAGCTGGATTTCCTTGGCCACAGAAACACCATCTTTGGTGACGGTGGGCGCACCAAAAGATTTCTCCAAAACCACATTGCGGCCCTTTGGCCCCAGGGTAACCTTTACGGCGTCCGCCAGAATATTGATACCTGCTAGCATCGGGTGGCGTGCATCATCTCCAAACTTTACGTCTTTGACTGACATAATTAACCTTCCTTAAAAATCGTGCTAATAGAATGTACTGAGTGACGAGGTATCAAGCGGTTATAACGGCTTTGATGTCGTTTTCAGCGAGAATAACCAGTTCCTGGCCATCAATTTCAATGGTGTCGCTGCCGGCATATTTACCGAATACCACCTTGTCGCCAACTTTGACGTCGACCGGACGGACTTCACCGTTATCCAATACTCGCCCACTACCTACGGCGACGACCTCACCTTCATTGGGCTTTTCCTTGGCAGAGCCAGGTAACAGGATGCCACCAGCTGTTTTTTCTTCTTCTTCCTTGCGACGAATAACGACACGGTCGTGTAAGGGACGAATTTTCATTGTGTTTCTCTCCAACTTTTAACGTTCTACCCTATTAATAAGAACAGAGTCCGGATGTAACCGAGCTGTGCACTATGTGGAGGCACCTGAAGGTATTTCAAGGGCCCTAAAAAAATATTTCGCGCATTCAACCTTCATTTTTTCTCGTCTTGGTCCCGCCAGAATTCCCCCTCCAAGGTCTTGCCCCGGTCTTTTTCAGGGGCCTGATCGGCAGAAAAGGGGTCACGGGCAGGCGGCGGCTGATGGCGAGCCACCACCAGATTTTTCACAAACCTGGAGACCAACCAATACCGCACAGGGGGGGTCAGGCCGGCAAAACCCAGCACATCGGTGGCAAAACCCGGTGTCAGGAGCAGCGCGCCGCAAACAGCCAGCACGATGGCTTCCGCCATTTCCATTGCCGGCAACTCCCCGACATCCATTTTCTGTCGCGCCCTGAACAGGGTTGCAAAACCCTGCGCCCGCAACAGCGCGACACCCACTACGGCCGTGAGCAACACCAGACCGATGGTAGGCCATGCACCAATCTGCCGCCCAACCGTAATCAGCAACCACATCTCCACGACCGGCATGACGATAAAAAGCAGCAACAGATATCTCAAAGCCGTCCTCCTGAACCCATAGCCAACGAAATGGGGGCGGTCGTCGCTAAATTCAAGGCAATCAGTAGACGAACAGAAGAAAACATTTCTATCATTCACTATGAAACACGATGACCAACTACGTATCTACAGTGTGCTCAATGCCATTCCCTCGGGGCTCGTTACCAGCTACGGTTGCGTGGCCACACTCGCACAACTCCCCCGGGGCGCCAGACAGGTGGGCAGACTCCTCAGCCAGCTTCCCGCTGAAACAACACTACCCTGGCACCGGGTACTCAGAGCCGATGGCGCAATTGCCTTTCCGCAGAACAGCCCATCATACCGTCGTCAGCTGCAACAACTTGAAAGCGAGGGCGTAACCGTCACTCAGGGCAGAGTGGATTTATCCGAGTTTGGCTGGAAAGGCTGACCCGCAACCGTTGCGTGTCGCCACAACAACAAGGAGAGCAACACAGCGGGCAATCCCATCAGAGCCGCGTAGGTAAAAAACACCTCATAACTGCTGGCATCGACAATCACACCGGAAAATCCGCTGAAAAATTTTCCCGGCAACGTCATCAACGAACTGAATAACGCATACTGGGTTGCCGTATAGGCCCGATTGGTCATGCTGGACAGATAGGCGATAAAAGCGGCATTGGCAAAACCACCACTCAAATTGTCGCCACTGATGGCTACCGCCAGCCAGGTCAGATCAGCGCCCACCAGAGCGAGCTTCACAAACAGCAGATTGGTCAGTGCTACCATCACCGCACCGGCAAAAAGGGGCCGGAATATACCGTAACGTACCACCAGAAGCCCCCCCAGAAAGGAGCCGACCAGGGTCATCACAAAGCCGTAGAGCTTGCCGATATTGGCGATATCCGTTTTGCTGAAACCGAGATCGAGATAAAATGGGTTGGCCATGATGCCCATCGTGATATCACTGAGCCGATAAAGGCCAATAAAGGACAGGATTAGAATGGCCCAGGTCCCGTTGCGTTGGAAAAATTCCACAAACGGTGCCACCACCGCTCCCAGAAACCAGCTTTCCAGCCTGCACCACCAACCGGATTGATCGGCATGCAGCCGATGCTTCAAACCTGATTCAAGCTGTCGCGTTTCTTCTGGAACAGCCCGCTGGGGTTCACTGACCAGCAACACGGTTACCACGCCGACCAGCATCAGCAGTGCCATACACAGATACGCCGTACTCCAGCCTGACCAGTCGGCGAGATAAAAGGCACCGGCACCTGCCACCAGCATGGCGATCCGGTAACCAAAGATGTACATGGCCGACATGGCGCCCTGATATTCATCAATGGCCGACTCGATCCGGAATGCATCGATGGCCACGTCCTGGGTAGAGGCTGAAAAAGCCACCAGTAGCGAACAGATGGCCACACTGACCAGCGACACAGTCGGGTCGGTGAGCACCATTGCCACCAGCCCCAGCATCACCCCCATCTGACCGAGCAATATCCAGCTGCGTCGCTGACCCAGCAGCCGGGTCAACACCGGTAGTCTGAGACGATCCACCACCGGCGCCCAGAGGACCTTGATGGAATAGGTGATGCCCACCCAACCAAAAAAACCGATCGTGCTGCGACTGATCCCCAGATCCCTGAGCCAGGCGGTCAGGGTCGAGAACACCAACAACAGGGGCAAACCGGCAGCAAAGCCGAGAAATAGCATGGCAATGACCTGTGGCCTGGAGTAGACCCGCACCGCCTCACCCCAGCTTGCCGTACCATCTTTCAATGCCATAACGACGCCTCTCCAAACAGGGCAATACCCTAACAGATAAACCTGCAGATGCTATACACTACGCCGCCATGACAGCCATCCTCGAAGTACGCAACCTGAGCAAATCATTTCGTTCACTGAAAGCCGTGGATGATATCTCCTTTGCCATTCCCAAAGGGGCCTGTTTCGGGCTACTCGGGCCCAATGGCGCAGGAAAAACCACCACCATCGAAATGGTGGAAGGCATCACCACCCCCAGCTCGGGTGAGATCTACTACAAGGGCAAGCCCAGAGACAGTAGCTTCCTGGAGGAAACCGGCATACAGTTTCAATCCACCTCGCTGATGGACTATCTCAGAACCCGCGAAGTGCTGGCCCTGTTTGCCCGCTTTTACGCCAACAGCACGCCCATTGAAGCGCTGATCGAGTTGTGCCAACTGGAAGATTTTCTGGACACCTATGCCACCCGCCTGTCCGGCGGCCAGCGCCAACGCCTGTTGCTGGCGGTGGCACTGATTAACGATCCGGAAATTCTGTTTCTGGACGAACCCACCACCGGACTCGATCCCCAGTCCCGACGACATTTCTGGTCATTGATACGAACCATCAAGGCCCGCGGCAAAACCGTGCTGCTCACCACCCACTACATGGAGGAAGCCGAGCTATTGTGCGATCAGCTGATCATTATGGACAAGGGCAATATCATCGCCGAGGGGTCGCCCCAATCCCTGTTGCGCCAGCACTTCAAGGACAGCTACATCTGCCTAAACAGGGAAGATCTCGACGATGACTTGGCAAGCCTTGGCAGCCGGGTTGAGGTGCGTGAAGACGGTATTGCCATCGCCACCTCCGAAGTCGAAAAAACCCTCGCCGAGCTGGTGGCCCTCAATATCAATCTACGCTCCCTGCGAGTCCGCAACCCCTCACTGGACGATCTGTTCCTCAAACTCACCGGCCACCATTTAAGGGAATAAGCCCATGCGACGAATACTGGCCCTGTGGATGGCGAGAAACCGCGAATACTACCGGGACAAAGGCTCCCTGTTCTGGTCCTTCATTGCCACCCCGTTCATCGTGATTGTACTGGCGGTCGCGTTCTCCTCCGAAAACGAGGAAATATTCCGTGCCGGCCTGTTAATCGACGGCGCTTCTTATCGCACTTACACACACCCATTTGGCGAAGAAACCGCCATTGGCCTGGTGGAATATACCGACCGACAGGAGGCCCTGCGGCGGGTCCAGTTTCATCAACTGGATATTCTCCTCACCACCCAACAACCACCCCGGTACTGGGTCAATACCGAATCAGCCAAGGGCCGACTACTGGAAAAACTGCTGCTCGCCCGGCAACAGACTGGAGCAACCTCGCCACCTCAATCGGACTGGCAGAGGCAGGAAGTCAGCGGGAAAAAAATTCGCTACATCGACTGGGTCATCCCGGGAATACTGGCCATGAACATGATGTTCAGTGGTCTATGGGGAATTGGCTATGTCATCGTTCGCTACCGCAAAAACGGTGTATTGAAGCGGCTTCAGGCTACCCCTCTCAGGGCCTGGGAATTTCTGATATCTCAGGGGCTGTCGCGACTGGGCATCATGCTTGCCGTCACCGTCATTGTGTTTCTGGTCTGCCATCTGTTCATCGGTTTCATGATGGCCGGCAGTTATCTGCTGTTATTGCTGATTGCCATCATCGGCAACCTGTCCATCATCAGCATTTCACTGCTGATGGCCGCCCGCACCGCCAGTGAAGAGCTCGCCAACGGTCTGCTCAACCTGATCAGCTTTCCCATGCTGTTGCTATCGGAACTGTGGTTCTCGCTTGACGATGCACCCAACTGGTTACAGCAACTATCCCAACTGCTGCCGTTAACCCACCTGGTGTCGGCCGCCAGGGGCGTCATGCTGGAAGGCGCCGGATTCCTACAGGTCGCTCCTCAGTTACTGGCACTGGTCGCCATGACAGCAGTATTCATTACCCTGGCAGGCCTGTTGTTCCGCTGGCACGAATGAACCACCCTCACCAGAGCACTACCAACAGCGCCACCATTGACAGCGCAAAGATCAAGGTCCGGGTGAACAACGCCTGAAGGTTGGCCGGCATCTCTTCACCGGCTGCATTGAGCGCCACCTCATCCTCGGGCACAGCGTGCTCCGCATAACCACCTAACACCTCGGCACTTTCGGCAGAAGAAAAGAAGGAACGCTGCCAGCGCCTGAGACAGGCCGAAAAATTACCCACAAAGCACATGGATATACCCACCAGCCTGACTGGCAACCATTCCAGCAACCAGAGCCAGCCGGCATCGACAGACTCGCCGGTTGTGCTTGCGCGATCCCGCCGAATCACCGACAACCGGTATAACAGTGCACCGGGAGCGCCCGCCAGGATAAACCAGAACATCGCAGCAAAATAACGTTCGAAGTAGCGGTAGGCAATCACCTCCAGGGCCGCCTGGCGGGACTGATCCGCATTCATCACATCGTCCTGACGCTCGGGGCTGAGCACCGCAACATCGCGATAAGCTGCCTGATGATCACCCCGCCCCAGGTCTTCCTCATAGTCTGCTACCTCAGGCTCCAAGCTGCCGCGCCCGAGCGCATAGAGAAACACAAGCAAACTCAGCACAAACTGCGGCAAACCCAACCAGCTGTTGCCCAGCAACCCGATCACCAGCGCCAGGGCAGCTACCGGCAGCAACAGGGTGATCAGCTGCTGCACGCGGGGAGCAGACTGAAGCTTTGGCCAGTTGGCAAGCCGATCACAGAACCGGTGAAACCAGCCATCGGACTGGATCGACGCCAACGAACCCAGCTGACGCAACAGCAAAAGCCCCACCACAATTACAATAAACTCCATATCACGCCTCCAGGGCAGCACTTAATCGCCGCCAGTCAAAGCAGGGGCCCGGATCGGTCTTGCGGCCGGGAGCGATGTCACTGTGACCGACAATACGCTGTTTTGATAGACCGGGGTAGTGCGCCAGCAAAACCCGAACCAGCGCCGCCAGACAGCGGTACTGCTGATCGGTGTAGGGCTTGTCATCACTGCCCTCTAGCTCTATCCCCAATGAAAAGTCATTACAGTTTTCCGCCCCGTCAAAGCAGGACTGTCCCGCATGCCAGGCACGATCGTGAAACGATACAAACTGCACCACGTCACCATCGCGCCGGATCAACAGGTGGGCGGAGACCCTGAGATCGACAATTTCGCGAAAATAGGGATGAGCGTCGGCATCCAGGCAATTGGTAAAAAAATCGCAGATGTGCGTCCCGCCGAATTCACCGGGCGGCAGGCTGATATTATGGATCACCAGCAGAGATAGCGCTGCCGTTGCCGGGCGCTGATTAAAATTTGGCGAAGGCACATGCCGCGCACCCGTCAGCCAGCCCTGCGAATCGATAGAAAAACCAGAAATAGTCTATGCTCCCGGCAAAGAATCACCTGAATACTAGGCAAGCCGATGGGGGTTGTCCATGGGTTGAAGAATCAGCGGGGGACGGCACCGCAACCCCCTGTTTGCAGCAGGTAAGCCGACATAGCTTCAATGCACCGATTTGGATTGGCACATCTCACCGACCACACCTTCCAGGGCACGATCAAACAGCTGGTTTTTTTCCAGTGGACGCAGCTTCTCACTTTGCAAATCCATCGCCACCCGGTTGCGGTGCTTTTCAGATACCTTGGCACCCTGGCGATTCACGAAAATAAATTTACCGGAAGGCAATACAACACCCGCCAGCTTACAACGCCGCTTGTCGGCACTGTCATCGGTCATTTCAACCCAGGCTCCTCTGGTGAGGCTATCGGCGCGACGCAGATATTGCTCATCCACCGAGCCGACGGAATCTTCCTCCAGCGCTGCGGGATTACCCGGAATATTGGTTCTGAGCGCATCCACCAGCACCGACTGCAGTGGACTGGCAGACACCCCCTGACGCAGGTTCTCCTCACTGCTGAGCTCACCACGAAAATATTGCTCCATCGCCCCCAGCAAACGGCCCATGTCATAGGCGTCGTAAGAAACATTTTCCAGGCTTTCCTTGATGGTTGTCAGTACTGGTGCGACAACCCCGGCATCCGCCTGCCCCTGCGCGACCAGTTCAAGCAAACGGTCCAACACTCGGATGCTGCCATGCCATTCTTCAGAATCCTCACCAGACCGCAAGTGATTCAGAAACAGCACCTTGCACCAGGCGTCCTCGGCAAAACTGACGACAAAACGCGGCAGAGTTTTGCCCTTTACGCGTTCCATCAGCACTCTCACCACGGCCTGATGGGCATGATTGACCTTTTCCGTGGCAGTCGCCTCCTCCATCAGCCGCTGCTCAAGCACGGCAACACGGCGTCGCTCCTTGTCTACCAGATCAATGAAATTCAGCAACAACTGCGTCAGCGCCGTATGATCGCCGGGGGGCTGTCCAGCCAGCTCATCGGCCACACCGGAAATCGCTCGCGCAACGGGGTCTTCGTCAACATCGACCTTTTCCGTGTAACCGATGGACGCTTCGGCAATTTCGTTTAACAGCCGTCTGGCTGGATGCTTTTCCCGATCAAAAAATGTGCTGTCCTTGAGAGCCAACTGCAGAATAGGCAACTCCAGCTTGCGCAATTCCGTCGCCAGTTGGGCACAGGCAATCGTCTGGTGATTGACCCTGACAAACAACCTGTCGAGCAAATCGACGAGCCCTCGTTCAGTCCCATCGAGGCGAGCCTCTCCCTGCTGCTCGAGATGGTCATCAATGAGCTGCAAAAGCCCCTCGCTATCATCAGCTTCCGTACTGACTGCATTGGACCAGTCCTGTTGTAAGTTGCCCACCATGGAAACAAGCTCATCTCCCTCAATTCGCTGGTGCATGCCGGCATCAGAACCCGAAGCTCCCGACGGCCCCCAGTGCAACAGATTTTTCAATTGGGAAAGCAACTGACCATAGCGCTGACCATCATCCTGTCTGCGCTTCTTCGCCTGACCGGCACCAGCCTGACGGCGACTATCGGTAGCGCGACTATCCGGGTCGGGCCGACCAGCGGCCTCTCCAGAGGCAGGGGGAGAGGAAGAATGTGTAGCGCCAGCCGCGGATGTCAGCTCCGACGGCGGCGCCGGGGGTTTTTCCTGCTGACGCGGCTCAGCCCGGGCCTTGCGCAACTGCTCCAGATCGGGCAACACCCCCATATCGCTGAGGCGCTTGTTACCCTCCACCAGGAAGTCCTTCAACGACACCATTACCTGGCGATCAAACAACTTAAACAGCACCAGTTTAACCGGCAGCTTGAGCTCGAGGTGGGCCACAGCCTCATTAAAGGATTCACAGATGACTTCGGGCCCGACCGGATTATTTTTCAGGGTTACCGAAGCCGGGACCATTGAGCTAAGACGAGTATTGAGGGCTTCGAGTTCAGGCTTACAGAGCTCTGATACCCGAAACACCATGGTATCCAGTGCGATAATTTCTTCGAGCTGTTCGTTCTCGACCACTTCCAGCCCTTCGGGCTCCTGACTGGGTAATTCCGGATCATGGTACTGGCCCAGCTGCTGAAAGCTCTGGGTGAGCACGCCAAAAAAGTTGTGCTCAATATTTTTTCGTTCCATCCGGATCAGACGCATCGCGTCAAAATACATGGTTTGCTGGCGGTTATTGTCTGCACGATCGGCCAGATCGAAAAAAGTGTCATCCACCTGATCAAACATATTGTTCAGACGGGAGGAAAGGAACGTATGGATACGCCCCTTCAGTGCCAACAGTGGCCGAGGCAACCGAAACAAAGCTACTGATAGCTTATCTACATCTGTCACTTCCGCCCTCTATTCCAGAATAACCAGTTACTGATCATAACTTACCTGCACACTTGAGTCCCAGGTTGTCCTGGAAGAATAGCTTAACAACAGGGAACAGCAACGGTGTCAAGCCGCAAGAGAGGCTGGCTATGCCACCAACTGTTCATTTGCCGCAGAAGAGGGCATTAGAAAAGTAGGTGCTGGTCCTAGTGGGCCTGACGGCTGGTTCGAATATCTTTTATGACACGCTCCAGGGTATTGTCAAACAAGTGTGAGTTATCCAACACAACCAGATTTTTGTTTTGTATGCTGATGGCAGTCCGGTTGCGGTTCATCTCAGCAACCTTGGTGCCCTGGCGGTTCACAAAAATATAGATACCGGGGGGGGATATAACCCCAGCCACCTTGCAGCGCTTGTTCGAAGAAGTTTGATCCAGAAAATCAACCCAGGCGCCGCGGCAGAGAGAATTGAGCGCCTTCAGAGACTCTTCATCAGGGTTTGCCACCTCATCACCCTCGGTGACAGCGTCCTCCTCCAGTTTGCGATGCCCGGGCATCTCCGTTTTAATTTTCCTGATAACCACTGTTTCATGTGGTTTATTGGAAACAACGACTGTCTGAACTTTCGGCTCTGCGAGATCTTCCGTTTGGCCGGGCGAGTCCTGAGCGGTCGGTTCTGCTTGGCCAACACGCTCCTCGGGTTTCTCGTTTTCAGCTTTATTGCGATAAAAGTATTCCTCGAGCCTGATTATCAGCCGTCCAAGATCGTAGGATTCATAAGCGATATCTTCGAGGTGCTCCTGAATGGTGGCCAATAACGACTTGACGTCGTCATCACTCACCTCGCCGTCATCTGCATGCGCCAGTACCCGGTCCAGTATTTCAACTGCAGTTTCCCACTGCTCGGGCGACGATTCAGTCCGCAGACAGGCCATGAACATGACCCGACACCAGGCTTTCTCGGCAAAATGTACCAACAGTCGAGGGAAAGACTTGTCCTGCATGCGCTCATTCAGGGTCTTGTCGACCAACTGGTGTGCCTGGTTGACCTTTTCGGAGGCTGCAGCTTTCTCTATAACCCGCTGCTCCATCATGAGGGCCTTGCGACGCTCCTTTTCTGTCAGCTGAATAAAGTCGAGCAGCAACTGTTTAAGGTCCTCCGTACCCATGGTTTCTTCTGCCGAAAGCTTTTGGGCGATTTCGGAGATGGCTCTACCCACAGGATCGCTGTTGATATCCACATCCTCGGGGAACCCTATGGCAACCTGTGTTATCTCATTGATCAATCTTCTTGCAGGGTGTTTCTCCTTATCAAAGAAACTGGGGTCCTGAAGTACAATTCGCAAAAGGGGTAATTCGAGCTTCCGCAACTCACGGGAAAACCCGCCCGAAATATGGTTTTCACTGCGCATTCTCGAGAACAGCTGATCCAACAGGCTGACCACGCTGTAGTCCTGACGCCCCAGACCCGGGCCACCCTGCTGCTGGAGTCGCTCCTCAATCAGGCCAAGCAGCCCTTCTTCGCTATGGCTGTTCTCGCCCCACTCACGCTGCAGACCGGAAACCAGAGAGACCAGCTGATCCTGGCTGATTGATGCGCCAGACGCCGAACTGTAGCCATAATCCGGCTGCCCCAAAAACTCCTGTAATTGAGAAATAAGCTGGCTGTGTCCGCCGGCCCTCTCAGCACCCTGTTTTGCAAAGGCGGGATTCCCTTCATGATAATCCGGTTTTTTTGCCGTACCACCAGCCTGAGCAGATTGACTGGAATTGATCGCTTTTTTTGCCTGCTGCTTTTCCAGCTCAGGCAACACACCGAACTTACGGAGCAACCGGTTACCTTCAATCAATAGAGGCCCAACAGCATCCATGACATGCCGGTCAATCAGTTTAAGCAGCACCAGTTTTGAGCGAATGTCTATTTCCAGCTCCAACAACGTCTGCCGCAGTGATTCACAGATAATTTCCGGCCCAAGAGGGTTATTAATGGCGGTAACGTCACTCGGCACTATGGAATTGATACGCATCACCAGCAGCCTGAGATCGTATTTATGGCGCTTTGCAACTTTGGAAACCATGCTATCCATGGCTATCATTTCTTCGAGATCTTCGTTTTCTACCAGTGTGAGGCCCGCCGGGCTCTCCGTTGCGACTGCCCGCTGGCTGGCCCCCCGATACCCCCGGTTGCCAAGTCGTTGAAACGAATTGTCGATGGCCTGTGAAAATTTATGCTCAATGGATTTTCGCTGCAGACGAATCAACCGCATGGCATCAAAATACGTTGCCTGTTCACCGTTACTTGCCGCCCGATCGGCAAGATCGAAAAACGTATCATCCACATGGTCAAAAACCTCAGCCAAGCGCTGATCCAAAACGACTTTTGCGTGATCTCTCAACTGTCGAAGCGACTCAGGCATTTCAAAGCCTCGGCCCTTCATTTTTTCAGCCTCAACTAATTTCAAACGTTCGTTCATCATTGTGTGGCCTGCTCGGAGATAAATCGTATTAGACGAAATGGTGAAATATTGACTCGGATTATAGGTTCCCTGCTCAGCACCAGGGATAGGTGAAACGCCAACCAGTTCCCAAAACGGGCCAGACGATCCTCACTTTGTCCAAAATCGAGAAACAGGTCACACTTGTCGCCACCAATAACTGCCGCAACTTATTCAGCCCGAGTCTGTTCCCCCATAAATGACTGCTGTAATATGCCCGGATCGCAGCTGGATACCCTATGTCAAACAATTTGCCTGAAAGCCATATCTCCGCCACCGTCAAGCAAGCCCTCGCAGAAGACATCGGCGAAGGGGATATTACCGCCCTCCTGATTCCAGAAGAAAATAGTGCCGAAGCCAGCGTCATTACCCGCGAACAGGCGGTGGTATGCGGAACAGCCTGGGTGGATGAAGTGTTCGCCCAGCTGGACCCCACCGTCAGGATTGAATGGCAGGTTCGCGACGGCGACGAGGTGAAACCGGGGGATATTCTCCTGACCCTCTCAGGGTCGGCCCGCAGTCTGCTGACCGGTGAGCGCACGGCACTTAACTTTCTGCAGACCCTCTCCGGCACAGCCACCATTTCACGGCAATTTGCGGCACTGGTAAAAGGGACGACCATCCAGATTCTCGATACCCGAAAAACCATACCCGGCCTGCGTCTGGCACAAAAATATGCGGTGACCGTAGGCGGCTGCCACAATCACCGCATCGGGCTATACGACGCCTTTCTGATCAAGGAAAATCACATCGCCGCCTGTGGCGGTATCGCCGCCGCAGTTACCAGGGCACGGGAAATCGCCCCCGACAAACCCGTCGAGGTGGAAGTAGAAAGTCTGGAGGAGTTTCAGCAGGCACTGCAGGCCGGAGCCGACATTATCATGCTGGACAATTTCGATGAAAAACAGATCCGCGAAGCCATCGCCATAAACCGTGGGGGCGCCAGACTGGAAGTGTCCGGCAACCTGGAAGTGGACAACCTCGTTGCGAAAGCTATTGAGGGGATCGATTACCTGTCATCCGGCAGCCTGACGAAGCACTGCCGGGCCATTGACCTGTCGATGCGGATACAGTTGAAAAATCTGCCTGGCTAGACCCACTCCGCCATCAGAGCAGCATAGGACTCATCGTCCGGAATCTGGCGCGGCGGATGCTTGCAGAAGAAAGCCGAGGGAATGTCCACAGCCCCACTGATGCCGCGCTCCAGCGCCAGCTTCGCACAGCGAAGGGTATCGATGGCGACTCCGGCAGAATTTGGCGAATCCTCCACCGACAGCCGCAGCTCAATGTTCATCGGCACATCACCAAACAATTTGCCCTCCATACGGATAAAGCAGACCTTGTTGTCATTCTGCCAGGGCACATAATCACTCGGTCCCACGTGAATATTCTCATCGGCCAGCCGCTGGGGAATGGCGCTCTGCACCGCTTCAGTCTTGGACTCTTTCTTGGAGGCCAGACGGTCCCGGTTCAGCATATTCAGAAAATCCGTGTTGCCACCGGTATTCAGCTGGTAGGTCCGCTCCAGTTTCACACCACGGTTTTTGAACAGGTTACCCAGCGTGCGGTGGAGAATCGTCGCCCCCAACTGGGCCTTGATATCATCGCCAATAATCGGCAAGTGCTTTGCCTTGAAGCGGGCGGCCCAATCGGGATTGCTGGCAATGAATACCGGGATATTGTTAACAAAGGCACAACCGGCCTCCAGGGCACACTCCGCGTAAAATTCCGTGGCCTTCTGGGAGCCCACCGGCAGGTAATTCATCACCACATCCACAGCTGCGCTTTTTAGTTGCGCCACCACATCGGCCAGGCTCGGCTGGGACTCGGCCCCGGGCAAGAAAGTACGGTCATCGCCGTAACCGGCCATGTGCTCGGAATAGCCATCCAGCACATTGCCCATCGAAACCGTTACACCGCAGGGCGGCACATCCGGACAAAACACCGTGGTGCAGTTGGGCAGTGAAAAAATCGCCTCGTTGACATCCCGGCCCACTTTTCGCTTATCGATATCAAAAGCCGCCACTACCTCAATGTCTTCCGGCCGGTAACCGCCCAGTTCGTAATTCAGCAAACCGATTGAATCCTGCACCCCGCGCAAACGGTAGTGGTAAATCCCCTGAATCAGCGAGCTGGCACAGTTGCCCACACCTACCACAGCTATTCTTATTTTCTTTCTTTCCACTTCTGCTCCTTAAACATAAAAACAGCAAACACTAATCGTCGCTGACAAACCTGCCAGAGGTTACAAATACCACCCGCCGGTGCAAGGGATAATTAATAGCCAATGCCACTACCATCGCCACCAATATCCTCGCCAACAAATAATCCAGCGCAAAATAGGCCACCAGCGCCAACACCCCAACCACATTGGTTGCGGCGGCTATCAGACAAACCAGCATGTAGCTGTATATCTGCCAGCCAATACCCTCCCGGTGGGCATTGAAACTCCAGCGACGGTTGAGAAAAAAGTTTACCAGCCCGCCACTGATCGGCCCAGCCACCACAGCAAACGCCAGCGGCAAACCCAACACCTGAAAACACAGCATCATCACCAGAAAATCGATCGCCGTGGCCACCACAGCCGATGTCTGCGCCCGAAAAAACATCCCGTCAGCCCGCCCGTGCCGACAGGTACAGCGCCTTGAACCGCAGCGCTGCAGAGACATTACCCAACACGGCCAGAACCCAGATCACCAGCAATAACGGCAGGCCCTGCGGCCAGAATGCCGAGGCCGCCAACCCCAACAACAGATACACGTAGCGCTCCGTGCGCTTCATGGCACCCCGGGGAACAGCCAATGTCATGGCCTCCGCCTTGGCCGTGGTGTAACTGATCATAAACGACCCGTGAATCGCCAGCAGACAGGCCAACAGGGCCCAGAACTGATGGCGGAAAAACAGGGCACACCCGGCCAGCAACATAAAATCCACATAGCGATCAATAGTCGAATCGAGCACCACACCACCGCGATCCGCTGTCGCCTGCAACCGCGCCAGCATACCGTCCAGTACATCGCTGATACCGGACAATAGAGCCAGGAAAAACCCGTAGCCAAAATGGCCGAGGGCAATCGACGCAGCGGCAAGCAGGCCGAACAGCAAAGACACGAACGTGACCTGATTGGGTGTTACCGAACAGCGTTGCAGCAATCTCACCAGCGGCTCGACAGACCAAACGGCAAAATTCATCACCCCCTTGCCGAGCAACGCACTGCCACCCTGGCGGTCCACCCGCTCATAGCGTTTGAAACCTCCGCCGGCCAACCCCCGCAGAAAATAAATCAGGCCGAGCGACAGCATCAACACAAATACCGCCAGCACAATCCATGCCTCGCTCTTTATCACCGCGAACACCCAGGGACCGGACCGGCTCCAGTCGGCAACCAATGACGGCGACTCCGCCCGAATAACATGCCAATCAACATGGTTATTTTTATTTCACCTTCAGCCAGCATCTACGACCGGGGGAAACCTGTGCTGCTCTGCTCCCTCGACACCGGCCATTATAGGAAGGTCAAGAGCCGCTTCCCACCGTTTATTTCAAACCGATGACACCCGTTGCAATGAGAGGTGATAATTTGATCCAGCGCAACGATCCGCCACATATTTCTCAAAGCGACTGTTTCATTTAATAATAAATCTCATTACCATTAAGGGTTATTTCTACCGGAGAGGGTGTTATGCAAATCAGTAGGCGTTTTTCACACTGTATTCTGGGCCTGCTTCTGGCCTGCTCCACGGCGGTTAGCTCAGCCGCTGAGGTCAACTTGTATTCCGCACGGATCGAAGCACTGATCAAACCGTTGCTGGACACCTTTACCGAACAGACCGGTATCGAGGTCAATCTGGTCACCGGCGACGCCGACGGTCTGATTCAGCGCCTGAAGAGTGAAGGCCGCAACTCCCCCGCAGACATTCTGCTCACCACCGATGTGGGCCGCCTGTACCGGGCCAAAGAGGCCAACCTGACCCAATCGGTGGAATCGACCACACTGGAGCAGAATATTCCCGTAATGTATCGCGATGACAGCAATCACTGGTTTGGTCTGTCCCTCCGTGCGCGGCCCATCCTTTACGTCAAGGACAAAGTGGACCCGGCCGAACTGAGCAGCTACGAAGACCTCAGCGACCCTAAATGGAAAGGCAAAATCTGTATTCGCTCTTCCAACAATGTTTACAACCAGTCCATGGTGGCATCACTGATCGCCGCCAATGGTCTGGAGGCCACCGAGGAGTGGGCCAAGGGGCTGGTGGCCAATTTCGCTATGCCACCCAGAGGGGGCGATCGCGACCAGATCAAGGCGGCGGCGGCCGGCCAGTGCGACCTGGCCATCGCCAACACCTATTACCTGGCGGGCATGCTCACCAGCGATGACGAAGAACAGCGGGCTGCCGCCGAGAAAATGGCCGTGTTCTGGCCCAACCAGGATGGTCGTGGCGCTCACGTCAATATCTCCGGTGCTGCCGTCACCGCCTCGGCACCCAACCGCGACAACGCCATTGCCCTGCTGGAATTTTTAAGCACCGATGCAGCACAATCCTGGTATGCACGTGAAAATGGCGAATACCCCATCCGCAATGATATCGAGATCGGTCCGGTACTGAGCAGCTGGGGCACCTTCAAGGCGGACCCGGTGGAACTGTATAAGCTGGGAGCCGGCAATGGCGAAGCCCTGCGCCTGATGGATCGGGCTGGTTGGCGCTAGCAGCCTGCCAAGCCCCCTCCATGCCAGACTCTCCACGACAACAACAGACACTGATCAGTACCGGCGCAGTGCTTCTGGCACTGTTGCTGGCGCTGCCGGTGATTGTCGTGGTGAGCTACGTGTTTGTACCCACTGGCGAAATCTGGAGCCATCTGGCCACCACGGTGCTGCCGGACTACATTATCAACTCGCTGCTGCTAATGCTTGGCGTCGCCATCGGCACCCTGCTGATCGGAGTGAGCACCGGCTGGCTTACCAGCATGTGCCAGTTTCCCGGCAGGGGCATTTTCGAATGGGCCCTGCTGCTGCCCATGGCCATGCCCGCCTACATCATCGCCTACACCTACACCGGCATGCTGGACTTCTCGGGACCCGTACAAACTACCCTGCGGGAACTCACCGGCTGGGGCTACGGGGATTATTATTTCCCCGATCTTCGCTCAATCGAAGGGGCCGCCATCATGCTCACACTGGTGCTCTACCCCTACGTTTACCTGCTCAGCCGCGCCGCCTTTCTCAATCAGTCCATCTGCGTACTGGATGCCAGCCGCACTCTGGGCAACGGCCCCTGGCGCACCTTCCTGTTTGTCGCCCTGCCATTGGCGCGACCGGCGATAATCGCCGGGTTGTCGCTGGCATTGATGGAAACCCTCGCGGATTTTGGCACCGTGCAATATTTCGGCGTCTCCACCTTTACCACCGGCATTTTCCGCACCTGGTTCGGCATGGGCAGTGCCGCCGCCGCGGCCCAACTGGCTGCAGGGCTGATGTGTTTCGTGATGATTCTGATTCTGGTTGAGCGCTACTCCCGACGCCGCGCCCGTTACCACCACACCAGCCGCCGCCACCAGGATATCCACCGCTATTCACTGCGGGGCATGCGGGCCGTTGCGGCAAGCGGTTTCTGCTTCGGTATCGTCGCGCTGGGATTTCTGCTGCCCGCCACTCAATTGCTGAGCTGGACGGTCAGTGTTGCCGACCAAGTGCTCGATGCACGGTTCATGGGGCTGGTGACAAACAGTCTCGAGCTGGCCAGCTACGCCGCCGTGCTGGCTCTGTTACTGGCTTTACTGCTGGCCTACAGCCAGCGACTGTTTCCCGGCAAGGTTTTACAGGGTGCCGTCCGGCTGGCGGGCATGGGCTACGCGGTGCCCGGTCCGGTGATCGCGGTAGGCGTGATGATTCCGTTTTCCTTCATCGACAACAGCATCGATGGCTGGGCGCGCAGCAATTTCGATATCTCCACCGGGCTCATGCTCAGCGGCACCGTGGTGGCCGTGATTTTTGCCTACCTGACCCGGTTTCTTGGCGTATCGCTGCAAACGGTGGACAGCGGCCTGAGCAAAATCACCCCATCCATGGACGAAGCCGGTCGCTCCTTCGGTTATGGCCCCCTGCAAATACTCAGACAGGTGCATGTGCCGATGCTGAAGGGCTCCCTGCTCACCGCCCTGCTGCTGGTCTTTGTCGACGTCCTTAAAGAGCTCCCGGCCACCCTGATTTTGAGGCCCTTCAACTTCAATACCCTCGCCGTGCGCGCCTACGAACTGGCATCGGATGAACGTCTCGCCGAGGCTGCGCCCGCTGCCCTGGCCATCGTCGCTGCTGGTATACTGCCGGTCATCTTGATCAGTTGGACCATTACCCGGACCCGCCGGGTGGCCGTCACCAGGGATACCCCATGACATGACATCGCAACTCACCGTCACGGACCTGCAAATCAACTACGCCGGAACAAGTATCCTGCAACATATCTCCTTCTCCCTGGAAGCAGGTGAAATTGCCTGCCTTGTCGGGCCGTCAGGCTGCGGTAAAACCTCCCTGTTGAGAGCCATTGCAGGCTTCGAACCGATTTCCGCCGGACAGATCGAACTGCGCGGTCGGATCGTCTCCGGCCCCGACAAGACACTGCCGCCGGAACAGCGCCACATCGGCATGGTGTTTCAGGACTTTGCCCTGTTCCCCCACCTCACCGTGGCCCAGAACATCGCCTTCGGCCTGCGCAAAATGCCACGCGGACAGCGCCGGCAACGGGTCGATGAACTGCTCAAGCTGGTTGAGATGCAGGACACTCGCAACCACTACCCCCACCAGCTTTCCGGCGGCCAGCAACAGCGCATCGCACTGGCGCGCGCCATGGCGCCGCGCCCGGATATCCTGATGCTCGACGAACCCTTCTCCAGTATGGATTCGGAACTGCGCGAACAACTGGCCCGCGACGTACGCCAACTGCTGCGCAAAGATGGCATCACCGCCATTCTGGTGACCCACGACCAGAACGAAGCCTTTGCCATGGCAGACCATATCGGCGTACTGGGAGAAGGCGCACTGCACCAGTGGGGCACGGGATTTGACCTTTACCACCGGCCCGCCGACCGCTTTGTTGCCGACTTTATCGGCCAGGGTGTGCTGCTGCCGGGCATGATCATCAACGATAAGCAGGTGCGCACCGAACTGGGGATAGTCACCGGTGATCTGGAACCCGGCGAAGCCACCTCACCTGCCAAAATAGTCGACCTGTTGCTGCGTCCCGACGACGTCATTCACGTTGAAGACAGCCACCTGCAAGCTGAAATCGTCGCCAGGGCGTTTCGCGGCGCTGTATACCTTTACACCCTGCGCCTCGAGAGCGGTCAGAAAGTGCTCTGTCTGGTGCAGAGCCATCACCAACACGAAATTGGTGAAATGCTCGGCATCCGTCTGGAGGCAGACCACCTGCCGGTTTTCAGGCGACACACATCCCCGGCAACCTAATACCCGGTCACCTATAGCGAGCGCCGTTGAAAAAACCACAAAACTCCGCTCTGCTATCTATCCAGACGGCTTTTGCCGGATTACACTTCGCACAGACAACCCGCCCAGGCGCCGACTCGACCAACCCCTAAAAATAATAACTATTTTTAATAATCATTGATGCTAAGAAAAACCTGCAAGGATGTGGTGCTGTTCCCCATCACCATTTATCGGGCCTGCCTGTGGCTCCCCATACGGCTGCGTGGCAACCGGGGGCACTCACGCGTCAACACGGCTCTCGGCCTGCTGCTTTACGGCCTGATCGGTCTGCCGCTGTCCATCCTGCTGTTGCTTGAAATGCTGATCGTCATCAATACCCAGCTGATGGCACAACCGATGGATGACGACGAAGTCCCACAGCAACCACTCTCATCGACCAGCTACAACCCCACTCACCACTGGCCCGGCAGGACACTGGAGGAATGGCCCTCAGACCTACAGGTCACACTGCCCGGGTATGTGGATAAGGCATCCCAACCGCCGGACCCGACACTGCCACGCGACCAGTTTTATGACCAGCTACTGGCAAGCTACAGCCCAACCATCCTTCACAAAATGGGTCACGAACCACTGTGGGATATTCCCACCGACATCTTTTTCGACGGCGACACCGACCCGCGCAACAACGTGAGCAATGCCCTCAGCCTTGGCACAGTGCCCGCTGTGGTCCACGGTGAAGTCATCGCCGAAACCCATGACGCCTACTACCTCACTTACATGCTCTATCACGTCAAGGATTATGATTTGCCCGTGCGGGAAGCCCTCTCCGATGCCACTTTTCACGACGGCGACAACGAAGGCATCCAATTGCGCATCGACAAGGCCAGCATGCAGGTTACCCTGGTGGAAACCTGGTTCCACAACCGTTTCTTCCTGTGCAACCGCACCGGCGAATCCCAAGGCACCGAACCCATCCAGACCCGCAGCCTGTTCGAGGGCGGCACCCACATCGTCCTGTTCGTCCAGAGCATGGGGCACGGCGTGCGCTGCGCCAACCCGGCAGATTTTGACGAACTGGCCAGCAACAGCAAAATCCTGCGACTGGCCAGCGACCCGGACGAGCTGATTGCCCCCGGCATCGACGACCACACCGAATACAATATCGGCTACCAACTCGCCAGCCTGAAACCCTGGTACCGCTTGGCTAAAACCCATGCAGATTCAGGCAACAACGCCACCACCCTGTTCGAAGACACCATTCTGCTGGGCACAGATCCCACCGGCAGGGAGATTCAGATCGGCAAATTCTTTGCCGCCAACGACTTCGAAAAACGCGCCTGGTCCCGCCCAAAACCGCCCTGGGCCTGGGACGACCGCTGGGACGACATCCCCGTCGGACTGTGGCACTTCCACCCCGCCCTGACCTTCAACAGCCACACCGGCGAAACCTACTCGGAGCAGTATCACCACAACGCACCGATGAGCCTGATCTTTACAGCCGATGAAAGATACACCGTGCTTACCAGCCTGCTGACCGAACACTACCACCGCGCACCTCAGCGGCTGGCGAGAAAAACTCACCCGGTAAACCGACAGCCGTCGTTACCGCCTGCAAAAAAACCGGGCATCGGTATACAGGTCAAGCGTTATATGAACTACGTCATTCATTCGTTGGGGTAAATGAAATTTACGGCTGATAATGTTCAATCGAAAACCAGTGGTCATAACAAGTTTTTTGGATCAATCGGTCCCATTCAGTTTGGTACAAACGCACAATTACTTATAGTTTACTCACGAGTATTCAGCTTTGATAAAGGATAAAGTTTTTCTAAATATTTCGGGAGGAAGGAAACAGCACACACTGGACAGTGTGACAACTCTCTTGAATAAGAGAGTTGTGCTGATGATTTGTTTACCTTAGTGGTAACAAATTGTACGCTAAGGCGATACATACCGGTGTCCACGAATGAATCTGGGTAATCCCCCAACTTTTTCTCGTAAGTGAACAAGATGAAAAAAGTCACTATTCTTCGGCCCAATCACATCCCTCTGAAGGCTGTGAAACACTATTTAAATAACTATTACTCCGACTGTTTTCAGCTGGGAGTTTTTATGGATAAACCATACCTAAATATTCGAGATTACGAACTTGACTAGCAAACCAAGCCCATACATATCTGTGGTGACGCCTGTTTATGGATGTGCTGAAGCACTGCCTGAACTTTGCCAACGTCTTCATATCGTCTTGGGTAGCATTACGCCAGACTATGAGATTATCATGGTCAATGATGCATGCCCGGATGGCTCATGGGCAATAATCCAATCCCTTGCTACAGAAGATTCCCGGGTTAAGGGTATTAACTTCTCACGTAATTTCGGCCAGCATTACGCCATCACAGCTGGGCTCGACTTTGCGCGTAGCGATTGGGTTGTCGTAATGGATTGTGACCTGCAGGATATTCCAGAAGAGATCCCCAAGCTACATGAAGTCGCCCAGACCGGCTTTGATATCGTAGTTGGGAAGCGGGCGGAACGGAAAGATAGCTTGATCAGAAAATGGTTTTCAAAAAACTTTTACCGGTTATTCAGCTACTTTACAGGATCCAAAGTTGATCATCGTATTGCAAGTTTCGGCATTTACTCAAAGAAAGCCATTCTGAGCATCAGGCAATTAAGAGAACAAAACCGATCTTTTGGGCTTTTTGCTCTATGGGTGGGGTTCCATCGAGCGGAAATTAATGTCAACCATGCTACACGCGTTCATGGTCGTTCCAGTTATACACTGAGAAAAATGTTGCGCCTTGCCTTTGATAGCATTGTCGCTCACTCCGATAGATTGCTCCGTTTAACGGTGATGCTAGGATTTACGCTCTCGATGCTTTCCTTTAGTTATGCGCTTTGGATTATCATCCAGTATTTTTTACGGTCGACACCAATATCTGGCTGGACAAGTCTCATTGTTTCCATTTATTTTTCTACTGGGGTAATTATCGGTGCGGTTGGTGTTGTTGGTCTTTATGTTGGCAAGATTTTCGACGAAGTAAAGCGTCGTCCACTTTACCTTATTAGCGATACAACCTTTGAGCTTCAAGACGATGAATACTAAACCCTTACGACTTGGGTTTATTGGTGGTGGCATCAACTCGGCTGTGGGTGATACACACTTCATAGCCGCGCAAATGGATGGCCTATTCAAAGTTGAGACAGGTTGTTTCAGTCAAGATGCGGAAATCAATCGGCAGACTTCTTTTCGCCGCCATATTGATAGCAATCGCCTCTATTCCTCATGGCAAGAACTTCTTAACAAAGAGACTGATAGCCTCGACGCAGTGGTAGTTCTGACTCCAACGCCCGACCATACCCCAGTTGTTCTTGCAGCACTTGAGATTGGACTACCTGTAATCTGTGAGAAAGCCCTAGCGGCTAGCAGCGAGGAAGTCCAGCGTATCGAGCAGAGTATCTCTGCAAATGCTGGCTCCTTGTTTGTCACTTACAACTATTCTGGCTACCCGATGCTACGAGAGCTGCGTGAGAAAATCCAAAAAGGTTTCATCGGGCGAATCGAGCAAATCCATATCGAAATGCCCCAAGAAGGGTTTGCCCGGCTTGACCGGAATGGCTTACCGATTATTCCTCAACAGTGGAGGTTAAAAGACGGGGTTATACCCACAATCTCCCTAGATCTGGGAGTACACGTACATCACATTATATATTTTCTAACTGGTGCTCACCCGTTAGAGTTGGTTGCAAGCCAAACCAGCCTGGGCCAGTATCGTCAGGTTATTGATAATATTACTGCTCTGATTCATTACAGTAACGATATCGAATGCAGCATGTGGTTTAGTAAAGCAGCTCTAGGCCATCGGAATGGTCTTCGAGTGCGCGTCTATGGAGAAAGTGGTGCAGCGGAGTGGTACCAAATGGATCCAGAGCGTTTACTGCTTCACGATAACTGCGGTCGCACAACAAACCTTGATCGCGCCAGCATGGACGTCCAACTGGCACAGCTACCACGGTACAACCGGTTTAAAGCCGGTCATCCGGCAGGATTCACAGAAGCTTTTGCTAATATCTATGCAGATATCGCTGCAAGCCTCAGAGGCGAAACTTCAACACAGTATGCTGATGTATTTTCTGTTCATCATGCACGCGAAGGACTTGAAGTATTGGAAGCCATGGCTACTTCAGCACGGGAAAAACGCTGGGTTTCAGTTGGATTGGAAAGCTAGTTATGCGTTATCGCTCCAATGAGATTCCTATTACAGCTAAAATGGATGGCGAGTCGGACGATCTTTGGCCCATACCGAAAACCATCTTCAACATACGTGATGATTATAACCTTTATCTGCATCACTATACTGAGGGTGTCACCGAAACAGTGATGTTCTTTATTCCACGACCATGAAGAAACTTTTACTTGTCGGCGGAGGCCACTCGGATATCCCCTTAATCCGTTCAGCAAAGAGGCTCGGTTATCGTGTGATCACTAGCGGTAATCGCTCCAAGGATCTAGGACACTCAGAATCGGACGCCTATATTCCATGCGACTTCTCTGATCCGCAGGAGGTACTGGAGTTGGCTCGTTCTTTAGAGATAGACGCGCTATGCGCATGTTGCAATGATTTCTCTGCCCTATCCTGTGCTTATGCTGCAGAAAAGCTTGGTTTACCCGGCCATGACAGTTTCGAGACAGCATCAATAATCCATCACAAGGATGCTTGGCGGGGTTACGCCTCACGCTATAACTATCCGAGTCCTCGTGCGCATGGCTGCAGCGATATGAAAGAGGTTGAGCGGGCTGCGAATGAACTCCGTTTTCCCTTGATCATCAAGCCGGTGGATTTAACTGGTGGGAAGGGTATAGCCCGTGCAGAGGCGCCCAAGGATGCGCTTGCCTGCGCAGAAGCTGCATTTGCCATTTCCAAAGCAGGGCGTATTGTGGTCGAGGAGTTCATCACTGGTAGCCGACACGGCTTTACTGCCATGCTTCGCGATAGACGCGTGGTGTTCTACTTTGCCGACGATGAGCATTACCATCTTTCCCCCTACCTTGTATCTGCTGCCTCTACACCATCTAGCTGCCCCCTCGCTTCAATCAACCGACTGATCGAATACAGCGAGGCGATTGCCTCCGATCTACGTCTGGTCGACGGGATTTTTCATATACAGTTTATTCAGCCAAAAGTAGGTGATCCAGTCATTATTGAGATCTGCCGCCGGCCACCAGGTGACCTTTATATCGATTTGGTTCGTCATACTACTGGTGCACCCTACGCGGAATGGATCGTACGCGCCGCCAGTGGCATGGGAATACCAGATGTTCATCACATGGCTGAACGCCGTTGTATCACACGCCACTGTCTCATGGCACATACTCCCGGTATTTTTGCGGGCTTCAACTTCGATCCTGAAGTAGAAATGAACATCATTGACCACATGATCTGGGGCCGTGAGGGTGAGATAGTTCATAACGCAGATACTCACAAATTCGGTATTGTATTTGTTGAGCACCGAGATGCAGAGCACATGCGCGAACAGGCACCAAATCTGCAAACACTGCTGTCGGCTCGGATTCTGACACAGTGACTAATCCAACGGGTTGGTTCAGACGCTTTATTAATAGTTTGCACCATTTACCATTTGCAAAACTGTTTCGTTATGCAGTCGTTGGACTGACGCTGAATCTGCTGGGCTATCTCGTTTATTTGGCAGTGACGTCCCTTGGGCTAAGTCCAATCGCGACTGTAAGCATTTTTTATCCGCTTAGCGTTTTGGCCGGCTACCTTGCTCATCGTCGCCATACCTTTCAACAAAAAGTTCAAACTCTCGATAAAATCACCCTAGGTCGCTATATAATGGCGTATGCGGCAGGCTATTTAATCAATATAGGCCTTATTCAATTGCTATACGGCGAGCTAGGCTATCCACATCAGTTGGTACAGGCGGGTGCTATCTTGATAGTGGCGATTTTTTTGTTTGTAGCACTCAATTTTTTTGTCTTTAAGGAGAGGTTGCATGACCAATGAGCGTCAACCTTTTCAGAGCCGCTCATTCCCCTTGCTGGCTGAAGCTGAGGCCGGGCATTGGTGGTTTCTATCCAGGAATCGGTTGTTACTCTGGGTACTTGCCAAAAAAGTAGGTTCTTTCAGAAGTTTTCTGGAGGTTGGCTGTGGGACGGGATTTGTACTGAGGGATGTCGCTAAAGCCTTTCCGGAAACCGAGTGTTTTGGTTCAGAGTATTTCGAGGAGGGTTTGGTGTTCGCACGCGCACGTGTTCCTACCGCAACTTTCAGGCAAATTGATGCGACTCGCATGACTGAATCGGAACACTATGACGTAATAGGCGCTTTTGATGTGATTGAGCATATCGAACCAGATCAACTTGTCTTGGCCAACCTGGCACGTGCGATGAAACCGAATGGAGCGCTTTTGCTCACTGTGCCCCAACACCGATGGTTGTGGTCTGAGGTAGATCAACAGGCCTGCCATGTCCGGCGCTACACCCGAAATGAGCTAATATTTAAAGTTAGTCAGGCGGGATTATCTGTAAGTTTCGTCACCTCGTTCGTTAGTTTGTTGCTTCCTCTGATGTGGTTAGCCCGATCCCGTGCTAAAGCCAATAGCCAAAATTGTGACTCAATGTCCGAGCTCAGGTTACCTGGATGGATTAATTGTGGACTGGAAGCAGTTATGCGCCTGGAATTGTTTTTGATTAAACTTGGAATAAGACTGCCGGTCGGAGGCTCTTTATTACTGCTAGCAAGGAAACCATGAATGGTTTCATAAACTAGGGCTGACCGTCATGTACTATTAAGCGGTTCCAGAAAAGTAATTATTAATGATGGCAGCACCGACTTTTGCAGGCACTCTCAGTTTATGGGTTTCTATCTATTGGTCATTTTGGAAGCCTGTTTAAAGAAATACCAATACCCGGGTATAACAGTGAGTATCTGCTTCATGTCGCCGGATGAGTGGCCCAGGCTGCAGGAGAGCACGCAATGACACAGAAAATCCCATTCAACCGGCCATATATGACTGGTAAAGAGTTGCACTACATTACCGAGGCCAAGATAGGCAACATGCTGGCTGGTGACGGACCTTTTACCAAACGTTGCCATGGATGGCTGGAAAACAAGAGTGGCTGCAACAAGGCTCTGCTGACGCACTCATGCACCGCCGCACTGGAAATGGTGGCTCTGCTACTGGATATTGAGCCCGGCAATGAGATCATCATGCCCTCATACACTTTTGTATCGACTGCAAATGCCTTCGTTCTTCGTGGTGGCATACCGGTGTTTGTGGATATCCGCGAAGATACTCTGAATCTGGATGAGAGCCTTATCGAGGCGGCAATCACACCACGTACTCGCGCCATCGTAGCAGTGCACTATGCCGGGGTCGCTTGCGAGATGGACAGTATTATGGATATTGCAAGACGTCATGACCTCAAAGTTGTGGAGGATGCAGCTCAAGGGGTGATGGCAAACTATAAAGGGCAAGCCTTGGGCAGTATTGGCGATCTGGGGACTTACAGCTTTCATGAAACCAAAAATGTGATTTCGGGGGAAGGTGGTGCCTTGCTGGTGAACGACCCGGCTTTGGCCTTGCGTGCTGAAATCATCCGGGAGAAAGGCACTGACCGTAGCCGCTTTTTTCGAGGCGAGGTGGATAAATATACCTGGCAGGAGGCCGGATCTTCATTTTTACCAGGCGAGTTAACTGCCGCTTTTTTGTGGGCGCAACTTGAGGAAGCCGAACGCATCACCAGCGACCGGCTGACAATCTGGCAACGCTATCACGAGCTTATTGAGCCACTTGAGGCCAAAGGGTTACTGCGCCGTCCCATCATTCCGGATACGTGCCAACACAATGCCCACATGTACTACATTTTATTAGCACCGGAGATCGATCGGCAAAAAGTGCTTGATGAGTTGAAGGGAAATGATGTCTTCTCGGTTTTCCATTACGTACCATTGCACTCCTCACCGGCCGGAAAGCGATATGGCCGTGCACAGGGCGATCTGGAGGTAACTAACCGGCAGTCAGAGCGATTGGTGCGTTTACCACTGTGGGTTGGCTTAACAGAGGCGCAACAGGAAAAAATAATCAATGTGTTGTCTGATGCAGTATCTTGATTTTTCTGGATGCGGGTCAACAGATACTGGTAGTGATTTAATCAGTCCGGACTAACTTGTGCGATATTTACTCATGAAGCTTGGAGATGCCCACAATCGAACCCGTAAAACCGTCGATATTATAGTCATCCAGAATTTTCACCTCATACATATCAGGCGCCCTTAGTGCTTGATGCATCAAAGCGGACATATATTGCCCCCCATGAGACACATTGCTCAATACCAAGGCAAAGTTGTCAGGATATTCACGCAGGTCAGCCGGGTTATCATGGTATGTCACAATGTATTTAAAATTTTCTTTCTCGTGGTCGATGTACCCCATTATTGGACTTGATGTATAAAAGGTATCGAAAAGATTCAGATAGACATTCCGGTCATTTATTCCTTCTGCTGACTTAATCAGGGCGCTTTGCATTTCATTGAATGATTTATATTCCATACTTCTTTCGGCAATAGAAAATGCCGTAATATCTTTACCATAATTCGGATAGTATTCCCCTGATTTATTGCTCCAAAAAAAGCCTATCATCACGACGATAATAATCTTGACGAAGACTTTCACAGCAAGGCCACCGTTTTTATTTTCTTGCTGCAACTCACCACTTCTGAAAGATATTAGTATCAGGGCAACAAGTGTTATAACCATTACAGGCCAAATCCAGATGTAGTACCTTGTGAGCGGGTAAAATTCCATACCGGACAACGGGACTACCGCGATAAAACCCACGAAGGCACTTATCATCAATACGCCGCCGAGCAAAACCCTTCTCTCGAAATCTAAATCCCCATCTTCCTGATCACCAAGCACAAATTTCCTTTTGAAAGTATCTCTGTTTTTTAGTAAATACCACCATCCTCCAATAATAAGAAAGAGCAATATCAGATAGAAATCCGGTGTCTGCGACAGCCGGCCATGAAACTGATGAATTAAATAGCCTGTATAATCTGTATTGTTGACTGACGCTGTATTGGCCTTTTGCATCCAGCGCAACAGCTCAATGCCAACACCCGATATCACCATCATAGCCACATAAAACACGCGCTTGGTCCGCCCATCTTTTTCGAGCATAAATAATAAAGAAAGACATATTATTATTGGTAATCCTGATGACTTGACCAAACAGGCTGCAATTGCAGCAATCGCTGCCCAAAAATGATTCTGCTTAACCCAATTTGAGAAGGCGAGGATGACACATAGACTTCCTCCGATCTCCATATACATATATCTTGATTGAATCAGAAAAGGCGGAAAGAGCATGACCGCAGCTGTCACAAACAACGAAGTGTAAATGCCAAAAATTGACCGACTCAGAGTAAACACGACAGCCAACACCAACCCGGTCAGAAGAAACTGGATTATATGAAGCGATAGGTAGACAAACTCAGTATCTCCATTGAACAACCACATCACTGCCGCCGTTATAATAGTGATAGGTGTATACACGTGCACGTTCGGACCCGCTTGCCGAAATCCAGGCTCTTCCAGCAAACTGTAAAAATCAAATCCTGTTTCATAGAGATAAATTGCAGGAGCAAAGACGCCAGCTGCCGTATCCCACACAGGCTTTTCGTAACGAGCATCCCAATTAAGAATACAAGCAAGAATGAAAAAACCCAAAAATACAAGAAACGTATAAAAGCGTTTATTGCCTCTTAAAATATCCATAACTTCCCTAGAAATTTAGGTATCCATAAAAAGTTTGGGCTTCCAAATAACCATTGCTCATGCTTATTGACCTGCCTTCGCACACACCCCCGCCGTATCAAACCCGACGTCGTTCTTATAATGCTCGCATAGATCACGAAGCATACCGGCGGTGTCGACATCACCTTCATACTGGTCCAGCGACCACCATTTTTTTTCGGGGATGTTAATCAGCACCATGTGCTCGCCCATGCTGGGGATCAGGGTCAACTGCCAGTCGCCTTTCACCACGGCGCGGTGTTTGCTCCTGATAATCATGTCCCGGAAGTCATCTCGAACAACCAGCTTGCCGGCAGCATTGGTGGCATAAATGCCCACGGTCTGGGTCAGTAGGCGTTTTTTGTCTATCTCGTCCTTGGTCAGTTCGGTGACAATCACCCCGGTTTCCATAAACAGAGGCCTGTTTGATAACTCCCTGTCGGTGGTAGAAAGCAGTGATAGGCCATCGAACGATTTATCCGCAAAGCGGTTGTCCAGCAATTCTGAGATCGTCGGAGCAATATCCATCAGTGAGCCGTTACCGGCGCGTAGCGCCGGGCCAAAATCGTCGTTGCCGTAACTTTTGGCCGCCAGTAGCACGCGGGTCTGGCCCAAGTTAAGCAGGTTGGTGGCGTGGCCACGGGTGGTGCTATATACCTCAAATATGGCATCGTCCCGCGCCGCTGTTAACTCATCGGCCGGCAGGTCGAATCCGTCACCATGGTCCGACATAAAAAACACGTAGGCATTATCCAGCGCACCGGTCGCCTTCAGATCCGCCATAAACTGACCGAACTGCCGGTCTACCTGTTTCAGCATCATGCGGTAGCGGTAAAACGACTGCTCAGCGGGGTCTTCACTGTAGGGCTCACCTTCCAGCGGTTCCCACTCCCGTGACAACCAGGGCCAGTGGGGCAACACAAAGTGAGCGGCCAGAAACACCGGCTGATCCGGCTCACGAACCACGGCATCCAGAATGGCCTGACTGTACCGCTCGGGATCGTAGTTCATGTCGCGTCCCCGGTTCAGATACATATTCGGGAACAACCATTTACCTGCCACAGTATTGCAGAGCAAATTGACGAGCGGGTGATCAAAACCGCCCAACATGAAGTTGAGTGCACCGTACTCGGGGCCGACTACCTCATCGAAGCCGAAGGTTTCATCAATGTTATTGAAGCGCCTCTCGTCCATCGCATAAATTGAGCGATAGCCACTGTCCTGCATCCAGCGTCCCAGGGCGCGATTTTTGTCCATATATTTATGGTTAGTCAGGTTGTAGCGGCCATTATGGCTGACCGGCTCGGCACCGGTAAGAATGCTCATCCACGCCGGAAAGGTTCGGGCATACGGCGTGTAAGCATTTTCAAAAACGGTGCTCTGTTGTAGAAATTTGTCTACATTGGGCGTCAGACCGGTAGTGTTGCCAAAATAGCCGGTCTGGTCCGGACGCAGGGAATCGATACCGATAATAAAGATATTGGGTGGCCCGTCAGCACTATTAATCACAGCGCCATTAAATTGCGCATTGCCGGCTGTGGTGCTCAACCCGTACATCGTGCCAAACGCGCCCACAGCCAACACACAGGCCGAGCCCCAGACGCGGGCGTTGTGCCGGATCAGAAAGCCCAGGCTTACAACAAACGCCACGACAAAGATCGCCAGCAGGCCGACGAATACCGCGTCACTCATTAACCAGGGGCTTTGATTCAGAAAGCCGCTGCCCTGCATCTGCGGATAGCGCCGGTTGCTCCACACCAGCAACAGCAGCGCCGATAACAGAAACAGCAATACCGGCAACAACTGGCGGTTTTTCGGGCTGATCGCGGGCAGGCCCAGCCAGCCCGCGGAGGCCAACCACAGTAAAAACAGCCAGGCCAGATGAATGGCCACCATGGCCAGCACAAAGTAGCCTAGGTCCCACCAGAAACCGGGGCTGACCAGCAACGCATGGTAAAAGGCCTTCATATCAACCTGATCCGGCGCCACAATCAGCACCTGGTAAAAGTTGGCCACCAACACCACCACCAGAAAGCCCAGAATCAACCAGGCATAGAGTGTAATTGGTCGGCGCGGTGGAGGTGCTTGCTGGTCCAGGCTGGTGGACTGGATGGCCTCTGTCTCGGGAGTATCCGTCATCATCATCTACATCTGTTGGTGGTAATCATCATTCATTAAAAAACCCTGCCTGATTGGAACCAGGCAGGGTTTTGCTTGTTGCAATGGCGAATGGAACGGGTCAACCACCCCATTCACTGCACTCCAGTAAACCTACTTGCAGGAACCGGGCAAGTATTGGGTATTGAGAGTGCCAGGTTCACATTTGAACCTGAACACCTGATTACCCACATTTGACGATGTCATTGTAACAGAATTGGCAAGTTCGGGTGTCAAGGTAATTGTTCCGCCGTCAACATCGGAGTCATTAAAGCCTTGGGTTGTGACTGTGATCACCCCGTCAGGACTTGTCGCAATGCTGGCCACGTATTGGCTAATACCGTTGCCGCCAGGACCACTGCCCTCACCACAACCCCATCCATTACTGCCGGGAATGGAAGTTGAATCAGAGGCAGTCTGGTAGACCTCAGATATCGTGGTGCGACACTGGCTGGTGGCCAGGATCACTTCGGACATTTTGGCCTTGATCACGTAGCTCTGGTAGGCGGGCAGTGCCACGGCGGCCAGAATACCGATAATCGCGACCACGATCATCAGTTCGATAAGGGTAAAACCCTGTTGTACTTTCTTCATTGTATTTCTCCCATGAAATAACGATATGCCATTTGGCGTTATTGCAGGGTATATGTCTAGCATTTACCGTGCCAAAGAACGGGTCTGCGGACATCAAGGGTTTGAGCTCACCGCAGACTGACAATTTTTGTCAGTTTATAACCAGACCCGGCAGTCATGCCGCATTCAGCCGGTGACAATATCCTCCACCAGCGCCGATCTTCCGGACCGGCACCCCGAACCAGATTGTGAATCCGGGCGTGAATCAGCCTCTATCAATCACCAACCCGGTTGCGCAGCCCACCACTAATCCGTTGCGCCGTAACCAATGAGACTAATGCCCTGCGCCCAGCTATGGCTCCCGCCGTCACCTTGTATTAACATCACGGCTGGTTCTACTGCTGTTTCTACTTATTTGCGCCGTTGAGTATCTGTCCGCCTATGAAACAAACCGATACATTGAAAGGCTTGGCCAAACGTCTGGTAACGGATCAGTTGCTGGAAGAAAACGTTGCCGTGCAGGCACTGGCTGAATGTGAAAGCGACCAGTCCAACCTGGTGCATTACCTGACTCACAATAACCTGTTGGCCCCCAGCCTGATCGCCGCAGTTGCGGCCAATGAATTTGGCACACCACTCTACGACCTCTCGGCCCACAACATTGAGGCCAGCCCGAAGGAGCTTGTTGAGAAAAAGCTGATTCGCAAGCACCAGGTTCTGCCCCTGTTCAAGCGGGCCAACCGCCTGTTTTTGGCAGTGAGCGACCCCACCAACCACCAGGCAGTAAGCGAGGTGCGCTTTCAGACCGGCCTGTCCGTTGAGCTGGTGCTGGTGGAACACGACAAACTGGAGCGGGCGCTGGATGCCTACCTGCATGAGCAGGATGAACATGAAATGGGCGATGCGCTCGGCACCATGGATGATGTGCACCTCGATGACCTGGATATTGAGGCCGTCGACGAGGATAACAAAGGCGGCGGCACTGGCATTGACGCCAGCGATGTAGACGATGCCCCGATTGTGCGGTTTATCAATAAACTGCTGCTGGACGCCATCAAACAGGGATGTTCGGATATTCACTTTGAACCCTATGAAAAAACCTACCGGGTGCGGTTCAGGACCGATGGTATTCTTCGCGAAGTTACCAAGCCCCCGGCCAATCTGGCCCCACGGCTGGCGGCGCGCCTGAAGGTGATGTCACAAATGGATATTTCCGAGCGTCGCGTACCCCAGGATGGCCGGATTAAACTGTGGATTTCAAAGAACCGGGCCATCGATTTTCGGGTGAACACTCTGCCCACCCAGTTCGGCGAGAAAATCGTACTGCGGATTCTTGATCCCACCAGCGCCCAGGTGGGTATTGAAAACCTCGGCTATGAAGAAGACCAGAAGCAGATGTATCTGGATGTGCTGAACCAACCCCAGGGCATGATTCTGGTGACCGGTCCCACCGGTAGCGGTAAAACCGTCTCGCTGTATACCGGCCTGAATATTCTCAACACCACCGAACGCAATATCTCCACGGCCGAAGATCCGGTGGAAATCAACATGCCGGGCATCAACCAGGTACAGATCAATTACAAGGTGAAACTCACTTTCCCGGAGGCGCTGCGGGCTTTCCTTCGACAGGATCCGGATGTGATCATGGTGGGTGAGATTCGCGACCTGGATACCGCCGAAATCGCCATCAAGGCAGCCCAGACCGGTCACCTGGTGTTGTCCACCCTTCACACCAACAGTGCCCCGGAAACTCTCAACCGACTGCTCAATATGGGCGTACCCGCATTTAACGTGGCCACCTCGGTGAACCTGATTATTGCCCAGCGGTTGGGCAGGCGACTCTGCGTGCATTGCAAAAAGCCCGCTGACGATATACCCCATAACATCCTGATCGATGAGGGTTTTGAGACCATTGGCCGCCCCCTGGAGGAGCTGACCCTGTTTCACCCGGTCGGCTGCCCGAAATGTACCAACGGTTACAAAGGACGGGTGGGGGTTTACGAGGTGTTGAAAGTAACCCCCAAAATAGCCCGGCTGATTATGGAAGGTGGCAATTCGATTGAAATTGAACAGGCGGCCATCGAAGAAGGCTTCAGAACTTTGCGCCAGTCGGCACTTCGTCGCGCGGGCGAAGGTATAATCAGCCTGGAAGAGGCTAATCGGGTAACCAAGGACTAATCCATGGCAACAACGGCACAGGTCTATACCTACAAGGGAAAGGATAAAAGAGGCAAGCCCATCCAGGGCGAACTGAAGGCGAGTAGCGCAGTGATGGTGAAGGCCCAGCTCCGCAAGCAGGGCATTGCCGCCAGCCGGGTCAAGAAAAAGGCCAAGCCCCTGTTCACAGGTCAGAAACCCGTCAAACCCCAGGATATCGCGATTTTTACCCGTCAGCTGGCCACCATGATGCGCGCCGGTGTACCGCTGGTACAGAGCTTTGATCTGGTCGGCGAAGGTGCCGATAAAGAATCCCTGCGCGAGATCATTTATACCATTCGCGATGACGTCTCCTCTGGTATCAGCCTGGAGGGCGCCCTGCGCAAACACCCCAAACACTTTGATGATCTGTTTTGCAGCCTGGTTGGCGCCGGTGAACAGGCTGGTGCGCTGGAAACCATGCTGGACCGGATTGCCACCTACAAGGAAAAAACTGAATCCCTGAAAGCCAAAATCAAAAAAGCCCTTACCTACCCGATTGCCGTTGTACTGGTGGCGGTGATTGTGACCGGGATACTGCTGGTCAAAGTGGTGCCGGTATTTGCCGAAACCTTCAGTAACTTCGGGGCCGACCTGCCCGCATTTACCCAGTTCGTACTGGGCCTGTCGAATACGGCACAGGAGTGGTGGTTTATCTGGATAATCAGCCTGGTCGCCTTTTTTCTGATCTTCCGTGAAGCCAAACGGCGCTCAACGAAGTTTGATGCGTTCATTGATAAATACATACTGAAAGTGCCGGTGGTGGGCAACATTCTCTACCAGGCCATTATCGCCCGGTTCGCCCGCACACTCTCCACCACCTTTGCCGCCGGGGTGCCGCTGGTGGATGCACTCACGTCGGTGGCGGGGGCCGCGGGCAATGCGGTTTACCGGGAGGCCATTTACAAGGTTCGGGACGATGTGACCACGGGGATTCAGCTTCACCAGGCCCTCAAAACAACCAACAAGTTCCCTGTAATGCTGCTGCAAATGACCTCAATCGGTGAGGAGTCCGGCGCGCTGGATGACATGCTGGAGAAGTCTGCCGTGTTCTACGAAGAGGCGGTCGACAATGCCGTGGATAACCTGACTACCCTGCTGGAGCCAATGATCATGGCCGTGCTAGGGGTTCTGGTGGGCGGCCTGCTGATTGCCATGTACCTGCCGATCTTCAAACTTGGCGCGGTGATCTAGGTCCGTTGATGCCCGATATGCTGGGTTTATCCGTTGCGCCAGTGTTGGCGGTCAGTCTGATACTGGGCTTGCTGGTGGGCAGCTTCATCAATGTGGTGATTTACCGGCTGCCCCGGCAACTGGCCGCCACCTGGCGCCGGGATTCACAGGAGTTTCTAGAGATCGAACCGGATTCAGAGGCCGTGCCGGAACCGCTCAATGTGGTGTTTCCCGCCTCTCACTGCCCGCAATGCGGCGCCCCGATCAAGGCCATTCACAACATTCCACTGTTGAGCTATCTTCTGCTGCGCGGCCGCTGTGCACACTGTCGGACTGCCATTTCCCTGCAGTATCCACTGGTTGAACTGGTTTCCGGCCTGCTGACGGTAATGGTGGTGTATCAGTTTGGTCTGACGGCGACCACCGCGCTGGCATTACTGTTCAGCTGGAGCCTGCTGGCGCTCACCGGCATTGATTTCAACGAGCAATTACTGCCGGATGGCATTACCCTCCCCCTGCTCTGGCTGGGTTTGCTGGTCAACGTCAACGGCCTGTTCACCTCGCTGGACAACGCGGTGATTGGTGCGGCAGCGGGCTACCTCAGCCTCTGGTCAGTGTTCTGGCTGTTCAAGCTGGTGACCGGCAAAGAGGGCATGGGCCACGGGGACTTCAAACTGCTGGCGGCGCTCGGTGCCTGGCTGGGCTGGCAACAATTGCTGCTGATCGTTTTACTGTCGTCGCTGGTGGGCGCTGTGGTGGGCCTGCTGATGGTTGTTCTGCTGGGGAGGGACAGACAGATACCCATTCCATTTGGCCCCTACCTGGCAGCGGCTGGCTGGATTGCCCTGCTCTGGGGTGAAACATTGACCACGAGTTACCTGACGCTGTTCTGAGCGATGCCATCGACGAATGTTGTTCGGTGATGTTTAGCCCGGTTATGCTTTCCTCCGTAATGAATACGTTTTCAATTTTCCTGTGAGCGCCCCATCATGTTTACCGTAGGTCTGACCGGTGGCATCGGCAGCGGCAAAAGTGCCGTAGCACAGTTATTTCGACAGCGCGGTATCACTGTTGTGGATGCCGATCAGGCGGCGCGCGCGGCCGTACTGCCCGGTTCTCCGGCATTGGCGAAAATCCGTGCCCATTTTGGGGCCGCGGTGCTGAAGGAGGATGGCTCCCTGAACCGTGCCTGGTTGCGGGAGGCGGTGTTTGCCGATCCCGAACAACGGCAGTGGCTGGAAGCCTTGTTACACCCGGCCATTGCAGTGCTGATAGACGAGGCCCTGGCTAATGCCGCCAGCCCCTACGCCATTCTGGAATCGCCCCTGCTGCTGGAAACCTCGCAGCATACATTGGTGAACCGGATATTGGTGGTGGATGTCAGCGAGGCGACCCAGGTGGCCCGTGCCATACAACGTGACGGTGGCGATGAGGCACAGATTCGCGCCATTATGGATGCTCAGATCAGCCGCCATGCGCGGCTCGGCAGGGCGGATGACATCATCGATAACGATGGCCCACTGGCGGCATTGGAGCCGGCCGTGGCGGCACTGCATCAGCGTTATCTGGCCTTGGCAGGCCAGCACAGCGGGCAGTCAGAACGGCCATAACAGGGTGACAGAGGCACGGATGATAAATCGGTGAATATGCCGTAACATTCGGGCTTGCCCTTTATCACTGCTAACGCATAACAACTAACGTGATGGTCAATAACGGCTTCACTTTCAATAAGTTAATAACAGCCCCATCCCTCCAACAACAGTGTCTGATGTCAGTATGAGTGAATCAAAAGTCCTTACCGTAAACTGCCCCACCTGCAAAAAGTCCGTGATCTGGGGAGAGGACTCGCCCTATCGGCCATTTTGCGGCAAGCGCTGCCAGCAATTGGACTTTGGCGCCTGGGCCAGTGAACAGTTCAGTATTCCGGGCGATGAGACCATGCCGCCGGACGATGCGGATTCAGATGCCGAAAACGGTGGTGTCACCCGGCATTGATCTGCAAATCTGCCTGGGCGGAGCTGGGAGGAGGCGCGATCAGTCAGTCCTGTTGTAATGCCCATTGCAATGCATCGATAATCGGCTGATTGGCGGCGGGAAACGCGTAGTCTGCCAATTCGGCCACTGTCACCCATTGTAGTGGCTGGCCCTCGTTACCCTGCGGCTGGCCGGAAAATGCCCGCACCCACCACACATCGAGCAGAACCGCCTTGTCGGCGTAATCGTGTTGCACCTCGATAAACGGCTCGGCGGACTGCACCGAAATCGCCAGTTCCTCGCGAAGTTCGCGGTGCAGGGCAGCCGCCACGGTCTCATCCGACTCGACCTTGCCGCCGGGAAATTCCCACAGTCCACCCTGATGCTTATTCTCGTGCCGTCGGGCAATCAGGATGCGCTGGTCTGCCGCCAGAATCACCGCCGCCGCCACATGAATGCGTGGGGTCAAGTGCGGTATTCCGCGTTAATAGTGACGTACTCGTGGGAAAAGTCGGTGGTCCAGACAGTTTCCCTGGCTTCGCCGCGGTTGAGGTGAATTTCGATGGTAATGTCTTCCTGACTCATCACCGATTGGCCCAGTTGCTCGGTGTAACTGGCTGCGCGTCCACCGTCTTCAGCGATCAGCACATCGTCGAGGTAGACCTGAATGGCGTCCACGTTGAGATTGGCAATACCGGCCCGGCCAATGGCGGCCAGGATCCGCCCCCAGTTGGGGTCCGAGGCAAACAGGGCGGTTTTCACCAGCGGCGATTCCGCCACAGTATAAGCCACCGCCAGACATTCCGCACTGTCACCACCACCGGTGACACGCACCGTGACAAATTTTGTGGCCCCTTCACCATCCCGGATGACCTGCTGCGCCAAAGAGATGAACACCTCGATCACCGCCAGCTCAAAACGGGTCTGCTCCTCGGCGACTAATCCGTCAATATCCAGGTGCGACGCACCAGTGGCCACCAGCATGGCGGCGTCGTTGGTGGACGTATCACCATCCACGGTTATGCGATTGAAGGAGCATTCTGTGGCCGTACTGACCAGTGTCTGCAAACGGGTTGCCGAGATTTCGGCATCCGTGGCCACATAGGCCAGCATGGTGGCCATGTTCGGCTTGATCATCCCGGAGCCCTTGGCAATGCCGGTGATGGTGATGGGCTGCCCCGCCAGGGTCAGCTGGACGCTGGCGCCTTTGGGGCGGGTATCGGTAGTGAGGATGCTTTTGGCCGCACTGGTCCAGCCATCCTCACTGAGGGCATCAATGGCGTTTGGCAGGGCAGCCAGGATTTTTTCCACCGGCAGTGGTTCGCCGATCACCCCGGTGGAAAATGGCAATACCGCAGTGGGCTCTACATCACCGAGTTCGGCGACTTTCTCGCAGACCCGGGCCGCATTAATACGGCCCGACTTACCCGTTCCCGCGTTGGCATTGCCGGTATTGGTTACCAGATAACGAGTGGCAGTCCCGGCAAGATGCGCTTTGGCCAGCTGAACCGGCGCTGCGCAAAAGGCATTTTGGGTGAACACGCCAGCGGCGCGTCCTCCCGGCGCAATTGCCATCAGCACCAGATCCTCGCGGCCGGGCTTTTTGATACCCGCGCTGGCTGTACCAAGCCGGAAACCCGGCACCGGATGCATCACCGGAAAACAGTCTTCGCCAACGGCCATGATGTCTGTCTCTTTATGTTTTCGCTATGGGCGCATGTCGCAGGGTATGAACCCGCTCACGACAGGCGTCCGTGGCACTGTTTGTATTTCTTTCCACTGCCGCAGGGACAGGGGTCATTCCGGCCCACCTTGCGACCTTCCCGGACAAATGGTTGCTCCGGGTTTTCCTGCTGCTGTGCAGGCGATTGTCCGCCCAGTGCCGATACTTCGTCGTGCTGCATCTGCAACTGCTGACGCTGCTGCGCTTCCCGCTGCCGACGTTCCAGAGCCTCGATTTCCTCGTGACTGCGAACTTCGACGCGACAGAGAAACTTGATGGTCTCCAGCTTGATATTATCGAGCATTTCCCTGAACAGCATGAAGGATTCGCGCTTGTATTCCTGTTTGGGATTTTTTGCCGCGTAGGCCCGCAAACCGATACCCTGGCGGAGGTGATCCATGTTCGATAGGTGCTCTTTCCAGAGGGTATCCAGCACCTGCAACATCACCTGCCGTTCAATGGTACGGATATCCTCGCCGATGCTCTGGGCTTTTTGCTCATAGCGCTCGCTCATCGCCTGCTGAATACGGTTGCGAAGGCCTTCCTCGTGCAGCCGAGAATCCTCATCCAGCCACTGTTGAATCGGCAGTTTCAACCCGAATTCCGTGGAGAGGTGTTCTTCCAGTCCGGGGATATCCCACTGTTCAGCGAGACTCTGGGGCGGCACAAAATAGTCGATCGCCTGATTGACCACATCGGCCATGATGTTCGTGATCACATCGGCGATATGATCTGCCGACAGCAGGTCTTCGCGCTGCTGATAAATGACCTGCCGCTGATCGTTGGCAACATCATCGTATTCCAGCAGGTTTTTCCGGATATCAAAGTTGCGACCTTCGACCTTGCGCTGCGCCTTTTCAATGGCACCGGTCACCATGCGGTGCTCAATGGCTTCGCCTTTCTCCATACCGAGGGCGCGCATCATGTTCTTGACCCGGTCCGATGCGAACAGGCGCATCAACTGGTCTTCCAGTGATAGATAGAAGCGGGTAACACCGGGATCGCCCTGACGTCCGGCCCGACCACGCAACTGATTGTCAATACGGCGGGATTCATGGCGCTCGGTACCGAGAATGTGCAGACCACCGGCGGCAATGACCGCATCGTGACGCTCCTGCCAAGCTTCTTTGACTGCTGCAATTTTTGCCTCGTCCGGATTAGTCAGCTCGGCAATCTCGGCCTCCAGATTGCCTCCCAACACGATATCCGTGCCGCGACCTGCCATATTGGTGGCAATGGTGACAGCGCCCGGCCGCCCCGCCTGGGCGATAATCACCGCCTCTTTTTCATGCTGCTTGGCGTTCAGAACCTGATGGGGTATTTTCGCTTCCCGAAGGCGGGCCGCCATGGCCTCCGAGGTTTCGATGGAAGCTGTACCCACCAGTACCGGCGCCTTTTTTTCAATACAGGCGCGGATATCTTCCACCACGGCATCGTATTTTTCCTCGGTGGAGAGGTAGATAAGGTCATTGAGATCTTTTCGGGCCAGCGGTTTATTCGAGGGTATGACCACCACCGGAAGGCCGTAAATCTGATGAAATTCGTAAGCTTCGGTATCTGCGGTGCCGGTCATGCCCGCCAGTTTTTCGTAGAGACGGAAGTAATTCTGGAAGGTGGTGGAGGCCAGTGTCTGGCTCTCGCTTTTAATTTTCACCCCTTCCTTTGCTTCGATGGCCTGGTGCAGCCCCTCGGAGAGACGCCGTCCTGCCATGGTGCGCCCCGTGTGTTCATCAATCAGGACAACCTCGCCCTCCTGAATAATGTACTCGACATCCCGGTGGAACAGGTAGTGGGCCTTGAGGGCGGACTGCACGTGGTGCAACATCCCCAGGTTGGATGCATTGTAAAGGCTATCCCCGGATTGAAGTAAGCCATCACTTTCAAGCAAAGACTCTATTTTCTTGTGGCCTTCTTCGGTGAGTTCTATCTGGCGGGTTTTTTCATCGATGATGAAGTCGCCGGGTTCTTCATCGCTGTGGGGCTTCAGCATCGGCATCATGCTGTTCATGCGCTTGTACAGAGCCGAGCTGTCCTGGGCCGCACCGGAGATGATCAGTGGCGTCCTGGCCTCATCAATCAGGATGGAATCCACTTCATCCACGATGGCAAACTTTTGGCCCCGCTGAACCTGGTCGTCGAGCCTCAGCACCATATTGTCGCGCAGATAATCAAAGCCGAATTCGTTATTGGTGCCGTAGGTGATGTCCGCTTGATAAGCCCGCTTTTTATCCTCTGGCAACTGCTGGGACATGATTGCGCCCACACTCAGGCCGAGAAATTCGTAAACCGGCGACATCCATTCTGCGTCCCGCCGGGCCAGGTATTCGTTCACGGTAACCACGTGTACGGCATCACCAGCGAGGGTATTGAGATAGGCCGGCAGAGTAGCCACCAGCGTTTTACCTTCACCCGTGCCCATTTCCGCAATGCGGCCCTGATGCAACGTCAGCCCACCGATCATCTGCACATCGAAGTGGCGCAGCCCGAGGGTTCGCCTGGCGGCTTCGCGTACCACAGCAAAGGCTTCCGGGAGCAACTGATCGAGAGACTCTCCCTCGCTGACACGTTGCCTGAACTCGGTGGTTTTGGCTTTTATCTGATCGTCGGTGAGCTCCACAAGAATCGGTTCAAATGCGTTGACCTGACGAACAGTCTTCCACATTTTTTTGATTTCACGGTCATTTTTACTGCCAAGAAGCTTCTTTATGAGTTTCATTATCAAATCCAGTATCACAAGATGCGCCAATGCGCCCTGAAAAACGTGCGGGTGTGGGGTTTGGACAGATGGGAGCGCTAGCGGATGGTGCGTCGGATATAACTGGCAGGATCGACCGAACGACCATTTTTGTAGACTTCGAAGTGGACATGGGGACCGGTTGAGCGGCCGCTACTGCCCATCAGGGCAATCACATCACCTTGCTTGACGGTATCGCCCGCCTTCACCAGGTTTTCGCGGTTGTGGGCATAGCGTGTCAGGTAGCCTTCACCGTGATCCACCTCGACCAGTTCACCATAGCCGCTGTGTCGACCCGCCCGGGTGACCACACCAGAGGCAACCGCAATGATCTGATCCCCTTCCTGGCCGGCAAAATCAATACCGTTATGCCAGGCACGGTGGCCGCTAAAGGGGTCGGTTCGTCTGCCGTAACGCGAGGATAGCCAACCTTTCAGCACCGGCCGCCCAGCCGGTTGGCTTTGACCGTTGAGCTGGCGGTTCAGCATCAGTGATTCGAGGACACCGAGCTGACCTTCACGATTTTCCACGTGGGACTGAAGCTGGGCGAACATGAGGTCCAGCTCAGTGTGGCTGTACTCAAGCGCAAAGGACTCCAACTCCGGGCCACCGATAGCCGGTTGAAGACTGAAATCGAATTCACCATCCTCCAGATCGGCGATGTTTGCCAACCGTGCTCCCAGTGCATCCAATCGCAACAGACGGGTTTGCAGGACAGCCAGTTTTTTGGTGAGAGCCGCCACCTTTTGTCTGGCCTCTTCACGGCCCGCGTCGAGATTGGCCTGCTGCTCGGCCAGCTCCTGCTGCATGTAGTCCATCAGCCGGTCGTCCACCTTGCTTTCACCGAGCTGCATGCCGAGGTATATACCACCGGACACAGGCAAACCCAGCAGGCACATGGACAACAGGAATTTGGCCCAGTTGTTCAGGGTCAGCGTCCAGGTTTTTCCCTTGCGGTTACCGATAAAAATGATATTCACGGGTTGACGACCACCCTCTTTGGCTCTGCACAACAGCTCACGCTAGGCGGTGACCATTGGCTTGATATAGGAGATGGGCACATCGGCTTCATCTTCTTCGAAGGTGACCATTTCCCAGGCGTCTTTCTGCGCAATCAACTGCCGCAGCGAAGCATTATTAAGTCCATGACCGGATTTGTGCGCAACAAATTCGCCGATCAGGCTGTTGCCAAGCAGGTACAGGTCACCAATGGCATCGAGTATCTTGTGCTTGACGAATTCGTCTTCGTAGCGAAGACCGTCCTCATTTAACACCTGATACTCGTCCACGACAATAGCATTGTCCATGCTGCCCCCCCGGGCCAGGCCCATGGAGCGCAGGTATTCAATTTCGTGCATGAACCCAAAGGTACGGGCCCGGCTGACTTCTTTTACAAAAGAGGTGGTGGAAAAGTCCACTTCCGCCTTAAGTGTCCGGTTGTGAAATACCGGGTGATCAAAATCGATGGAAAACGTCACCTTGAAGCCGTTAAACGGTCGCAGGGATGCCGATTTGTCCCCATCAGTCACTGTGATCGGCTTCAGGATACGAATGAACCGTTTCGGTTCTTCCTGCTCGCGGATACCCGCGGATTGCAGCAGGAATACAAAAGGTCCGGCACTGCCATCCATGATCGGCACTTCCGGCGCCGTAACATCGATAATGGCATTGTCGATACCAAGACCGGCCATGGCGGACAACAGGTGCTCCACAGTGGATACCTTGACGTCGCCGTTCACCAGGGTGGTGGACAGGGTGGTCTCACCGACATTTTCGGCCTTGGCGTGAATTTCCACCACGGGATCGAGGTCGGTTCGACGGAAGATAATGCCGGTGTTGACAGGGGCTGGATGGAGGGTCAGGTAGACTTTCTCGCCAGTGTGGAGACCCACACCCGTGGCGCGAATCATGTTGTTCAAAGTACGCTGTCGAATCATGCGTTACGAATACCTGCCAAAATTACAAAAAACTGTCGGCAATACTAGCAGAACTCTGCCCACAGCTCCATAAAGCAAACCGCCAGACATTTGAGGGGTGTCACTGGCGGTTCACCTTGTGGGTCCGGATAACATACGCCGGTCAGTCGGCCTGACGACGCAGAAATGCCGGAATATCCAGATAGTCCATATCGGCATCGGCACGGGGGTCAAGTTTGCGTGCCACCGCCTCGCCACCACTGGACCCGCGCCGGATGACGGTGGGTTTTTCCAGGGCATCGTAGTCGGTTTCACCACTGCTCTTGCGCATGTGAATTGGCGCCACATGGCCGTTGTCGACAACTTTGGACGGGGCTTTGCGCTCCAGTGCGGGCTGTCCCAGACCCGTAGCCACGACGGTGACTCGCAGACGATCACCCATTTCCGGGTCGATCACTGTCCCCACCACGACGGTGGCATTATCAGAGGCAAAAGCTTCTACAGTGTCACCCACATCCGAGAACTCACCCAAAGACAGGTCGGGACCGGCGGTGATGTTGACCAGAATACCGCGGGCACCCTGCAGGTTGATGTCTTCCAGCAGCGGGCTGTGAATCGCTGTTTCAGCGGCGATCCGGGCACGATCTTCGCCTGTGGCTTCACCGGTACCCATCATCGCCTGCCCCATTTCGGACATTACGGTGCGCACATCGGCGAAATCCACGTTGATCATACCGGGACGAATAATCAGGTCGGCAATCCCCTGCACGGCACCCAGCAACACATCGTTGGCCGCTTTGAAAGCCTCCAGCAGACTGGTGGTTTTGCCCAGTACCTGCAGCAATTTCTCATTGGGTACTGTGATCAGTGAGTCCACCCGGTCCTTCAGCTCTTTCAGGCCCTCTTCGGCGATGGCCATGCGCTTGCGGCCCTCGAACATAAATGGCCGCGTGACCACTGCCACGGTCAGAATACCCAGCTCACGGGCCACATCGGCCACAATGGGCGCAGCACCGGTACCGGTCCCACCACCCATGCCAGCTGTGATGAACACCATATCGGCACCCTGCAGAACGTCGGCGATACGTTCGCGATCCTCCATGGCAGCATGACGCCCCACTTCAGGGTTGGCACCCGCACCCAGCCCCTTGGTCAGGCCATTACCCAACTGCAGGATGGTGGCGTGCCCCAAGTCCTTGAGTGCCTGAGCATCGGTATTGGCGCAGATAAACTCTACCCCGTCCACACAGCTGCTCATCATATGGCGGACAGCGTTTCCGCCACCGCCTCCGACGCCTATTACTTTGATTTCTGCGCTATCCGGTGCGCTATCCACGATTTGAAACATGATAAATACCCCTCATTTGGTATAACTGCGTTAAAAAATTACAAATTTCCCTGAAACCAGCTTTTCAGCCGGGCGATAAAACTTTCCTTGACGCTCTCCCGGCGTCGCACGGGACGGGTACCGTCCTGCTGTTGCTGCAAGCCATAGAGCAGCAATCCGACGCCAGTGGAGTAGATCGGGTTGTCGACAATGTCGGCCAACCCCTTGATATTGTGTGGCGAGCCAACCCGCACCGGCATATGGAAGATCTCTTCCGCCAGTTCGATGACCCCCTCCATCTTCGAAGTACCACCGGTCAGCACGACACCGGCGGCCACCAGGTCCTCAAAACCGCTGCGACGCAACTCGGCCTGCACCAGGGTGAACAGTTCGTCGTAGCGCGGTTCGACCACTTCAGCCAGGGCCTGCCGGGACAGATCCCGAGGTGCACGATCACCGACACTGGGCACCTTGACGGTCTCGTCCGGACCGGTCAGCTTGGCCAGCGCACAGGCATACTTGACCTTCAGTTCTTCGGCGTGCGCAGTGGGCGTGCGCAGGGCATGGGCAATGTCATTGGTCACCTGATCCCCGGCGATGGGAATGACCCCGGTATGACGAATGGCACCGTCAGTGAAAATCGCGATATCCGTGGTGCCGCCACCAATGTCCACCAGGCAGACACCGAGCTGCTTCTCATCTTCGGTGAGTACGGCATAGGAGGAGGCCAGCTGCTCGAGAATGATGTCGTCGACGTCAAGGCCACAGCGCCGAATACATTTTTTTATGTTCTGGGCGGCATTCGCAGCGCAGGTCACCAGATGCACCTTGGCTTCCAGACGGACGCCCGACATGCCGAGCGGTTCGCGAACACCTTCCTGATTGTCGATAATGAATTCCTGGGGCAGAACGTGGAGGATCTCCTGGTCAGCGGGAATCGCCACGGCCCGCGCCGCGTCGATAACCCGTTCAATATCCAGGGGCAACACCTCGCGATCGCGAATGGCCACGATACCGTGGGAGTTCAGGCTGCGGATGTGACTGCCGGCGATCCCCACATAGACCGAGTGAATATGGCACCCCGCCATCAACTCGGCTTCTTCAATTGCACGCTGAATGGAATGAACCGTGGACTCGATGTTGACCACCACACCTTTTTTCAAACCGGAAGAAGGGTGCAGCCCGGTACCGACGATTTCCAGTGTGCCACCGGGTCCCGCCAGCCCCACGATAGTCACGACTTTTGATGTGCCGATATCCAGTCCGACAATGAGTTGTTCGTCATTTGAGTTCGCCATTCTCGACCTCATACTTGCTCTGGTTCGCCAGATGCCATTGATAATTGCTGTTGTTTGAGTTGCGCCTGTTGCGCAGGTTTTTCTATCCACTGCACCGCGACACCGTTGTCATAACGAATATCTACCCGGTCAACCTCTGCCGCCCGCGACCTGAGGTGTTGATCCCAGACCAACAGGAAACGGCGCATTTTTTCGATGATCTGGTCGCGACCGATCACCAGTTCCAGATCGTTGGTCAGTGTCAGCCGCCAGGCATCACGGGCATCGCGTTTCAACGCCGCAATACGTAATTCGGCCGGTTGCAGCATCTGCACCATCTGCCTATAGGAGCGCATCATCTGTCGCTCACTGCGTTCAACGCCTTCCAGCACAGGCAGGTGTGACAGCATGCTGTTGTCGCCGATTTCCAGCCGCTCCCCGCGATGGTTGAGGAACGCGGTGTCGCCCCAGCGGGCTATGGGCACCTCCTCTACCAGCCGGATCACCACACTGTCAGGCCACTGGCGACTGATGCTGGCTTCCTCGATCCAGGGGTGCCGCTCCAGCCCGTCGCGGATCCTTTGCAGGTCGAGGCTGATGAAGCCACCACTCAACAGCGGCTCAACCATCTTCTGAATCTGCGCCTGATCCACCTGGGTGTATTGCCCCCGTACCAGGATCACACCAATGGGCGCATCGACTTTCTTGAACACCAGCCACGCACCCCAACCACTGCCGACCAGCAAGCCACTCAGCATCAGCAGTGACAGGCTGCGTTGCAGCCAAGCCAGGCGCTCGCGCCAGGGCCTGGCTTCGCCCCGCCGTTTGGCCCCTGCCGTCTTTGGTAACTTGCCTGCCATCGCTCTGCTATCTCTCCGTTGTTGTCTTGCCAAATATTCAGTTGTACCACTCGTCCCCGAGGGACTTTCAAAGCGCTTTCAAAGAGAGGTATCGAGAATCTTCAATACCAGCTCATCAAAGCTGTAGCCCTCCGCCTTCGCCGCCATAGGCACCAGACTGTGGTCGGTCATGCCCGGGACTGTATTGACTTCCAGCAACTGGAAATTACCGGCCTGATCACACATCACATCGACCCGACCCCAGCCACTGCAGCCGAGGCTGTTAAATGCCGTCAGTGCCAACTCTTTAAGTTCGGCCTCCCGGTCCTGATCCAGCCCACAGGGGCATAGGTAGCGGGTGTCATCAGCCAGATATTTGGCGTTGTAATCGTAAAAACTGTGGTCGGTCTCCAGCCTGATTGGCGGCAACACCTCGCCGTTGAGTAGCGCCACGGTGTACTCGGCACCACTGATCCACTGTTCGGCAATCACACTGCTATCCAGTGCAGCGGCCTCAACCCACGCTTTCTTCAACTCAGCGGCACTGTCCGCCCGGGTCATGCCGAGACTGGATCCCTCATGGGACGGCTTGACCATCACCACTCCGCCCAGGGCATCGAGTGTTTCCTGCCAGTCAGTACTGTCGTTCAATACCGCAAATTTTGCCGTGGGCAACCCCACGCCCTGCCAGAACTGTTTGCTGTGCAATTTGTCCATTGCCAACGCGGAGGCAAATACGCCGCTGCCGGTATAGGGCAGACCGAGAAACTGCAGGGCGCCCTGCAGGGAGCCGTCTTCACCGCCTGGCCCATGTAGCATGATCAACACCCGTGTCAGTGACAGTTGCGGTAATTGCTGCAACAGGTCGGCACCCACATCAATTGGCACCAGATCGACACCACTGCGCTGCAAGGCAGCGATCACCGAACTCCCGGAGATCAGCGAAATCTCCCGCTCAGCGGATGTACCCCCGTAGAGCACGCCCACCCGGCCATATTTCTGTTTCATTGCCTCACTGACTGCCATCGTTCTCTCTGTCATGTTTCACTGGACCAATTGTCGATCGTCGAGCAGCTTCACCAACCTGCCGACACTGCCCGCCCCCTGGGTCATTACCAGATCACCGTCACGGAGCAGGTCTTTCAGCACATCACCGACCGCTTCAATGTCTTTCACGTAGATCGGTTCCACCAGACCGCGCTGCCGGATACTGCGACACAGGGCGCGACTGTCCGCGCCGGGAATCTCCTCTTCACCGGCGGGATAAACTTCCAGCAGGATCAGCACATCGCAACCGGAGAGCACCTGTACAAAGTCTTCGTAGAGATCGCGGGTGCGGGTGTAACGGTGTGGCTGGAAAACCATAACCAGACGCCGCTCCGGCCACCCTTCACGCACGGCTTTGATCGTCACGGCTACTTCTTTCGGGTGATGGCCGTAGTCGTCCACCAGCATGGCCGTGCCACCGCTCACGGGGTATTCACCGTAAATTTCAAAACGTCGACCCACCCCCTGGAAATTGGCAAGCCCACTCTGGATGGCCTGGTCGTCGACACCTTCATCGGTGGCGACAGCCACCACTGCCGCCGCATTCAGCACGTTGTGCCCCCCTGGAATATTCAGAGAGATAGGCAGGGGCTCGGCATGATCGGGCCGATAGATCACGAAATGACTGTTGTTCTGGTGAATACTGACCCGGTCAATGCGGAAATCGGCATCCTCGGCAAAGCCGTAGGTCAGCACCGGGCGCGACACCAGCGGCAGAATTTCCCGGATCACCGGCTCATCAATACACAGCACCGCCAACCCATAAAACGGCAGATTGTGCAAAAACTCGACAAACGTCTGCTTGAGCCGGTTGAAATCAAACCCGTAGGTTTCCATGTGGTCGGCATCGATATTGGTCACGATGGCCACCATCGGTTGCAGGTGAAGAAAAGAGGCATCGCTCTCATCCGCTTCGGCCACCAGATAGCGACTCTCCCCCAGTCGCGCATTGGTTCCCGCGCTCTTCACCAGCCCGCCGATGACGAAGGTCGGATCCTTGCCGCTGGCGGCCAGTACCGATGCCAGCAAACTGGTGGTAGTGGTTTTACCGTGGGTACCCGCCACTGCAATGCCGTGTCGATAGCGCATCAGTTCCGCCAGCATTTCCGCGCGGCGAACAACCGGAATGCGCCGTTCCCGCGCACTGACAATCTCTGGGTTGTCTTCATCCACCGCGGAGGACTGCACCACCACATCGGCATCCGCAATATGCTCAGCCGCATGCCCCAGGGTGATCCGGACACCGAGTTGACGCAGCCTGACAATATTGCTGTTGTCCGCCAGATCGGAACCGGAAATCAGGTACCCCTGATTCAGCAGCACTTCGGCAATGCCACACATACCACTGCCACCAATACCAATAAAGTGGATACGGCGGATACGGCGCATTTCCGGTACGGGATGAAAGCCTTTAGCGTCCACGGCAAACCTCCTCGCAAATTTCAGCTATGGTCTCTGCCACATCGGGTCTGGCCAGTTTTCGCGCATTCACCGCGCGCTGTTGCAGCTGGGCGGCATCCGCCAGCCAGTCCGCCAGCAATGAAGCCAGTTTTTCAGCAGTCAGATCCTGCTGCTGGATCATGTCGGCCGCGCCCTCGGCCACCAGCCACTGACCATTGCCAGTCTGGTGGTCGTCAATGGCATGGGGGTAAGGGATGAGGATGGCACCGATACCCGCCGACGCCAGCTCGGAGACAGTCAGGGCTCCAGCCCTGCAAACCACCAGGTCCGCCCAGCCATAGGCGTCGGCCATATTCCCGATGAAAGGCTCGACTCCGGCATTCACACCCTGTTGCTCATAGGCCGCAACGGTGGCATCCACATGGTCTCTGCCACACTGGTGACGGACAACCGGCCGCTGGGCTTCAGGTAGCAGAGCCAACGCCACTGGCAGGATCTGATTGATGGCCAGCGCGCCGAGACTGCCGCCCAGCACCAGAAGATGGCGGGGCCTGTCCGCCGGGGCAATTCGTTGCTGCGGGGCGCCGAGCTCAGCAATCTCGGACCGCACAGGATTACCGGTCCAGAGCGCGTCGGGCAGGGCAGCGGGGAATGCCGACAGCACCCGGTTGGCTACCTTCGCCAGCAAACGGTTGGTGGTGCCCGCCACGGCATTCTGTTCGTGAATAATCAGCGGAATACCCAGCAATTTGGCCGCCAGGCCGCCAGGGCCGGAGGCAAATCCGCCAAACCCCAGCACTGCGTCGGGACGCTCGCTGCGCAATACGTTGATGGCCTGACAAAGTGCCCGCAACAGCTTCCAGGGCGCGCCAATCAGTTTGCGCCACCCTTTGCCGCGCAACCCCGCCACCTCGATATAGCGGATCGGGAAGCGATTGGCGGTCACCAGTTCGGCCTCGATACCGCGCCGGGTGCCGAGCCAGCACACCGCAATATCGCGTGCGCGCAGGACATGCGCCACTGCCAGAGCGGGGAACACGTGTCCACCAGTGCCACCGGCCATGACCATCACCTTGTTACAACTCCGCTCTGTCACGTCTCACCTGTTTTGCAACGGCCTGAACATCATCCATCTCCCGGCTGATTCTCAGCACCAGCGCTACCATGGCACAACACACCAGCAAGCTACTGCCGCCGTAACTGATGAAGGGTAGTGTCAGCCCCTTGGTGGGCAACAGCCCGGAGGTGACACCAATATTGATAAACGCTTGGCCCGCCAGCACGATCGCAATACCGAAACAGCTGTAGGCGGCAAACCAGTCTTCCTGCCGAACCGCCTTTCTCGCCACATGCACGATTCGCGACACCAGCAGACTGTAGAGTCCGAGCACAACCGCAACCCCGATCAGGCCGAACTCCTCGGCATAGATCGAGAACACGAAATCGGTGTGGGCCTCGGGTAGAAAAAATAATTTCTGGATACTGTTGCCCAGACCAACCCCGAACCACTCGCCGCGACCAAAGGCGATCAACGACTGGGTTAACTGATAACCACTGTCGTATTGATGGGCCCAGGGATCGAGGAACGTCACCAGACGTTCCAGGCGGTAGGGGGAGATCAACGCCATCGATACAATGCCACCGATACCGGCGAGCAACAGCCCGCTGAACAACCACAGCTTTGCGCCGCCGATGAACAACATAGCCAGCACTGTGCCGCACACCACAACCATTGAGCCAAAATCCGGCTCCAGCAGTAACAGGCCAGCGACACTTATCAACAGCAGTACCGGCCTGATCATGCTTTTCCAGCACTCACGTAACTCTCGCTGATAACGTTCCAGATAACTGGCCATGAACAGAATCATCATGAACTTGGCCACTTCGGACACTTGCAGATTGATGGGCCCCAGGGGGATCCAGCGCTGGGCACCATTGACGCGGCGACCGATTCCGGGAATCAGCACCGCCACCAGTAAAATGATGGTGACCACCAGCAGCGGGATTGCGTTGTGGTACCAGAATCGCGATGGCATGTAGAGAAACAACGCAGCTACTACCAATCCCAGGCTCATGTAAAACATCTGGCGCTTGAGAAAATAGAAGCCGTCGCCAAGACTGTGTTCGGCAAAGCTGATGGAGGCCGAGCTGATCATCACCAGTCCGATGGTGGCAATAGCGATTGTCGACAGCAGCAACCACTGATCGAGCTCCCGCAGGAACAGACTGATGCGCGGCCAGTAGACAGCGGCGAGGTTCATCGCAATGCCTCCGCCGCCCGGACAAATTGTTCGCCGCGGTCGGCAAAACCCCGGAACATATCAAAACTGGCACAGGCAGGTGACAACAACACGGTGTCTCCGGGTCTTGCAACCTGTGCGGCGGCCTTGACTGCCGCATCGAGATCGGTAGCAAACAGCACGGGAACGGTCCCGGCCACAGCATCACCAATGACCGGTGCGTCCTCGCCCATTAGAATCAGTTGCCTGACAGCGCCTGACAGGGCACTGGCCAGCGGGGCGAAATCCTGCCCCTTACCCTGTCCACCGGCGATCAGCACCAAATTGTCAGCACCGCGCAGACCGGCGATGGCCGCCAGGGTGGCTCCGACATTGGTGGCCTTGGAGTCGTTGATATAGGTGACACCGTTGCGCGTCACCACCCGCTGACAGCGGTGGGGCAGGCCCTCAAAACGCCGCAACACGGCCAGCATCGGGTCTATTGGCAGGCCAGCTGCCGTCCCCAGCGCCAGTGCCGCCAGTGCGTTGGCAGTATTGTGTCGTCCCGTCATACCCAGTTCCCGTTCCGCCAACAACGGTTCAAACTGGTAGTACAACCAGGACTCGCCCTGGTGCTGACGCAGGCCAAAGCCTTTGAAATCGGGTTGATCGAGCCCAAAACTCCACTGCTTGACGGCATCCCCCACCAGCGCAGCACTGAGCCGGTCGTCGCGATTGGTCACCACCTGACGCGCCCCGATAAAAATTCGGTGCTTGGCCTGATGGTAGTCCAACAAGCTGCGGTAGCGATCCATGTGGTCCAGACTGATGTTCAGCACAGTGGCGACTTCAGCATTCAGCGCCAACACGGACTCCAGTTGAAAACTGGACAACTCCAGCACGTAATACGCGACGCTGGGGGCCAGCAGATCGAGTGCGGGCACCCCGAGATTGCCACCTACGGCGGCGTCGATGCCGGCTTCCGCAAACATCTCCCCCACCAGTGTGGTGACGGTGCTTTTACCGTTGGAACCCGTGATAGCGACAATGGGGGCGCTGGCGCGGCGGGCAAACAATTCAATGTCGCTGATCACCGGGATCCCGGCTTCGATGGCTGTTTTTACCGCCGGATGTTGGCGCGATAACCCGGGGCTGAGAATGACTTCATCGGCACCCAAAAAAGCGTCGTCGCTCAACTCACCCAACGCCAGCGACACTTCGGGTAGCTCGTCTTGCAGCTGTGCCAGGCAGGGTGGATTGGTGCGACTGTCGAGCACCACGAACCGCTCACCCATCTCGTTTAAATGACGCGCCACGGACAAACCGGTGACACCGAGACCGGCGATCACCTTCAGTTTGCTACTGGCGATTAATTGCGTCATTGCCACTCCCGTATCCTTCCCTTAACGCAGCTTCAGGGTAGCCAGGCCAAACAGCACCAGCACCAGCGTAATAATCCAGAAACGCACAATCACGCGCGGCTCCGGCCAACCTTTCAGTTCGAAATGGTGATGAATCGGCGCCATGCGGAAAATTCGCCGTCCGGTCAATTTGAAAGAGGCCACCTGCATGATCACCGAGACGGTTTCCAGCACGAACACACCCGCCATAATGAAAAACACAATTTCGTGACGCACGATCACTGCGATGGTGCCCAGTGCCGCCCCCAGTGCCAACGCACCCACATCACCCATGAACACCTGGGCCGGGTAGGTGTTGAACCAGAGAAAGCCGAGACCGGCACCACCCAGTGCCGCGCAGAACACCACCAGTTCGCCGGCACCCACCACATAGGGAATGTGCAGATAACTGGCAAACTGGGCATTGCCCACGGCATAGGCGATCACCCCCAATGCACCACCGATAACGACACTGGGCATGATCGCCAATCCATCCAGGCCATCGGTCAGGTTGACGGCGTTGCTGCTGCCGACGATCACGAAATACGCCAGCAGCACATAGAACAAACCCAGTGGCAGCGCCACCTCCTTGAAGAACGGTACGATCAGCTCGTTCTCCGCACCGATACTACCGGTGTAATAAAGAAAAAAGGCAGCCCCAAATCCCGCAACTGACTGCCAGAAATATTTCCACCGGGCCGGCAGGCCACGGGAGTTTTTTTCCACCACTTTGCGATAATCATCCACCCAGCCGACGGCGCCAAAGGCCAGCGTCACCGCCAGAACTACCCAGACATAACGGTTAGTGAGATCGGACCAGAGCAGTGCACTGATAAAAATGGACAGAATAATCAGTGCGCCACCCATGGTCGGCGTGCCGGATTTACTGAGGTGACTCTGTGGACCATCGTTGCGAACCGACTGCCCGATTTGCAGATGATTGAGCCGGCGGATCATCATCGGGCCCAGAACCAACGACAGTCCCAGCGCTGTGAGCGCACCGAGAATGCCGCGGAATGTCAGGTACTTCACCACACCGAAAACGGTGAAGTACTGTGTCAGGTAGTCTGCCAGTAAAAGCAACATGGCTAGTGTTCCCCCAGTTCCGTTATCATCTTCACCACACTGTCCATGGCCATGAAACGCGATCCCTTCACCAATACCACGGCATCTTTATCCAGCAGGCTCTTCAACCTTTCCAGCAGCTGTTCCTTGCTGTCTAAATGTTCGGCCCCTTCACCAAACTCACGAACCGTATTGATCGACAAAGGTCCAACTGCGAGCAGGTGGCCGACACCCTTGTCAGCGGCATAACGACCCACTTCGCCATGCAGCGCAGCTTCGTCGTCACCCAACTCACCCATGTCACCCAACACCAGAATCTGTTTTCCGCTGATGGTCATCAGGGTATCCACCGCAGCTTTTACGGAACCGGGATTGGCGTTGTAGGTGTCATCAATCAGCGTGCCGCCAGTGGCCAACATCTGCCTGTGCAGGCGACCCGGCACTGCCCGGACTTTATTCAGGCCGGCGGCAACTGCACCGAGGTCGGCGCCCGCTGCGTGGGCACAGGCCGCCGCTGCCAGTGCATTGGCAACGTTGTGGCGACCGCTCACCGCCAGCTGCACGGCCGCTTCGCCGACGGGAGTCACCAGCACAAAAGAGAAACAGCCCTGCGGGTCTGGCACCATGGCTTTGGCATAAAAATCAGCGGATTCGCTGACGAGGGAGTAGCTGACCACTCTGGCTAAAGTGGCCGCACGCCATTGGGACGCCCAGCTTTCGTCGAGATTGATCACGGCGGTGCCTTCGGAGCAGACGCCGCTGTATATTTCTCCCTTCGCGCTGGCAATCCCCTCCAGACTGCCAAAGCCCGACACATGTGCGGGCAGCACATTATTCACCAGCACCACATCCGGCTTGGCCAGACTGCATAAATAGCTGATCTCTGACGGCCCGCTGGCACCCATTTCGATCACGGCAAAACGGTGCTGGGCAGTGAGGCGGAGCAACGTCAGCGGCACCCCAATCTGGTTATTCAAATTGCCTTTTGTGGCCAGCACGGCGCCACATTCACCGAGGATAGCGGCCACCATGTCCTTAACCGTGGTTTTGCCGCTACTGCCCGTAATCGCCACCACCGGCCCGCGGAAGCACTGGCGGTTTAGCAATGCGAGCTGGCCAAGCGCCACCATCGTATCCGGCACTACCCACTGGGGCAGATTGATATCCCTATCGGCGTATTCCACGACCATTCCCGAGGCCCTGGTGGCCACATCGGGCAGAAAATTGTGGGCATCGAAGCGCTCACCGCGCAGGGCGACAAACACATCGCCCTCACGGATATGGCGACTGTCCGTACTGACCGCGCTAAATTCACAATCGGGATACATGAGTGTGCCGCCAAACGTTTGCGCTGCCATCGTCAGGGTCATCGGCTGAATCATCGACACCCCCCTCGCTGGTTCAGCGCCAACCTGGCCTGTGCCTGATCGCTGAACGGCAACCGTTCGGCACCGATCAACTGGTAGTGTTCGTGCCCCTTGCCGGCAATCAGCACGACATCGACATCGGCCGCTTCCCAGACTGCGCTCTGAATGGCCAGGGCGCGATCGGCAATGGCGTCCACGGCAGCACCTGCTGCAACGCCCCGAACAATATCGGCAATGATCTCGTCGGGCTTTTCACTGCGCGGGTTGTCACTGGTCACTATGGTTCGATCAGCCAGCTGGCTGGCGATTGCACCCATTTGCCCGCGTTTGCCCCGATCACGATCACCGCCACAACCAAATACGCACCACAACTGGCCTTTGCAATGCTCGCGCAAAGTGAGCAACACCTGCTCCAGGGCAGCTGGTGTGTGGGCATAGTCCACTATCACCATCGGCCCGACACCATTGGTGATTTTTTCCATACGGCCTGTCACTGATTGCAAATCCGGCAGCACGCGCAACACTTGTTCCAGGGCCAGACCCTGAATGCAGGCAGCGGCCAGCACCGCCAGCAAATTTTGCAGATTAAAGCGGCCCAGCAGAGGGCTGACGAGCAACCCATCACCCCAAGGGGTTATTACATTGGCCTGCAGGCCACCGTCGGAAAACGTGATGTCCGAGGCATACACCGTGGCTGCGGGATTGCACAGTGAGTAGGTATACAAAGTGACGGACGGGGGCAACTGCAAGGTCATTTCTGCACCCACCGGGTCATCGATGTTGATCACTGCGTGGGCCAACCCGGGCAGAGTGAACAGCCGCGATTTGGCATGGGCGTAACTCACCAGATCACCGTGATAATCCAGATGATCGCGACTCAGATTGGTGAATACCGCCGTATCAAATTCCAGGGCCGACACCCGGCATTGATCAAGACTGTGGGAAGACACCTCCATCGCCACACGATCTACCGGCACATTGACAAAATCCGCCAACAGCGACTGTAAAGTGATGGCATCCGGTGTGGTCATACCGGTTTCAGCAAGTGCCACCTGACCGTCCCGCGCTACGCCACAACCCAGTGTACCGATTATTCCGGCCGGATAACCCGCCAGACTGAATAGCTGCGCCAACAATAGACTGCAGGTAGTTTTACCATTGGTGCCGGTGATGCCGGTTAGTGACAGTGACGCCGAAGGATCGCCGTAAAAACGTCCCGCCAGTTCGCTCAGCTGACGATTGAGACCCTCAACCGGGATCACTAGCGGGTCCTGGAAATCGAGCCCATCCGCCTCGGCCAGTGCTGCGACAGCACCGGATGCCAGCACATGATGCAGGTAGTCACGACCATCTGCGCTGGCACCGGGAATCGCAATAAATAGTTGACCCGGCTCGATCAGGCGACTGTCGAGACACAACCCTTTCACGGGTGTGCCGGCCAATGCGGCAGATAGGGACATCCCCGGCAACAGGGTTGCCAGTGTTGGCAGCGGGGTGTTCACGGATGATGTCATCACGTGGCATCTCCGGGCTGACGATGGTTCAACACCACTTCCTGCTGGATATTCTCCAACGATGGTGGAATTTTCAGCATTCTCAGGGCATCGGCGGTCACTTCGGAAAACACTGGCGCAGCCACTGCCCCACCAAAATAATCATCACCCCGCGGATCATTGATCACCACTACGGTCACCAACCGCGGGTTGTCAGCAGGCACCATCCCGGCAAACATTGAGACATAGCGATGTTTCTCGTAGCCGAACTTGCCCACCTTGTGCACCGTGCCGGTTTTTCCTGCCACATCGTAGGAACTGATCGCCGCCCGGGTGGCTGTGCCGCCCGTTTGGGTGACATGGGTCATCATCTCCCGCATGGTGGCGGCCAGCTCTGGATCTACCACCTGCTCGCCGAGTGGAACATCATTCACACTGAGCAGCGATACCGGTTTTTTCAGACCGTCGCTGGCGATCACGGCATAGGCCTGGGCCAGCTGCAATGCTGTGGCAGAAAACCCGTGGCCAAACGCAAAGTTGGCCCGCTCGATTGAGGGCCAACGACGGTAGTCAGGCAGGCTGCCAGGGCTCTCTCCCGGAAATCCGGTGCCGGGACTTTTTCCCATTCCCACCCGGTAGAACATCTCCCGAATATGCTCCGGCTCAAGGTCCAGTGCCAACTTGGTGGTGCCTACCTGGCTCGATTTGGTCAACAGCGTGGTCAGGTCAATCACGCCATAGTTGCGATGATCGTAGAAGGTCTTTCTGCCGACCCGTATCGAGCCGGGGTTGGTATCAATCAGGGTTTCGGGTGAATACTTGCCGCTTTCCAGTGCCGCAAGCACCGTGAACGGCTTCATAGTGGAGCCGGGCTCTACCAGATCGGTCACTGCGCGATTGCGTAGTGCATCAGAACTCAGCTGACTGCGGTCGTTGGGATTGAAAGACGGCTGATTGGCCATGGCCAGCACTTCGCCGGTGCGCACATCCAGTATGACCACCGAACCTGAGGCGGCCTGGAATTTACCCATCGCTGCCTTGAGTTCACGGTAGGCGGTGTACTGCAGACGCAGGTCGATACTGAGAGCCAGGTTCTGTCCCGGCTTTTCGCTGCGCACCAACGCCAGATCCTTGATCACCCGACCCTTGAGATCCTTGAGCACCTGCTTTGCACCGGGCACACCGGTTAACAGATGATCGTAGGCGAGCTCCATACCCTCCTGACCACGATCATCGATATCAGTAAAGCCCACCAACTGGGCTGCAACCTCTCCGGCAGGATAAAACCGTTTGTATTCCGGCTGGCCAAATACCCCGGGCATTTCAAGTTTGAGCACCTGCTCCGCCTGCTCGGGTGTCACCTGGCGCGCCAGATACATAAACTCCTTGTTGGCGTAACGAGCCAGCCGCTGCTGCAGCTCCTCCCGAGTGATGGACAACAGGCTGGCCAGCTCGGTGAGCTCGGGCGCCCGATTATCCATCAACTTTGGATTGGCCCAGAGTGTTACAACCGGTGTACTGACAGCGAGCGGTTCGCCGCGACGATCGGTAATGACACCCCGATAGGCCGGAATCGTTTCGGTCCGGACTGTACGTGCCTGACCCTGTATCTGCAAAAACTCATAACCACGGTCGACGTCCGGCAGCACCTGCAGGCTGGCGATATGCCAGAAACCTGCCACCGGCAGAATTGCCAGCACCATCACCACGAACATGTAACGCCAGCGCTGAATGGTGAGCTTGTTGGGCCTGATGCCACTCATTCGACTTTCTCTCCGGCACGCACCACAATAACTTCACCGGGTTTCGGTACCCGCATCTGCAATTCCGATTTAGCCAGTTGCTCCACGCGACTCAGCGAAGCCCAAGAACTCTGCTCCAGCAAATAGCGACCCCACTCAACCTGAAGCGCATTGGCCTCCTGCTCAAGTTTGGCCAGCTCGTTGTAGAGCTGGCGACACAGATGACTGACATAGATGACCGACAGCGCCGAGAGCACCAATAACAACCACAGCACCGGCAGCCAGCCACCTGTGCGGACGGACATAGGGCGCCTGGCAATCATGACAGCTTCTCCGCAACGCGCATCACAGCACTTCTGGAGCGCAGGTTAGCGGCCACTTCAGCCGAACCGGGTTTACTGGCCTTGCCCACAGAGCGCATCCGCCGAACAATATCTTTCTCCATGATGGGCAGCCCTTTTGGCAGCGGCTTGCCGCGTTCTTTTTCCCGGATAAACCGCTTAACAATCCGGTCCTCCAGTGAGTGAAAACTGATGACTACCAGCCGTCCGCCAACGGCGAGCACATCCAGAATTGATGCCAACGCCAGCTCAAGATCTTCCAGCTCGCGGTTAATAAAAATACGAATGCCCTGAAAAGCCCGAGTGGCCGGGTGTTTGCCCTTTTCCCAGGAGGGGTTGGCTTCAGCGACAATCGACGCCAACCTCGCAGTGCGGGTAATTGGCTGCTCGTTGCGGGCGGCAATAATGGCCCTCGCCATACGCCGGGCAAAGCGTTCTTCGCCGTAGTCGCGCAGCACCCGTGTGATCTCTTGCTCTTCTGCGGTTGCCAGCCAGTCGGCCGCACTGATACCGGATTCCGGATCCATGCGCATATCCAGAGGCCCATCGCGAAGAAAACTGAATCCCCGCGAGGCATCATCCAGCTGAGGAGAGGAAACGCCCAGGTCCAGTAGCACCCCCTGAACCTCACCCAGTCGATGCTGTACCGAGACCATTTCAGCCAACTGTGCAAAAGAGCCACGGACTATCTGAAAGCGGTTGTCTTCGGCAAATTTTTCGCTGGCAACCTGACAGGCCACCGGGTCTTTGTCGATTCCCATCAGTCGACCCCGCTCACTCAGTGCGGCGAGAATTCTGGTCGCATGCCCACCCCGACCGAAAGTGCCGTCCACGTAAAAACCGTCGGGGTCGGTGACAAGGGCAGTAACTGCCTCGTCCAGCAGAACGGTCGTGTGTTCGACCTGTGCCGACATAGCCCCTTACCTCAGCATTACAGTGACAGGGATTGCATTTCTACCGGTATCTGTAGATCGCCTTCGCTGTCAGCCAGCCAGCTCTCTCTACCGGAATTCCAGTTTTCTTCGCTCCACAACTCAAAGCGGTGGCGCTGGCCTACCAGCACCACTTTCTTGTCCAGTTGCGCGTATTGGCGCAACTCCGGGGGGATCAGAACACGCCCGTTACTGTCCAGTTCCAGTTCTCGGGCATGGCCAATCAGGATTCGTTGCAACTTGCGCGTCAGCGGGTTGAAGGAAGGCAGCTCCGCTATTTCTTCTTCAATCTTTTCCCATTCCTGTAGCGGATAGATCAGCAGACATTTATCCTGTATATCGATAGTGGCAATCAGGCAGCCACCGCAGCTAGCTTCCAGGGAGGCACGGTACCGCGCGGGCATGGCCATCCGCCCCTTGGTATCCACATTAATTTCGTTGCTGCCTCTAAACACTGCTATCGCCTGACTCAAAATGACAAGAGGAATGGGAGAGAAAACCCACTCTGCCCCACTTTTACCCACTTTTCGTCACTATATGCCGACCAAGGCCAATGTCAAGGCAAAAAAAGGGACCCGAATCACGAAAAATGTTTCGAAAACTCAACAACTTGCGACAAACAACAGAAGGAAGAAAAGTTGCTTGAAAAATATAGCGAAGATAAACAATTCGCTAGAATCCGCCGTTAATGTTTTACATTAACTTTCATATAACGATGCACGGGCAAACACACAGGAAGATTTTTTTGATTATTTTTTAATCAAACTAGAGGGGCGAAAACGGGTTGATCCCGGCACCGTATTCCAGTGGCATTAGGCCGTCGACTTCGATAAATTCTTGGGACTCAACGCGGATGTGAGCACCGACCACCGACAATGCTTGCCCATTCGAGCCGATGAACAGACTGTTCAGAAAGAGGGATAAAAAAGGGAGTTGGCCGATAAGCCGGGTTCTGTCGTGGACAACCATTCCTCTAGGGTGCACGTCACCGTACACCTCAAGCAACCTACCCGGATCCAGCGCGGGCCACGCCAAAGGATCCCTATTTGGTCTTGCTCCGAGTGGGGTTTGCCGTGCCACAAACTGTTACCAGTTGCGCGGTGCGCTCTTACCGCACCCTTTCACCCTTACCTGTGCCACAACGTATTGCGGCCATCGGCGGTCTACTCTCTGCTGCACTTTCCGTAGGCTCACGCCCCCCAGGGGTTACCTGGCACTCTGCCCTATGGAGCCCGGACTTTCCTCCCCCTCACTCCCACCATCACCTGCGGAGATAGCGAGAAATTAAAGCGGCGGTTGTCTGGCCAACTCCCGCGGCAAGGTTAGCACGAAGCCAGCCCCGCTGGCGATTGGCAGCCTTGTCCAATATGAAGTGAGTCTGGAGGGCGGGTGTGATTCCAAGATGAAAT
>NZ_CAXBHS010000007.1:0-170288 GCF_963975625.1 uncultured Porticoccus sp.
TCCTGCTCCTGCTCCTGCTCCTGCTCCTGCTCCTGCTCCTGCTCCTGCTCCTGCTTCTGCTCCAAGTCATTGTGCTGATCGGAGCTTGCGATATGGGCAGGCATATCAGCCTGAGGCGCGTCGACGAGGTTTTCGCGCGCGTCAAACACCTTGAGGCAGGCGCCGCACCGAACCAGCCCGTTGGCCGCCTGAAGATGGGCTGGCATAGCCCGGAAAGAAAGCGAGCAACTGGGGCAGCGGGTGATGATTTCGTTCATGGTTGGTTGCCGGGAAATCGCCTGAGTCGGATTAGCGTGAACAGGCCGCTAGTTTAGCGGTATGACTCAGCGCTTGATAGCGGTGAGTCTGACCCATTGCTCACGGCTGGCAGGGGGGGCGAAATCAAACCAGGGCGCATAGGCAGACATGACTTCGTCGGCCTGGGTGTCAATGATACCGGAAAGGCAGAGGGCGCCACCGGGCAGGGTGAGCGCGTTCAGTTTCGGCGCCAGCGATACGAGCGGCCCCGCCAGGATGTTGGCGATGACCAGATCAGTGGCGACCTGTGGTGCCTGCTCCGGCAGGTAGGTCAGTACCTTTTCTGGCGCCAGCTTATTGCGCTGGGCGTTGTCTGTGGTCGCCAGCAGTGCCTGATGGTCGATATCAATGCAGTTGGCCGAGTCTGCACCGAGCAGCAGGGCGGCAATGGCGAGAATGCCGGAACCGCAGCCGTAATCAGTGACGGTTTTCCCGGCCAGCTCAATGCCGTCGAGCCACTGCAGGCAAAGAAAGGTGGTCGGGTGTGTGCCGGTGCCAAACGCGAGTCCCGGATCCAGTAGCATGTTGATTGATGAGGGTTCCGGTGGTGCGAGCCAGCTCGGGCAAATCCATAGGCGTTTACCGCAGCGGATAGGTTGGTAGTGTTGCATCCACTCCCGCTCCCAATCGCGATCTTCCAACGGTGACCAGCGGTAATCAGGCAGCTGGCTACCCAGCTGCGCTGCCAACAGATGAGTCACCTCGTCAATAGATATACCCGCATCGAACAGGCCGGTAATCCGGGTTTGCTGCCACAGGGGGGTTTCTCCCAGAGCGGGCTCCAGGATGGGTTGGTCAGCATTGTCTTCGAAGGTAACGGAGACGGCGCCGCTGTCCAGCAGGGCTTCTTCAATGGTTTCGGCAGATTGGCGCGAGCTGTTAATGATCAATTGTAGCCAGGGCATATGACCTCTGTGGAACAAAAAGCCCCGGTATACGGGGCCTGGTTAAGCTGACTGGCTGAAAGCTCAGTGATATTCCTGGGGTTATTCTAGAGATTGAGCTTTTTTTCCAGATAGTGAATGTTCACCCCGCCCTTGCGAAAGTTGGCATCACAGACCAAGTCCCGCTGCAGGGTAATATTAGTTTTGATCCCCTCGATGTGCAGCTCGTCGAGGGCGTTGGCCATGCGTGACAGAGCCGCTTCCCGGGTCTGGCCGTAAGTGATGATCTTGCCGACCAGCGAGTCGTAATAGGGTGGAACGGTATAGCCCGCATAGATGTGGGAGTCGACGCGCACCCCGTTGCCGCCGGGTGGGTGGTAGGCAGTAATTTTGCCGGGGCTGGGCATAAAGGTAACAGGATCTTCTGCGTTGATGCGGCATTCGAAGGAATGCCCCCGAAAGATGATGTCGCTCTGGCGAAGGCTGAGCTTTTCGCCACTGGCGATCAGCAGTTGCTGTTTGACGATATCGACCCCGGTAATCATTTCGGTGACCGGGTGCTCCACCTGAACCCGGGTGTTCATTTCGATAAAGAAGAACTGCCCGTTTTCGTAGAGAAACTCGAACGTGCCCGCCCCCCGGTAGCCAATTTTTACACAGGCGTTGACGCAGGCTTCCAGTACTTGCTGGCGCGCATCATCGGGAATGCCAGGTGCCGGGGCTTCTTCGAGTACTTTCTGGTGGCGCCGTTGCAGGGAGCAGTCGCGATCACCGAGGTGAATGGCATTCCCCTGGCCATCAGAAAGCACCTGGACCTCCACGTGACGGGGGTTTTCCAGGAATTTTTCCATGTAGACCGTTTCATCGCCAAAGGCAGATTTTGCCTCTGATCGGGTCACCTGAATGGCTTTCAGCAGTTCACTTTCTTCGCGCACCACTCGCATGCCTCGACCACCGCCCCCTGCGGCTGCTTTGATAATCACTGGGTAGCCCACTTCCAGACCAACAGCGCGGCTGCGATCTTCATCATCGGTGAGGGGGCCATTTGAACCCGGCACAGTGGGCACACCCGCCTTGCGCATGGCGTCAATGGCCGCGACCTTGTCGCCCATCATGCGGATTACACCAGCCGTGGGACCGATAAAGATAAAGCCGCTTTTTTCTACCTGCTCGGCAAAGTCAGCATTTTCAGCCAGAAAGCCGTAGCCGGGATGAACCGCATCGGCATTGGTGATTTCCATGGCGCTGATGATAGCGGGAACATTCAGGTAACTCTGGCTGGAGGGGTTGGGCCCGATGCAGACTGTTTCGTCGGCCAGCAGCACATGTTTCAGGTTGACGTCGGTCTTGGAGTGGGCGGCCACGGTTTTAATGCCGAGTTCCTTGCAAGCGCGCAGAATGCGCAGTGCAATTTCGCCCCGATTGGCAATAAGCACTTTTTTCAGCATTGCTGATGCTCCTGTGGGCTACGGCTCAAATAATCATGACCAGGGGTTGATCGAATTCAACGGGCTCGCCATCTTCCACCAAAATGGCGCTAACGGTGCCGGCTTTGTCCGCTTCAATCTGGTTCATCATTTTCATGGCTTCGACAATGCAGAGTACTTCGCCAGCCTTGACCTGCTGGCCGACTTCTATGAAGGCGCTCGAGCCGGGTGACGGAGAGCGGTAAAAAGTGCCAACCATGGGTGATTTGACGGCATGGCCAGCGGGTTCGGCGGGCATTTCCGGCTCGGCAGTTGCCGTTGCCGCGCTCGTCGGGACAGCTTGCTGAGGTGCCTGCATCTGTGCGGGCATCATCATGGGCATCGACATGACGCCGGGGCCATTCCTGCTGATCCGGACAGACTCTTCGCCTTCCTTGATTTCGATTTCGCCAATATCGGACTCTTCGAGCAGTTCAATCAGCTTTTTGATTTTTCTAATATCCATCTGCGGTTGCTCCAAATGGTGTGAAAGTGTGAATCAGGAATCCAGTTGTTTCAGTGCGGCTTGCAGTGCCAGGCCATAGCCCAGGCCGCCCAGCCCGCAAATAACGCCTCTGGCGATGTCCGAGAAAAAAGATTGGTGCCGAAAGGCTTCGCGAGCATGTACATTGGACAGGTGAACTTCTATAAAGGGGATATCAACGGCCAGTAGTGCGTCGCGCAGGGCAATGCTGGAGTGGGTTAGCGCCGCAGGGTTGAGAATAATAAAGTTCACACCTTCCCTGCTGGCTTCATGTACCCGTTCCACCAGCTCGTATTCAGCATTGCTCTGTAGTGTCAGCAGATGGTGCCCCTGTTCCGCCGCCTGATCGGTCAGCTGTTGGTTGATATCCTGCAGAGTTTCGCTGCCGTACAGGGTTGGCTCGCGAGTACCGAGGAGATTCAGGTTGGGGCCGTGTAATACCAGTATGGTGGCCATAGTGTCCCCGCCGGTGGGATGTCATGAGAGAATTAACGAAGACCAGCTTCTGGGGCTGGTCAATGGGTGGAAGTCTGCAACAAAAATGAAAAGCTGTCCAATTTTTTATATTTTGCGGATTTTAGCTTCTTTTTGACACATGTTTAACGAAAATAACTGTTTTATCGCTATTGGTCTCAACTTGATCGGGCAGTTTTAGGCCTGTTTTCCGGTAGTTGGCTGAGGATGGCAGCAAATTCTTGATATATTCAGCAACTTCTTTGAAATGTGGCTTATTCTGTCGCCAACTGTGGCGATATGGCGGCCATTACGGTGCTTTCTGTCAGTAGTTGAGGCAAAATCACGGGCTGGCGGTGTCCTTTTCGGTAAAACAGGTAAAGGGGCACACCAGATCGCTGATGGAGATTGAGTAGCTGGGTGATCTCTGGATTATAGTTGGTCCAGTCACCCTTGAGGTACGTGATCTGTTGCTCGGCAAAAGCCGAAGTGATACGTGTGGAGCTCAACGCCATTTTTTCATTGGCGAGACAGGTGATACACCAGTCGGCCGTGAGATTGACGAAAACGGCGTCGCCCTGATCAAGCAGCTGCTGCAGTCTCGTTTCGGTATAGGGTTCCCAGTGGGTGGCCTGTGTCCCGCTGCCCCGGTAAGTTTGCCAGGGGAGAATCAGGGCAATGATGACGGCAGTCATCGCAACCAGTCGGGTGAATGGTGTTTTGCGCAGTTTGAGCAGCCAGAGGGCAAAGAGTATCAGGATAATACCCGTGACCATCGCGATGACCGTGTCGCTTCCCGCTTGCCTGCCCAGTACCCAGAGGAGCCATGCACCACTCAGGTAAAGGGGGAAGGCGAGGAACTCCTTGAACGTTACCATCCAGGGGCCGGGGCGGGGTAGCCTGGTGCCCAGCCATGGCCACCAGGACAGTAAGAGCAGCGGTAGCGCCATACCCAGACCCAGAAACATAAACACTGACAATGCTATCCAGACCGGCTGTACCAGCGCAAAGCCCAGTGCTGCTCCCATGAAAGGTGCTGTGCAGGGGCTGGCAACGACAGTGGCCAGCAAACCCGTCATGAAGGAGGATTGCAGGCTGTAGCCTGTGGTGGTGGTGTGGCCCAGGTTCATCAGTCCCGTACCCAGCGTGAGTAGTCCGGAAAAGCTCAAACCCATCAGGATGAAAAGATAAGCCAGCAGGCCGACAAACACCGGTGATTGCAGCTGGAAGCCCCAGCCCACTGCCTCACCTGTTTGCCGCAGTGCAATGAGAAGTCCTGCGATGGCGACGAAGCTGAGCACGACGCCCAGTGTGTACGCCAGGCCGTGCAGATGTCGGCCATGGGGGCTGAGATGATGGCTGGTGAGACTCAGTGCCTTGATCGAGAGTACTGGAAAAACACAGGGCATCAGGTTGAGAATGATGCCGCCCAGTAGCGCAAACAACAGGATGAGGTAAAGGCTTGTGGCGGACGAGCGCACTGGGGGCGGTTCCGCTGCCATAGCCACCGAGTCGACATCGGCGATGGATGCGATGCCGGTGTCCGGATCAATAGTGATTTTCTGGGTTCGGGGCGGGTAGCAGAGCCCCGCATCGGCGCATCCCTGAGACTCGACGAACAGGGTGCGAGCAGAAGGAGGCAGTGGCAGGTCAAAGGTAACCTGTTCATAATAAACGGTTAGCTCTCTTTCATAGTACTCGTCATAAATCTGCTTTCCCGCCGGAAAGTCTGGTTTGGCCTCAATCGGTTGCCAATCGTGGTCAAGCAGCTCAAAGCGGTGTTGGTAGAGGTAATAACCCGGCGCGATTTGCCAGTCCAGTGACAGTTGCCCGGCCTCTGTGGATGCTTCCAGCTGATAGGCCTCGTCAATGGGTAGGAAGGTGGCATCGGCTCCCAGTAGGTTGGCTGATGAGGACGAAGGGAATATCTGCTCTGCATTGGTGAGGCAGGCGACGGACAACAGAAAAATTGTCAGGATACTGGGGAGCCGTTGATGCATTCGGACTTCTCTGTAATGTTGTGGTCGTTTATTGCGGCCTGTAAATGCGGATTGAATCACCGCCCTCGAGCGAGCATTAAAAAATCTACGGCAGCGGGCAGCCATCAATATGCAGACCTTGTGACAGGCATTTGCGGAATCAGTTCGTATTGTACGGAGCCAGCGAGATAGAGGCGAGTCATTTGCCGGTACCAATGGCAGTGTTATAGTCGTCACCCAGAGCAGGAGAGAACAACTTGTCATTTTTGAAACGTTATTTTGTTATTTTTCCAATACTGCTAATGGCCCAGGTCAACGCCGGGGAACTGTTGGTGAGTGAGGCCTATATCCGGGGGTTGCCTCCGGGTCAGACGGTTACTGCGGCCTTTATGACGATCCGGAACGGCTACAATCATGATTGCCGCTTGCTGGGCGCCGACACACCGGTCGCCGATCGTGCTGAACTTCACCAGCACAGTCACCAGGGCGGTGTCATGTCCATGCGCCGGGTTCCGGGGCTGAGTATTCCCGCCGGTAGCCAGGTGAACCTGAAGCCAGGCGGTTACCATCTCATGCTGTTTGGTCTGAAGACGCCTCTGGTGGATGGAGAGGCGCATCCCCTCAGCCTGTTGTTTGAAACCTGCCCTGACGTTCAACTCAACGTTCCTGTGCGCGATGTATTACGAGAAGGTGGTGGCCGATGAAGATGACCGACAAGATCAAGTCATGGCGCAATGGCATTGCCGATGATGCCCGGGAGTTTCGTGCCGAGGGGGCTGTAACCGGTTTTCCCTGGTGGCGTACGGCCCTGTGGTTAGTAGGCGTATATCTGCTGGTGGTCTTCCTGATCGGATGGTATTGGACAGAAGAGCCACCATTATTTGATGTCAGTGAAAATGCTGCCCAGCGGGCTGAACGTCAGGTGTCGGGCAGCACCGCTACGGCCACCCTGATTACGGTAATTGAAACCCTGCTGGAAAAACGCGGCGGGTATTTGAGCAATGATATTGCGCCGCCCGGGATCTGGCTGGATAACCTGCCGAACTGGGAGTACGGGGTCATTATTCAGGTGCGTGATTTCAGTAAGGCCATGCGTGAGGCATTCAGCCGATCACGCTCCCAGTCTACTGAGGACGGTGATCTGGCATTGGCAGAACCACGTTTGAACTTCGACCATCACAGCTGGGTATTGCCTGCGACGGAGTCGGAGTACCGGGCCGGAATCCGCTATCTTGAAAGCTATCTAGCACGACTGGCTGACGACAATACCGGTGCGAGGTTCTACCCGCGCGCTGACAGCCTGCGCTACTGGCTGGGCACCGTCGAAACCCGTCTGGGGAGTCTCTCGCAGAGACTTAGTGCGAGTGTCGGTCAACGGCGAATTAATATGGACCAGATAGATATGGACAGGCAGGATACCTCAGGTCAGGCTTTTGAGGTCAATGTTAAAACGCCCTGGTTGGAGCTGGATGACGTCTTTTATGAGGCAAGAGGCACCACCTGGGCGCTGGTTCATCTACTCAAGGCCGTTGAGGTGGAGTTTGATGAAGTGTTGCGCAAGAAAAATGCCAGGGTCGGGTTGCAGCAGATTATTCGTGAGCTGGAATCGAGCCAGGAGCCTGTCTATAGCCCGATGGTGCTGAATGGTGGTGGGTTTGGCCTGCTGGCCAATCATTCACTGGTGATGGCGTCCTACGTCAGCCGGGCCAATGCTTCGATTATAGACTTGCGAGACCTGCTTGATCAGGGTTGATCGCGCTGTTTTGAGCAACAGCGTCAAAAGTGACTATGGTGCCTGCGACCTATGAGTGTTGATATCCAGTCTGAGTTCAGGCGTGATGCGCTGTTTGATCGCAGTCTGGAGAATGTGTTGCTCAACACCCAAACGGTGGGCGTGTTGTTGCTGGACAGTCGTCTGGTGATCAGATACTGGAATCAATGGTTGGGAGACTGGACCGGTATGTCGCCGGCAGATGTAGCCCAGCGCGCTTTTGACTCACTGTTCCCCGCTCTGGTTGGCGGTCCATTTGCCCAGGCGATAGATGAGGCCTTGTTTCAGGGTGTCGATACCCATTGGAATCAACGGGAGAATCCGGATTTTCTCGATTCGACCGATTCGATCATGGCAGGCAATCGTCGCGAGTTGCCCCTGCATCGCGTGAGCTTTACACCACTGGAATTACCCGATGTCGGCCACTGTTGTCTGATTCAGATAGACGAAGCGCCGTTTGACGCAACGCTGGATAAGGCGGTGCTCAAAGAGGAGTCCCGGCGAACGCCGACTTCAGCCGGTCAACGGTTTTCCGCCTACCTGGACACCGATCAGGTGCCCCTGCTGTTGCTGGACAGTCACCACCTTGTTCTGGATGGGAACGCACCACTGGAAGCCCTGTTTGGTTACAGTATTAGGCAACTAAAAAACAGACCGTTGCGGGTTTTGCTGCCGAGCATTAGTGCCGAGCTTGCCGATGATATCAAGGTGGTGCTGGAGGGCGGCGAAGAAAGGGAGCAGGGGGTTGCCCTGGAAGGGGCTACTGCGGATGGTGAAAACCTGTTGCTCAGGGTGAGCTGTTTCCCGTCCGTTACTCATCGTGATTGTCATGTGTTGCTGTTTCAGGATATTACACTTCAGTCGGCCAATCTTGAGGCCTTGTTCCATCAGCGAAAATTAATCAATACGGTGTTCAGTCAAGTGGTGGACGGTATTTTGTTGACCGACCGACACGGTCTTGTCGAGCATCTCAACCCCATTGGCATGGAACTGCTGGGCATCAACGATCCCCAGCCCAACCGTTATATTGATGATCTGATGACCTTGCTCAGTGAGTCCGGTGAGCCTGTGGAATCCCCCTGCCGGTCGGCTCTGACCCGCGGCAAGCCCGTCTCTGTTGTCGATAACGCCATGCTTTCTGTGCCGGGCCAACAACCTTTTCCAGTGGTAGCCACGGCGACACCACTGCGCAACCGGCTCAATCAGGTAACTGGTACCGTATTGGTGTTTCGCTCTGTCAGTGAAGCGCGACGGATCTCGACCCGCCTTACTTGGCAGGCGACTCACGACCCTCTCACTCAGTTGGCCAACCGTCGCCATCTGGAGAATGAGATCCTGCGGTCCATTGATGTGGCGCACTCAGACGACAGTACCCATACCCTGTTGTACATCGACCTCTATAATTTCTCCGTCATCAATGACACCTGCGGTCACAATGCCGGGGATGAGTTGCTCTGCCAGTTTGCCCGATTGCTCGAAAAGCAGGCCGAAAGCAGGGATGTGGTGGCGAGAATTGGCAACGATGAGTTTGCACTGTTACTGAATGATCGCACGGTGGAAGAGAGCCGTGAGGTCGCAGAGCAACTCCTCTGGCAGATCAAGGCGTTCAGTTTTCCTTGGGAGGAGCGGCGCCTGAAGATAGGTGCCAGCATTGGTGCCAAGGTGATTGACCGCAATACAGTTTCTGAAATTGATGTGCTGGTGGCGGCAGGCACGTCCTGTACTGCTGCCAAGGAATCGGGTCGCAATCGGATCAACTTTCAGTATCGCAGTGTCGAGGTGGCAGAGCGCCACAGTCTCGCTGAATGGATCCCCGTGATTACCGACGCGCTGGAGGAGGATCGCTTTGTCTTGTACTGCCAGCCGATTGTGCCGGTGGCAAGTCAGGACAAGGCCGCAGTTCGGCACTATGAAGTGCTGGTTCGCATGGTTGATCGCGATGGTTCCATCATCCTGCCGGGAAAATTCATTCCCGCCGCCGAGCATTATGGTTTGGTGGAAGAAATCGATCGCTGGGTGCTGAACAATATCTTCGCCTACCTGGAAAACAGTGCAAAGGCTGACCAGCGCTTCGCCGTAAATCTCTCAGGTAACACGATCAGTGATGAGGATCTTAAGGATTACATCATTGGCAAGTTTGAGACCACCGGTGTCAGTCCTTCGCAGTTGCAATTTGAAGTGACAGAGACCGCTGCTATCAGGCATTTCGACCGTGCCATGGACCTGATTCATGCCCTCAAGGACCTGGGTTGTTATTTTTCACTGGATGATTTTGGTAGCGGTCTCTCGTCACTGGGCTATCTCAAGGAGCTGCCGGTGGATTACCTGAAAATTGATGGCAGTTTCATCCGGACCATGGAATTAAACGAAGTGGGCTACTCCATGGTCAGCACCATTAATCACCTGGGGCATATCATGGGTATTGCTACTATTGCCGAATGTGTGGAAAACAGTACCCAGTTATCGATGCTTCAGGAAATTGGTGTGGATTACGCTCAGGGTTTTCTGATTGCCCGCCCGAAGCCGTTGGTTCAATTATCCTGATTCAGCTGCTGCGCCGACATGACCATTGTCGAGCAGGTTGAGCAGATGCGGGTATTGTTGATGGTCGAGTCGGGGACCATATTGGCTGACCACGCTGGCTGATGCCATGCTGGCGAGATGGCCGGCCACCTCGTGGCTGTGACCCTGTGTGATGGCGTAGAGAAACGCACCGGCAAACATATCGCCGGCACCGTTGCTGTCCACGGCGGTCACGGGGTAAGGCGGGATAGGGATCAGGGCATTGCCGTCGTAAACCAGAGCACCCTCCGCGCCGAGCGTGATAACAAAGGTTTTGGCGATCGTCTGAAGTCTTTCGGCGGCGGTGTCCAATATGTCTGTTCCGGTCCAGCCCAGTGCTTCGTCGCTGTTGCAAAACAGTAAATCGACCTGCTCACCGATCATGTCCTGCAGGCCGCCTTTGAAAAAAGCCACCATGCCGGGATCCGAGAGGCTCAGGGCCGTTTTGACGCCCTGCTGTTCGGCGATCTCCCTGGCGCGGATAGCTGCAGCACGGCCGGTTTCTGACGTGACCAGATAACCCTCGAGGTAAAGGTATTCCGACTGTGCGATCGCCTCGTGATTCAGCTCGGTTTCGGACAGGGTTTCGCTGATGCCGAGATAGGTGTTCATGGAGCGTTCGGCATCCGGTGTAATCAGTACCAGGCATTTACCGGTAATACCACTCGGCAGTTCACCATCGGTGTGGTAATCCACGCCGGCATTACTCAGGTCATCGAGGTAAAAGCGGCCGTTGTCGTCGTTGGCCACCTTGCAGGAGTAGAATGTCTTGCCACCAAAACAGCTAACCGCAATGATGGTGTTGGCGGCGGAGCCTCCGCTCGCTCTGCGACAGGCCGTCAGGTGATCCGAGAGTTGCTCCACCAGTTCAGACTGGCGCTCCTCATCGACCAGAGTCATGAGACCCTTGTCAACGCTGAGTTGTTGCAGGTCGTTATCGGTGACCTCTATCTCAGTATCCACCAGCGCGGCGCCGATACCATAGACGTGATATTTCTTTTTCATAAACTTGTGGCATTGAGGAAATCGACGGGGCGGCTATTATGCCCCGCTGACATCAGGAGTAAAGGTCGCCGGGCAGATACATTGTTGGCGATGCGGTAATTTGCAGGAGAATATGGTGGCCAGAAGGCGAAAGAAAAGCAGCAAGCGGGTGACCCGGGTACGCAGTGGACGACGCTGGCTAATAGGTCTGCTGATATTGCTAACTCTGATTGCAGCGGTGTCACTGCTGGTACTCGACGCCATGGTGTATCAGAAGTTTTCCGGGAAGAAATGGTCCCTTGCCTCCCATGTCTACAGCCGGGCACTGGAATTGTACCCCGGCCAGGCGCTCGCCCGTAAAGACTTGCAGTGGGAGCTGGAGAAGCTGGGCTACCAGCGGGTCACTGCCGCAAAAAAACCGGGGCAGTACAGCGTGGCGGCCGAACGAATCGAGCTGTTTTCCCGGGGGTTTGAGTTTTGGGATGGCAAGGAACCCGCCCAATTGATGCGGTTGAGTTTTGCCGGCCAGAAAATCCGTGCGCTGACCGATGCCACTGGCAAACCTGTTGATCTGGCTCGACTTGAGCCGGTGGTGATGGGTGGCATCTACCCTGCCCACAAAGAGGATCGGGAGCTGGTCAAGCTCAGCCAGTTGCCGCCATCGCTGGCTGATGCACTGCTGGCCGTGGAGGACCAGAATTTCTACGGCCATTACGGTGTTTCCTTTCGGGGCATTGCCCGCGCCATGCTGGCGAACCTGAAACAGGGCCGTGTGGCCCAGGGCGGTAGCACGTTGACCCAGCAGCTGGTCAAAAATTTCTACCTGAGTCACGAGCGCACCCTGTCGCGGAAACTGATGGAAGTGGTCATGGCTGTGATGCTGGAAATGCATTTCAGCAAGGACGAAATTCTCGAAACCTACATCAATGAAGTCTATCTGGGGCAGTCAGGTGCTCGGGCGGTGCACGGCTTTGGTTTGGCCAGCCGCCATTATTTCCAGCAGTCGATAACCGATCTGGATGTGCACCAGGTAGCGCTGCTGGTGGGTATGGTCAAAGGTGCCTCCTACTACAATCCGTGGCGTCAGCCGGAGCGGGCCATGGCCCGCCGTAATCTGGTGTTGGGAATGATGGCTGAGCAGGGCTTGCTGGATGCCGAGAGAGCCCGCTTGGCTCAGCAGCAGCCGCTGGATGTGATGGCGCAGTCCGATGGGGGCGGGCGTTGGCAGTACCCGGCGTATCTGGAGCTGGTGAAGCGCCAGCTGCGTCAGGATTACAAGGAGTCAGACCTGCAGACCGAGGGGCTGCGGATCTTCACTCACTTTGACCCTCAGGTACAACGCAAACTGGAACAGCGGATGACCAGCCGTATCGGCAACCTTGAATCCGGTTACCGTATCGAGCAGGGCAAGTTGCAGGGCGCTGCCGTGATTGTCCGGGTCGGAGCCGGGGAAGTGGTCGCCGTGGCCGGTGATCGACAGGCGGGTTATGCCGGTTTCAACCGCGCCCTGGATGCGCGACGCCAGATCGGTTCCACAATCAAACCGGCGGTTTATCTCAGCGCCCTGTCCCAGCCATCTCGTTACACCATCGCATCCATGATTGATGACAGCGAGCTATCCGTGAATTTGCCCAATGGCGATGTTTGGCAACCAAAGAATTACGCGCGGGAAAGTCACGGTCCGGTACCGCTCTATGAAGCGCTGGCCAATTCGTATAATCAGGCCACCGCCCGATTGGGAATGGATGTTGGCGTCGATCGCGTAGCCGAGACGGTCAGGCAGTTGGGTTATCAGGGCTCACTGCCGGCACTGCCGTCCCTGACCCTGGGGGCTGTGGCCATGTCTCCTCTGGAGGTCTCTCAAATTTATCATACGATTGCAGCCAATGGTTTCTACTCGCCACTGCGCGCCATTAACTCGGTTTTTACCTCCGTCAATGTGCCACTGAAACGCTACCCCTTCGAGGGGGAGCAGCGTCTTGATCCAAAATCCATGCACCTCCTGCACTATGCATTGCAGGTTGTCTTACGCGAAGGTACCGGAAAAACGGCCTATCAACGGCTGCCGGGGGAGCTGATGTTGGGCGGAAAAACCGGTACCACTAACGATCAGCGAGACAGCTGGTTTGCCGGCTTCAGCGGCAATTATCTGAGCGTGGTCTGGTTGGGGCGGGACGACAATGGCATGATGCCCTTGACCGGCGGCACTGGTGCTCTGCAGCTCTGGACCGACATTATGACGACGCTGGACAATCGCTCCATGGTTTTCAATCAGCCTGAGGGCGTTAGCTATTATTGGGTCGAACCCGAGGCTGGCCTCCTTAGTAGAGAGGGTTGTGCTGGTGCCAGGTACCTGCCGTTTATCGATGGCAGCCAGCCTACCCGGCAAAGTACCTGTCGCCCGAGTGCGATTGACGGCGTCATGGATTGGTTAAAGGATAAATTTCGATGGTAAACCCTATTCCTAAAGGCCTCCTGTTCGTGGTGTGGATGGTCGTTGCACTGGTCAGTGGTTGTGCGCCTGTTTATGCGCCCATCACTGAGTCGGGTTCCACTCCGCCACCGGAGGCTACCCCACCGTCGCCAGAAACTGAGCGGTCTCCGCCGGTTGCTGTGCCCGATGACGACGATAGGCGAATCACCCCTTCAGAGCCGGTTCAAGTGGCGCCAGGGGGCGCGGTAAGACGCCTGCTTGAAGAAGCCTGGCGGTACAATAAAGCCGGGGATTATGATCGCTCGAATGCCGTGGCTGAACGAGCGCTGCGTATTAATCATACTGAGCCGGAGGTCTATCTCGTGATGGCGTCTAACTATTTTGCCATGACCCGGTTGAGCCTGGCGGAACAACTGGCGCGACAGGGCCTACCTCTGGCCGGGCGGAATCCTGCCGTCAAGGCTGACCTCCAGTCACTGCTCGCGCGCATCAATGCACTTAAGTAGCACGACAGTAGCGCGATTTTCTTTAGATGTTGAGATCGACTTGTTTTTCCAGTTATTTCAGAACACTATCAGCATTTAAACAAAATCAAGCGTGGCCAGCCACACGATGAATAACAGCGGATCGACCGACAACTTGCGAGCAAACTCTGACAGGGGACTGACCGCTGTGCGTGAAATGACGCTGGCTTTCTCGCGGGATGCCATTAAAACGTTTCTGCACACCGTCCACGATCGTCTCATCGACTATGCCCAGAAACCCTCTGAAGAAACACGGGGTTTTGAGTTCCTCCATGCAAGGTCGCAAATCAGCAACCGGCACAATGAAATACTGCGTATTTTCGTGCGCGAGATGGATCGTTATTTTGATCTGTTCGCCTCCGGCGAGTTGCATGATCCCGCAGTTGAGGGCAGTGGTGATGAAACGCTGGCACTGATGAATCAGGATGTGCTTGAGGAGGATCTGGCGCTGTCGGCAATTCGCACCCGGGCCAATGTGGATTATACGGAACCGTTGTGGGTGCTGACGCGCCGCATGGTTAGGCTGGTTGGAGGAAAAAGCACGGAGCAACGGGTGCCTTTCTCGCCGGGGTGCTTCTGTCAGGCGCTGCAGCGATCCCTTGCGGATATCGATATCGAGTTGCCCGTAAAGCTGGTGATCTACAAATTGTTTGACCGGCAGTTTGTCAGGCAGCTGGCGGAGCTCTACGGGCAGTGCTCTGTGCGACTCGAAGAACTCGGTGTGCTTCCGGATCTTCGCTATCAGATCCAAAAGGCAGAATCGGCTGACTCTGCCCGGTTTACCGGGGCGCAGCCGCAGCAGCGACGTGTCCCTCAGTCGCCATCGCTGCAGATTCCGACACTGGAGGATGTGGTATCGCCTGCACCGCTGGCGTTGCCCTCGGAGCAGCTCTCCCCCGCTGAATACCAGAACCAGTTGCTCGACAGTATCCAGCTATTGCAGGATCGCCTGGTGGCTCGAACACCGGATCAGCGACCCGAGATCACCGGGCAGCCACTGCAATATTCGGCGCGCCAGCTGGTTGAGGCGACGGTTCAGTTGCAGCAATTCAATCAATTGATGGCTGCGGAGGTTCTGGAGGCTGCCCGGGAGATCAAGCCGTTTGACATAGCGCGTGCCAGAGAACAGCTGGTCAGCCAGCTTCAGCAGATCACGGACTCGGAAGAGGTCCCGGCGCTCGGCACAGACGATGCCCGTATTATTGATCTGGTGGGCATGCTGTTCGAGTACATCCTCAACGACGAGCAGATTCCCGATTGCGTCAAAGCCTTGCTCAGTTATCTGCATACACCTTTTTTAAAACTGGCGTTTGCCGAGTCGGACTTTTTCCGCCGACCAGATCATCCGGCCCGATTGTTGCTGAATGCGTTGGCCGATGCCGGCGCCAAATGGGTCAGTAACGATGGCTCCTGTGAATTCGACATGCTCGAACAGATCAGAAAAATGGTTCGTTCCGTGCTCGATCATCAGGACGTCGATACCAGACTGATGGCGTCGCTGTTAATGAGCATCAATAGCTTTGTACAGAAAGTGGAGCTGCGGGTGAAGCTGCTGGAGAAGCGGGCCATGGAGCAAGCCCGTGGTGAAGACCAGTTGTACGAAGTCAAACAGCGGGTCAACCGGGAGATTCACCAGCGTGTCGCTGAAAAAGAGATTCCCTCCGCCCCCCTATTGTTCCTGTTGCAGCCCTGGACTGATTACATGGTGCTGTTACTGCTCCGTTTTGGTGATGCCAGTGAAGTCTGGAGGCAGAGCTTGGAACTGATTGACGATATGCTCTGGGGGCTCGAGTTAACGGGCGCCGAGAGTGAATGGCGCCGCTGGCGTCAACATTACCCCTGGATGGAGTCACAAATCCAGAGGGGTTTCGACATGATCGGCTACGACGTCAATAAAGCGTTTAAGCTGAAGCGCTCCATTGATCGCATTTATCAATTGCGAGAGAAGAATCTGCAGCCAGAGGCCGCGCCCGCAGAGCTTCGCAACAAGCTGGTGCAACTGGCGGAGCGGCGTGCCAAGGAGCGCAGCCGGTCCACCGATCGGGAGAAGGCCGTGCTGGAAAAACTGCGATTGCTGGAGTTTGGTAGCTGGTTTCAATTTCGCGACGGGCGCCGTGAAAAAGTCGCCTGGTTTAATCCGGACTCCATGCAGTTTCTGTTGGTTGACCAAACCGGCAAGCGCACCGGCATGAAAAGTGGTCAGCAATTGGCGCAGGCAATACTCGCCGGTGATCTGCAAATCGTGACGGGCAAAACCAAGCCGTTGGTGGAGCGCACCATGGAGACCATTTTTAAGGATTTGAACCTGCAGGTTCAGTCGGTTTCCCAGAAGGACCGTCATGTGGGTTGAGCATGAGCGCAGGTGCTCAACACGCCACCAGCTGAATGTTGAGGTTGACGTGGTCGATCAGTTCAGCAGAGATTTACTCGGCATGTTGGTGGATGTTCATCTGGAGGGATTTCTGATGATGGGCGAGCTGTCTTTCCGTCCGAACAGGCTCTATCAGGTGGCTCTGGTCGCCCATGTTCCCGATCGTCAGCTCGAGGTGATCCCGATGGGTATTGATTGCCTGTGGACCCGGGCCATGGGTCAACAGGACAGGGTCTGGGCGGGCTGTCAGATTGTGGATCTTGCCCCGCAGGCCTGTGAACAGCTTGCCCGATTGATTGAAGACTTTTCTTCCGATCACTCGGTTCCAGCAGGCCGGGTGCTGTAGTGACGACGGCCGGCTGGCCGGGTCAACAGGATCAGCTTGAAACTGCGGTTTTCATCGAGTTTTTTTACGTCGAAGTCTGCCTCCGCAAAACGTTCCAGTGGCACGAAACGATTCACCACAAACAGTGCTCGTCCGCCGTTGCGAAGCAGCCTATGGCAGCTGGCGACAAACCGTCTGGTCAGCCCGTGTTCGGTGTTGAAGCCCTGGTGAAAGGGCGGGTTACAAATGACGGCATCGAAGTGCTGCGCAAGGTTGTCCCCGCAGTTTGAGGCGACGACCGTGCCTGTAATCTGCTGTTCAATAAAGTTCCTCTGACACGAGGCAACGGCGGCGGCGTTGTTGTCGGTGGCAGTGATTTCGGCATCGGTCAATTGTGCAGCCATGACAGAGAGATAGCCGTAGCCACAGCCGAGATCAAGCATGCTGGTTGGTGGTCGGTCGAGGCTCTGGAAAAAATCCTTCAGGTGCGTCGCCAGAAAAGCACTGCCCTGGTCAATTTTATTCCAGCCGAACTGCCCGGGTTTGCTGAACAGCAGTCCTCCCTCCCAGGTCACACAGGGTCTGATCAGCGCATACTGTTGATCCTCCAGTGCTGGTTCAGTGGAAGTCAGATGACGGACTCGGGCTCGATAGAGGCTGCCCTGCTTTTCCGGACGCTGCTGATCACCAAAATAGTGTCCGGCTTTCTCTGCATAGGTCTTGATGCCATCGTTTTTCGCACCGGTCATGGTCAGTACGCCCCCGGCTGGGAGCAGACGGCGTGCCTGGTTGATGATGTGGTGAACAACCGGTTTTTCCTTGGACACCCGATAGAGAATCTGGCTGAAACTGCCATCCGCGAAATGGTCGAAGTCAAAATCGCTGTATTCACTGTCAATACCCTGTGCACGACTGATTTCGTAGAGGTCGTGGCGATTGGTGACCAGCAGGATGTCCCGGTTTTGCAGTTCGTACAGTGGCGTATCGTGCAGGTTCTCGTCGGTCACCAAGAGTTGCCGACCCGATTCCTGTCGGAGCGGATCGAGCAATAATTGAAAAGCGGGATCAGTCAAGGGTGTTTACGCTCGCAATTTCGGTTTTCGTCAGTGCCCGGTATTCGCCGGGCTCAAGGGTGCTATCCAGCTCAATCCCCCCTACGCGGAGTCGGTGCAGGCGGAGAACGCTGTTGCCGAGGGAGGCGAACATACGTTTGACCTGATGATACTTGCCTTCACTGATCGTGAGCAGTGCCTCTGTATTGTCGATTAATTCCAGCGTGGCTGGTAGACAGCGGCGCTTTTCCCCCGCCAGCCATAGCCCACTGGCAAATTTTCCAATGATGCCTGCATCGAGGGGTTCAGCGACCCTGACCCGGTATGTTTTCAGGCATTGGCTGCGGGGCGAAGTGACCCGGTGGTTCCATTGACCGTCATCCGTGATCAGTAGCAGACCGGTGGCATCGATATCGAGGCGACCGGCAATTTGCAATTGCTCCGGCCGTGGTTCATCCAGCAAATCCAGTGCGGTAGGGTGCTTGCCGTCCCTGGTGACGGATACCACCCCGGCCGGCTTGTGGAGCATGAAATAGCGCATCACCGGTTTGCTGATAGGGTGCTCATCCACGCAGACCCAGGCGTCATCTCCGATAACCAAGCCCGGGTCGTGGGCAATTATTCCCTCGACTTTTACCCTGTTTGCCCTGATCAGGTGCTTGACCTGGGAGCGGCTGAAGTCGGTGGCATTGCTGATGAATTTGTCTAATCGCAAGCGTGTGGCAGCCATTGGTAAATACTCTGCAAGTGGGCTGAATGGACGACGCCCGGGCGTGCCTGCTGGGGGTCAGCCCCGGAGGCTGATGATTTCCCAGCCGCGCTGTTCCGCCACCTCGCGCAACGCATCACAGGGATCGACAGCGACGGGTCTATCGACAATCTGCAACAATGGTAGATCGTTGATGGAGTCGCTGTAGAAGCTGCTACCGACCAGGTTGTGTCCGGTCTCAGCCAGCCAGGCCTCAAGGCGTACAACCTTGCCCTCCCTGTAGCTGGGAATACCGGATACCCGTCCGGTATAGCGGCCATCCCGTTGCTCCAGCTCAGTAGCGATCAGCTCGGTAACGCCCAGTTTCCGACAGATGGGTTCCACGATGAAACGGTTTGTCGATGTGATGATCATGAGGAGATCGCCCTGCTCCCGGTGTTTCTGCAATAATCGTTCGGCACTTGGCAGCCACATCGGTGCAATGACCTCTTCCATGAATTGGTGGTGCAGTCGGGTCAGGTCGGCAGGTGTCAGTGTTGCCAGGGGTTGCAGGGCAAAGGCAAGGTAGTTGTTCATATCCAGAACACCGTTCAGATAGTCCTGATAGAACTGGTCATTCATGCGCCTGTAATGCGCCTTATCCACGATCTGGTGGTTGACGAGGAATTCTCCCCAGCCGTGATCACTGTCGCCTGCGATAAGTGTGTTGTCGAGGTCAAAGAGGGCAAGCGCCATGGGTTTCCCGAGAATGGTTAGTCAAAAAGGCGGCTTAGCTTACCCATAGATAAGGCTGTCCTCAACTAACTATTTGATGTAACTTCGTGGATAGGCGTTATTATTAAAATAACAGGGTAAGGGTTGGTTCGGTGGTCGATCGAGAAGGTTTTCGCCCGAATGTGGGCATCATGATTTCAGATGGTGCGGGCAGGTTGTTGTGGGCCAGGCGTATTGGTCAGGATGCCTGGCAATTTCCCCAGGGTGGCATTAATCCAGGAGAAAAGCCAGAGCATGCCATGTATCGAGAGTTGTATGAAGAAATAGGCCTGGAGCCCGATGATGTCGAGCTGCTCGCCTGTACCCGTGGCTGGTTGCGTTATCGGCTACCCAGGGCGATGCAGCGCAGACACAGTAAGCCACTGTGTATCGGCCAAAAGCAGAAATGGTTCATGTTGAAGCTGCTGGCCGAGGAGGATCGCATTAGACTGGATCTCAGCGGCAAGCCGGAATTTGATCATTGGCAGTGGGTGAGTTATTGGTATCCGGTCAATCAGGTTATCGAGTTCAAGCAAGAGGTGTATCGCCGGGCACTGAAGGAGTTGGCACCCATGCAATGCGAACTGGAGCGTCAAAGCTAAATGCTGGAATCACTCAGGAACATTGTTCAGCAGGTTAACGCTGCCAAGGACTTTGGCGAGGTGTTACGGCTGATTGTTCAGCTGGTGAAAGAGGTTATGGATACCGGCATGTGTTCGGTCTACCTCTACAGTCCAAGTACCAATAGCTATGTGCTGATGGCTACCGATGGCCTCAATCCAAATTCGGTGGGCAAGGTTCATCTGTCCAGTAGAGAGGGGCTGGTGGGTCTGGTGGCATCGCGGGCCGAACCGATCAATCTCGAAGATGCTGAAGTTCACCCCAATTTTGCCTTTTTCCCCGAAACGGGGGAGGAGCGTTTCCGCTCTTTCCTCGGTGCTCCCATTATTCACCACCGGAAAGTACTCGGTGTGTTGGTGGTGCAGCAGCAGGATCGCCGTCGCTTCGACGAGAGTGAAGAATCCTTTCTGGTAACCGTGTCGGCGCAACTGGCCGGTGTGATTGCGCATGCAGACGCTACCGGTGAGCTGGATCAATTGCTCAATCCCCAGCAGGCGGTTATTCACGAACGGATTTATCCCGGTGTGGCCAGTGCGCCCGGGGTGGCCATCGGTACCGTGGTGGTGATCTCTTCACCTGCCGACCTGAAAGCCGTGCCGATGAGAAAGGTGTCCGATACCGATGCCGAGTTGGCGTTGTTCCGTCATGCCATGGAGCAGACGAAAACCGATATCCGCGCTCTTGATCAGACGATGGTGAATAAACTGAGTGAAGAGGAACGCGCCCTTTTCGATGTTTATGTCCGGATGCTGGATGATCATTCCATGGGCGGTGAAGTGCTCAGTCTGATCAGGGAGGGTTTCTGTGCCCAGAGTGCCTGGTCACAGGTTGTACTGGGGCATATCCGTCTGTTCAAAAGTATGCAGGATGCCTATCTTCGCGAGCGTGCCTCTGATGTGGAGGATTTGGGGCGCCGGGTGCTCGCCTATCTTCAGCAATCGGAAGTCAAGCGTACTGTCTTTCCCGAGAGAATGGTCATGATTGGTGAGGAGCTGTCAGCGGCCTCCTTTGCCGACGTGCCACTGGAAAATGTGGCGGCCATTGTATCCGTGAAAGGATCCCGCAACTCGCATATGGCTATTCTCGGCCGCGCTATCGGTATTCCCACTGTCATGGGGGTGATGGATTTGCCATGGGGGCGACTGGATGGTGAAGAGGTCATTGTGGACGGCCACACCGGTCAGGTGATTGTCTCGCCCCGTGACGAACTGCTTCAGGCCTACACTCAGCAGATCTATGAAGAGAAGCTGCTTGCAGCCGACCTGGAAAAGCTGACGGATAAACCCTGTGTGACGGCAGACGGGCACCATGTCTCTTTATGGGTCAATACCGGCTTGCGGCTCGATTCCATGCTGTCACTGGATCGCGGCGCTGAAGGAGTTGGCCTGTACCGCACTGAAATTCCATTCCTGATGCTGGATCGCTTCCCCTCGGAGGAGGAACAGCGCAAGGCGTACCGTGAGCATCTGGAAATGTTCGCTCCTCGCACTGTCACCATGCGGACACTGGATATTGGGGGCGACAAGGATCTGCCCTACTTCCCCATTGAGGAAGAGAATCCGTTTCTGGGATGGCGCGGTATCCGTATTTGTCTTGATCATCCCGAGATTTTTCTGGTGCAGTTGCGCGCGATGATGCGGGCCAGCGAGGGGCTGAATAATCTCAGCATTCTGTTGCCGATGATTTCCAACGTTCCGGAGTTGGAAAGTGCGCTGCAGCTGATTTACCAGGTATACGATGAGCTGACAGAGGAAGAGGGTTACCAGATCGAAATGCCCAATGTCGGAGCCATGATCGAAGTGCCCGCTGCGGTCTACCAAATCAGAGAGCTGGCGCGGCGCGTGGATTTTCTGTCGGTGGGTACCAATGATCTTACACAGTACCTGCTGGCGGTGGATCGCAATAATCCACGGGTGGCGGACTTGTATCACGCCTGCCATCCCAGTGTATTGCGAGCCTTGCTCGCTATCTCTGAGGGCGCCAGGGGCGAGTGCACCCCGGTCAGTGTCTGTGGCGAGATGGCTGGCGATCCGATCGGTGCAGTATTGCTGATGGCGTTGGGTTTTCGGGTGTTATCGATGAGTGCCACGAATTTGCTTAAAGTGAAAGCGATACTCCGCCAGGTGAGTCTGGTGGAGGCGACGAAATTGCTGGAGGAGGTCATGCTGATGCCGGATGCCGATTCAGTCTGGCGTCACATGGAAAAAGCCCTGAAAAAGCCCGATCTTGCCGCCCTGTTTCGCGGCACGGCAATGCATTGAATCCCCGCCCCCTACTTTAACGCTTGCGGTCGAGGCTAAAGGTAAAGGACAGGCGCTGTCCCGGTCGGCCGCCCGGTTGATAATTCTGTTCGGTCATTTCCATAGTCCCTGCACGACTCATCAAAAGCACGCTGGTGCAGCGAGTGCCGTACCCATGACCACAGATAAAGGGTGGGGACAACATTCTTTCCAGTGCGATACCCACGCCTGTATCCGGCAGGACTTCATCGGCAAAAGGTGCCTGCCGTTGCAGGCAGGCTGCCAGGGAGGAAAAATCGGGCGTCTGCTGCCTTTGCAGCAATGCTGTCAACGCAGCTTTCGCATGTTCCGCTTTGGGCCAGGGGCTATCCAGCAGATGGTTGGACAATGAGTAGATGCCTGGCGGCAGAACCTTTGCAGCGCTGTGACGGTTTGAGCAATAGGCCAGTGTTTCGCTATCCCCGACCAGCAGGTTGAAGCCATTGTAGTCCGCCCCATGGCGGATAACCTGCCCGGCGTAGTCGACAGCCGGCATGCTGCCCAGTAAAAATTCCCGGGTGAGGTCGCCGCGGGATCGCGGGGCCGGGTTTTCCCGACCCTCCCGGTAATTGGTGACCCCGGCCCAGCGGCCGCTGCGGTTGACCCCGAGCCATGTACCACCGCCCTTCAGGTCCCGACCCGCCAGAATATCCGGCGCGTCTGTCCAGAAATGCAGCGGTGTCGAAGGCCGCTGGTGGTATTCATCGCGGTTGGCGACAACGATCAGCGGGTACTCGGAGTGGGTTTGCCAGGCCAGTATCATCAAACACATACCGTCATTGTACCCCACCCGGTGACAAGCTATGATCGCCGCAGAATATCCCGCTGTAGATGAACTGATTGCATGCTGAGCTATCCCCAGATTGATCCTGTCGCCTTTGCCCTCGGCCCACTGACGGTCCATTGGTACGGTCTGATGTATCTGGTTGGGTTTATCGCGGCCTGGTTGCTGGCGTTACGTCGCAGCGAACGGCCCTGGTCCCCGGTGCGCCGCACGCAAGTGGAGGATCTGGTGGTTTATGGTGCCTTTGGTGTGATCCTCGGTGGCCGTTTCGGGTATGTCATGTTTTACAATCTCGATAAATGGTTGTCGGACCCTCTTTGGTTATTCCGGATTTGGGAAGGCGGGATGTCCTTCCATGGCGGTCTTTTGGGCGTGCTGATGGCCCTCTGGCTGTTCAGTCGTCGCATCAATCAATCTTTTCTGGCACTGGGGGATTTTGTCACCATCATGGTGCCTATTGGTCTGGGATTGGGCAGGATAGGTAATTTTATCGGGCAGGAGCTATGGGGGCGGTATACCAGTTCGTGGCTGGGTATGGTGTTTCCCAATGATCCGTTGCAGTTGCCAAGACACCCTTCGCAGCTTTATCAGGCATTTCTGGAGGGACTGGTGCTGTTCCTGGTGCTGCTGTTTTTTACCCGGAAGCCCCGACCCGTCGGCATGGTAAGTGGGCTGTTCCTGGTGCTCTATGGCAGCTTTAGATTTGCCGTTGAGTTTTTTCGGGAGCCCGATGGCCATATCGGGTTTGATCTTTTTGACTGGGTGACGCGGGGGCAGCTACTCAGTCTGCCGATGATTGCCGTGGGCGTTGGCCTGATACTCTGGAGTTGGCTGCGGCAGGGTAATATCGATACCGTCCGTTAGTGGCGGAAGAGGGGCAAATATGAAGCAATACCTCGATCTGATGCGCCACATTCGGGATAGTGGTATTCGCAAGGAAGATCGCACTGGTACGGGCACCCTCAGCGTGTTTGGTTATCAGATGCGCTTCGACCTGACCGAGGGCTTTCCGCTGGTCACGACCAAGAAGGTTCACCTGAAATCGATCATTCATGAGCTGCTGTGGTTTATCCGCGGTGATACCAATATCCGATATCTGGTGCAGAACGGCGTCAACATCTGGAACCATTGGCCGTTCCAGAGCTGGCTCAACCAGACCGGGCAGGCCGACGACTATCCCATGTACAGCGCCGAGTGGCGCGAGCAGATGAAGCTGTTCGTGGCGAAGATTCGCGAAGATGAAGTCTTTGCCGCTCAATACGGCGATCTGGGGCCGGTCTATGGCCACCAGTGGCGCAACTTCGAGGGTGTGGATCAACTGGCTCAGGTGATTGGGGATATTCGCAGCAATCCGGATTCCCGCCGTCTGATCGTCTCAGCCTGGAACCCCAAGGACATTCCGGTGATGGTCAAGTCCGGCCTGCCACCCTGCCACAGCCTGTTTCAGTTTTACGTCACTGATGGGCGGCTGTCCTGTCAGTTGTACCAGCGCAGTGCCGACGTGTTCCTCGGAGTGCCGTTCAATATTGCCTCCTATGCGCTGCTGACTCTGATGGTGGCCCAGGTCACCGGTCTGAAACCGGGGGATTTCGTGCATACCTTTGGCGATGCGCATCTCTACGCCAACCACGTGCAGCAGGTGGAAGAGCAGCTGGGGCGGTCGCCTTTGCCGCTCCCTCGCATGGTCATCAACCCAGCTGTGACCGATCTGTTCGACTTCCGCTTCGAAGATTTCGAACTGCTTGATTATCAGTCCCACGCCCCGATTTCAGCGCCGGTAGCGGTGTAACCCGATGGTTTGTCTGACACTTTCCCTGATTGTTGCGATGGATCGAAATCGTGTTATTGGTAGAAATAATACGTTGCCCTGGCGATTGCCGGACGATTTAAGGTATTTCAAGTCGGTTACCATGGGCAAACCAATTCTGATGGGCCGCAAAACGTTCGAGTCCATTGGTCGGCCCTTGCCGGGTAGATTGAACATCGTGATCAGCCGGGACCCATGCTGGCGACACAGCGGGGTCTCCACGACTTCTTCTCTAGCCGATGCGATGGCACTGGCTGCTGCTGACCCCGGTGCTGTGGCCGCAGGAGAGGTGATGGTGATCGGTGGCGAGCAGATCTATCGCAGCGCCATTGAGCTGGCTGATCGGCTCTATATTACCCGGGTTGATACAGCGGTAGAGGGCGATGCCTTCTTCCCTGATTTCGATGAGACCTGTTGGCGGGAAGTGGCGCGAAAACAGCCGGAAAATCAGGCTGATATCCCCTACTACTTTCAGGTGCTCGAACGCCGCAGATGCTGATACCGGTTACAGTCGGACTATTTGCTTGTTCAGTAAATTGTAATGATAATGGTTAGCTTCTTCTGTTTTGGTTGTGTTGGAGTTTCTGTGATTTTCAATCGATTGCTTTCACGCTGCACGCCTGTAGGTGGCGTCACCGCCCGGGTTGCGGAAAACCGGGGTTGTGGCCCGCTCAGGGGTGTGTTACTGCTGGTTAGTGCTTCTCTGATGATATCCGTTGCACAGGCGACAGATGTCGATGATGTTGTGGCAGCGGAAAAGGCCAAGATTGGCGCCGCGAAATCGTCCCAGCAACGGGTGGACACAATCGCCGACGAAGCAGATGAATTGTTTCAGAATTTCAAGCAGGTCAACAAACAGATTGAGGGACTGAAGGTCTATAACGCCCAACTGGATGCGCAGTTGGCGGATCAGCGCCAGACCATCACCGATCTGGAGTCCTCTATCGAGAATGCCACATTGATGGAACGGCAGATCACGCCACTCACCCTCAAAATGATCAACGCTCTGGAGCAGTTTGTCTCTCTGGATATGCCGTTTCTGCTGGATGAGCGTCGCGACCGCATTGCCCGTTTGCACGCCAACCTGTCGCGTGCTGATTTGAGCAGTGCAGAAAAATTTCGTCAGGTGTTGGAAGCCTACAAAATCGAGAGTGAATACGGTGCCCGCATCGACAGCTACACGGACACCGTCATGATGGATGGCAAGCCTCGCGAGGTGATCCTGTTGCGTGTGGGCCGCATTGCGCTGATTTACCAAACGCCCGATCAGCAGATCACTGCGGCCTGGGATCAACGGAGTGGCAGCTGGCAGGTTCTCGACAGCGGTGATTATCGCAGTGCGGTCGCAGAGGGTATTCGCATTGCCCGAAAACGGGCGGCTGTGGATATGCTTCAGTTGCCGATTCCGGCACCGGAGGTGGTGCAATGAACCGCTCTTTCCTTCAATCACTGCTACTGGGGTTCGCCTTGCTATTGCCGGCATCCGGTGCCGTTCAGGCAGAGGATGCCGCTTCCCTGGATGAGCTGCTGACGCTGATCAAAAATGCCCGGCTGAGTGAGTCCAGAGAACAATCGGAACGGGAGGCAGCATTCCGGCGAGCCAGGTCCGAGCGGGCCGAATTGTTAAAGCAGGCAAAGGCTGAGCTCGCTGCAGAGGAGCGCCGCTCCGAAACACTGGAAAAGACCTTTGCTGAAAACGAAATTAAAGTGGCTGCCCTGCGCGAGCAGTTGCAGACCCGGCTCGGCTCCCTCAGGGAAATGTTTGGTCATTTGACGGCAGCTGCCGGGGATACTCGCACAACTCTGAACAACTCTCTGGTGAGTGCCCAGTATCCGGATCGTACGGATTTTCTTGATGATATGATCGAACGGATGAGTGGTAACACCCGTTTGCCTTCTCTGGACGATATTGAGCAGCTCTGGTACGAAATCAATCGTGAGATGATCGAGGGTGGGCGTGTGGTGAGCTTCCCTGCCACTGTGGTCACCGCAGAGGGTGAGCGAGTCCAGCAGCAGGTTGTGAGAGTCGGCCTGTTCAATTTGCTCTCGAATGGTGCCTATCTGCACTATCCGCCAGGAACCGGGATGATCACAGAGCTGCCGCGACAGCCGGGGCGCGATTACAGAAAAGCCGCGCAGACGTTACAGGCGGCCAAAGAAGGTTTTACACGTACCGGCATTGATCCCACCGGACCGAGTGGCGGCACTCTGCTGTCTGCCCTTATGGATAGTCCGGGTTGGCTGGAGCGCTGGCATCAGGGCGGCTGGATCGGTTATCTCATTACAGCACTCGGCGTGATAGCACTACTGCTGGCAGGTTGGCGTTTTGCCGTACTTTCCATCATATCCCGCCGGGTCACAGCGCAGCTGAACAATCCAAGCGCCGATCTCAACAATCCACTGGGCCGGGTGCTCAAGGTGGGCGAGGATCATCGTGGCGCTGATGCAGAATCGCTGGAGTTAAAACTGCACGAGCAAGTGCTCAAGGAGCGGCCCACTATTGAGTCAGGTCTGGGGCTGTTAAAAATCATTGCCATGGTGGCCCCGTTGATGGGATTGCTGGGTACTGTCACCGGCATGATTGTCACGTTCCAGGCGATTACCCTGTTTGGCACGGGCGACCCGAAAACCATGGCCGGCGGGATTTCAGCGGCACTGGTGACGACGGTGCTTGGCCTGTGTGTGGCGATTCCCACGGTGTTGCTGCATGCCCTGATTAACAGCCCGGCTCAGCGAGTGCTGCATATTCTGGAAGAGCAGAGTGCCGGCATTGTGGCAGAGCAAACCGAGGCTTGAGCCGTGTTGTTGTTGGAAGATATTGGCAAGTTTCTCGATGCCGGCGGACCTGTTCTGCTGGTTATAGCGCTGTTGCTGCTGGTGATGTGGACCCTGATCTTCGAGCGGGTATGGTATTTTCGCACGGTGCTCAGGAATGACATCCGTGTGGTGCTCGATTATTGGGAAACCCGCGCAGAGCGACGTTCGGTGAGGGCACACCAGATCCGTGAGGCGTTGATCTCCCGGGTGGCGCTGAAGCTCAATCGTAACCTGTCACTGATTCGGGCGCTGATGACTGTCGCTCCCCTGCTGGGTCTGCTGGGGACAGTGACCGGTATGATCGGTGTCTTCCAGGTATTATCCCTCAGTGGCGGTGGTGATGCCCGCGCCATGGCCGCTGGCGTCTCCCAGGCCACTATCCCCACTATGGCCGGGATGGTGGCAGCGTTGTCCGGGGTTTTTGCCAATACCTATTTGCGTCGCGTAGCCGAGCGGGAGCGGTTGCTGCTGGCCGACCATCTGACCATGGACCACTGAGGTAATGGACGACGATGCGTGACAGAATTTACCGACAGCCGGATCCTCCCCAATCGATTGACTTGACACCCATGCTTGACGTGGTTTTTATCATGCTGATTTTTTTTATTGTCACAGCCACGTTTATTCGCGAACCCGGTATTGATGTGGACCGTGCGGTCGCGGTTACCGGTGCCGGGCAAACACCTGCCATTCTGGTGGCGGTTGGTCAGGATGACAGCATCTGGATCGACCAGCAAAAGGTGGATCCAGGCAACTTGCGACTGCATATTCTGCGTCTGCGCACTGAAAATCCCCACGGAGGCCTGGTGATCCAGGCAGATGGCCGGGCGGCCATGGCAACCCTGTCCCAGGTGGCTGATGCAGCGCGCTCGGCCGGGATAGAGAACGTCTCCGTTTCCACCCGGAGTCCCTGAAACCCATGGTGTTGATGCGGTATGCACTGGCGGCAGTTCTCGGGTTGATCATGACGTTGGCATTGTTGCTGGGCATGCATGGGCTCATCACATCCTCGGGTGGGGCGGAGCCGGACAGGTCATTGCGCAAAATAGCGGATATCTGGCAACCGCAACGAACCATTGAGGAGCACCGCAAGGTAATCCGGCCGGAAAAACCCCGGGAGGCTGAGCGTCCGCCACCCCCGGTACCCGACCTTCAGGTCAATATTGAGACGCCGAAAGGTCCCGTCGATATGATGACGCCTGCAATGGAGGGCCTGCAGGTGGGGCTCGGCGGCTCATTTACCCGCGATTCGGATTACATTCCCGTCTATGTGCCCCAGCCCGATTACCCCCCCATGGCCCTGCGACAGGGTGTGGAGGGTTATGCGGTGGTGGAAGTGGTCATTACGGTGACCGGCAGCGTACGCGATGTCAAATTGCTCGAAGAGTCGCCCGCCAATAAGGGCTTTGGTAAATATGCCCTGAGAGCGGCAGAAAAACTCAAATACAAGCCCCGGGTTATTGATGGCAAGGCAGAAGAGGTCGCGGGTGTGTTGTATAAATTTTCTTTCCAGATTGCCAGGTAGGTAATGAAACTATTGCAACAGCGGATGGCGTTGGGTCGTTGGTGGCTACTGGTGGTACTGGTATTGGGGCCGGTCCAGCCTTGGGCTGTGTCAGAGGAGGCCGCCGAACAGCGACAGTATCAGGATACCAAAACCCGTCAGAGGCAGGCGGTGGGACAGGCCTGCGCCAATCAACTGGAGCCTCTTCAGACGGCGTTGCAAGGAGATAGTGCGCCGTCCCGGGCCCAGCTCGCCAAATTGATTGAACAGGTGGGTAAGCTGCTTGATCGACCCTGCAGTTCCAGTTATGAAAAATCACAAATCTACAACTTGCTGGGCTATAGCCACTATTCTCTGGAGCAGTATCCCCGCGCGATCGACAACTACCTGAAAATGCTCGCCGAGCCAGAGGTGGATGATCGGCAGAAAGTGGCTACCCGCTATACCGTGGCCCAGTTGTATTTCATACAGGAGGATTATGGCCGGGCTGCCCGACAACTGGAAACCTGGCTGACGGAAGCGCCGGAGCCGGGCAGTGATGGACGCATGTTGCTGGCCCAGGCGTATTATTACCTCAAGCGTCAGGATGAATCCCTGCGCCTGGTTAACCAGATCGTGGCGGAGGCCCTGTCCAGTGGAAAAATACCCAAAGAGAGCTGGTGGTCCCTGCAGCGTGTACTTTTCTACGAGCGGGGCGAGTATCAGAAAGTGATAGCGGTACTCAAACGATTGGTGACGCACTATCCCAACTCGCGTTACTGGCAGCAGCTGGGGGGGATTTTTGGTCAGCTTGAGCGGAGTGGCGACCAGCTTGCCGTGATGGACCTGCTGCATTTGCAGCGACAATTAAAAGATCAACGGCAGCTGCTGTCCCTGGCGTATCTCTATCTGGGTGCCGAGGTGCCTTTTCGGGCCGCCAGAATCATCGATGAAGGCATGAGCAGTGGTGTCATTGAGCCGACGGCAAAGAACCTGGAGACACTGGGTGGCGCCTGGCAGCTGGCGCGCGAGACCGACAAGGCGTTGCCGGTGTTGCAGCGGGCGGCCAATCTGTCGGATAGCGGAGCAATTGCTTCACGGTTGGCGTCTGCCTATCTGGATGCCAACGACAATTCGGCCGCCGTTCGGGAGGCGCGCAATGCCCTGCGCAAAGGCGACTTGTCCCGCCCGGCCCTCACACGTCTTACCCTCGGTGCGGCACTGGTCAACCTGAACTGCTATCGGGAAGCAGAGCCGGTATTTGAGGCAGCGGCAGCGGATCAAAATGTTCGTAAAACTGCCCGACAGTGGTTGCAATATGTTCGCAGCGAGGCGGCTCGCAGAGAAAAACTCATGGAGATGGACGCGGATATCGCGGGTTGCCAATCTATTTAGAGTCTGCGCACACGACCAATTGATCAGATAAAAAACCGGCCTTGTTGGCCGGTTTTTTTATATTGGCAGCCTTTGGCTATTTGATAGTGATCAGGTTCAGATCACGCACGGCGCCACGGTCGGCGCTGGTCGCCAGTGCGGCATAGGCCTGCAGTGCAGCAGATACCCGGCGAGGCCGTTTTTCCACTGGATGCCAGCCCAGGTCATCCTGTTCGACGCGGCGCTCCGCCAGCTGCTGGTCGCTGAGTGCCACGTTGATGGTGCGCCCGGGGATATCAATTTCAATGATATCACCATCCCTGACCAGGCCGATGGCCCCGCCGGCGGCGGCTTCAGGAGAGACGTGGCCGATGGACAGGCCGGAGGTCCCTCCCGAAAAACGCCCGTCGGTGATCAGCGCACAGTCCTTGCCCAGCCCTTTCGACTTGAGATAGCTGGTGGGGTAGAGCATCTCCTGCATACCCGGGCCGCCACGGGGCCCTTCATAGCGAATAATAACAACGTCGCCGGATTTGACCCGGTCGTTGAGAATATCCTCGACGGCCTGATCCTGGCTTTCACAAATATGGGCCGGACCAGAGAAAACCAGAATTGAGTCATCCACACCGGAGGTTTTCACCACACAGCCGTTGAGGGCGATATTGCCATACAGTACGGCCAGCCCCCCCTCCAGACTGAAGGCGTGCTCAAGGCTGCGGATACAACCGTTTTGGCGGTCGGCATCGAGAGAGCCCCAACGGGTATCCTGGCTGAAGGCCTGTTGGGTGGGGATGCCGGCGGGGCCGGCCTTGAAGAATTTTGTCAGCGCCTCGTCATTGTTGCGCATGATATCCCAGCTGGATAAGGCCGCCGCCATGGTCGGTGTGTGAACTGTAGAGACATCAGTGTGCAGCAGTCCCGCGCGATCCAATTCGCCGAGAATGCCGAACACGCCACCGGCGCGATGTACGTCCTCGACGTGATATTGCGGGGTGCTGGGCGCCACCTTGCAGAGTTGTGGCACTTTCCGCGACAGTCGGTCGATGTCGGCCATGGTGAAGTCCACATTCGCTTCCTGGGCAGCGGCCAGGAGATGGAGGATGGTATTGGTGGAGCCGCCCATGGCGATGTCCATGGTCATGGCATTTTCAAATGCCTCGAAGCTGGCAATGGAGCGGGGCAGTACGGCCAGGTGATCCTCTTCGTAGTATTCCCGAGCCATTGAGACGATGCGGCGACCCGCTTCTTCAAAGAGTCTGCGGCGATCCGCATGGGTCGCCAGTGTGGTGCCATTACCCGGCAGGGACAAGCCCAGCGCTTCGGTAAGACAATTCATCGAATTCGCTGTAAACATCCCCGAGCAGGAACCACAGGTGGGGCAGGCGGAGCGTTCATATTCATTGGCTTTTTCGTCGGAGGCCTCGGGGTCAGCGGCTATCACCATGGCATCCACCAGATCCAGCTTATGCTCGGAAAGCTTGGTTTTGCCGGCTTCCATGGGCCCGCCTGAGACAAAAATGGTCGGTATATTGAGCCGCATCGCCGCCATCAGCATGCCGGGGGTGATCTTGTCACAATTGGATATACACACCAGTGCATCGGCACAGTGGGCATTCACCATGTATTCCACCGAGTCGGCGATAATATCCCGCGAAGGCAGTGAGTAGAGCATGCCGTCGTGGCCCATGGCGATACCGTCATCCACGGCTATCGTATTGAATTCCTTGCCCACCCCGCCGGCTTTTTCGATTTCGCCGATGACCAGTTGCCCCATGTCTTTCAGGTGAACATGCCCCGGCACGAATTGGGTAAAGGAATTGGCAACGGCGATGATCGGCTTGTCAAAGTCGCCATCTTTCATGCCGGTGGCCCGCCACAGGGCGCGGGCACCAGACATGTTGCGGCCTTGGGTGGTGGTGTGTGAGCGATATACCGGCATGATTGGTCTCTTCTCTTTCGCAATAAAACAGGGCTTGAAGGATAGCAGAGACGGGCCCGGGTAATCAGCAGTTATAGGAGATTCTTGCAGAATATCCGGGAGTTGCGCTGAAAGTTGTACAGGGATTTGCGCTCGGCCGGCAATTCATCGAGCGAGCTGTCCACAAAACCCTTTTCCTTGAACCAGTCGCTGGCCCGGGTCGTCAGTACGAATAGTTGCCTGATGCCCTGCAGGGCCGCCTGGGTTTCCAGCTGTGCCAGCAGGCGACTGGCAAACCCGCGATTGAGAAAGTCGGGATGGGTTACCACACAGGCCAATTCCGCTGACACGCCATCCCTGAACGGGTAGATTGCCGCACAACCCACCAGCATTCCCTCGGCATGGAGCATGACAGTAAAGCGGGATATCTCCGTTTCGAGTAATTCCCTGGAGCGTTTGACCAGAATGCCTTTTTGCTCAAGCGGTTCGATGAGCTCCAGCAGCCCACCCACGTCATCAATCGTCGCCTGGCGAATCACCTCCCGGCCGTTTTTCAGCACCAGCGTGCCGCTACCTTCGAGAGTAAACAGCTCGGTGAGCAGGGCGCCGTTGTCTTCATAGCTGATGATGTGCCCTCTTAGCACCCCGTTTTCACAGGCCTGGTAGCAGGCCATCAAGGCATGCTGCAGCGACACGTTATCCTTCAGCACGTTGAGGCATTGGGGTACCTCGTTCAGTGACAGCATCTTCAACAGGTCGCCCTGTGGGGTTTTTACGCCACCACTCGTGCTGAAAATGATCAGTTTTTCCGCCCCCATGCTGACGGCGGTCTGGGTGGCGATATCCTCATAATTGAGGTTGTAGGCTTCACCGGTAGGTGAGTAACCGATCGGTGACAGCAGTACGATGGCCCCGTCTTCCAGTTGCCTCTGAATGGCTTTGTGATCGATTCGCCTCACCTCCCCGGTGTGGTGAAAATCGATGCCTTCGCGAACCCCCAGCGGTTTGGCCGTGATCAGATTGCCACCCAGTACCCGGATTCGGGCGCCGTGCATGGGCGAGTTGGTGGCACCGGTTGAGAGCTTGGCCTCAATGGAGATACGGGCGCTGCCTACGGCATCCTTGACGCAGACCATGGTGGCTGAATCGGTAATCCGTGTGTACTGGTCAAACTGTGGGCTAATAGCGCTGCCCTTCAGCCGTTCCGCAATCTGCGGCCTGGCACCGTGCACCAGTACCAGCTTTATGCCAAGACTGTGCAGCAGTGCGATGTCGTGGACGATATTAGTGAAATTGGCATGGGCTATGGCCTCGCCACCCAGGGCAAGTACAAAGGTTTTCCCCCGGTGCGTGTTGATGTACGGGGAGGTATCGCGTAGAAATTTTACGTAGTCGGACACAGTGTTGGCCTGAAGGTTATCCGGTGCCATTATAAGCAACAGCGACCGATCAGTTGTACCAGAAAATCAACCGTGGGTTGTATGCGGTCAATGGCCAGGTATTCATCGGGTTGATGTGCCTGCTCGACGCTGCCGGGCCCAAGTACCACCACATCCATCCCCAGATCTTTCAGATAGGGCGCTTCGGTAGCAAATGACACTGATTCGCTGGTGTGATTGGTCAGGGATTCACACATTTTTACCAGCGTGGAATCAGCGCCTGAAGCAAAAGCGGGGACACAGTAGTGCTCCAGTGAAATAGTGACCCCGTCACGCTCCCGAAATGGCAGGATGCGGTCATTTATCTGTTGCTGCAATGCCACGGTATCCATACCCGGCAAGACTCGAATTTCAAAGCCCAGTTCACAGTGGCCACAGATACGATTGGGGTTGTTACCGCCGTGAATGCAGCCCAGGTTCATAGTCGGATGGCCGACATTGAACATCGGGTTATGATGCTTCTCTCGCAGTTCGTTCCGCAGTGACAGTAGTTCGCCCATCGCGCTGTGCATGGTTTCCATGGCATTGCGCCCCAGGGTGGGATCACTGGAGTGGCCGGACCGACCCTCTATGATCAGCTTTTCCACCATGATGCCTTTGTGCATATTGATGGGTTTCATCCCGGTGGGCTCGCCGATCAGGGCATAGCGGGCTCTGGGTTTGCCCGCCGCGGCCAGAGCCAGTGCGCCGGACATGGAGGATTCTTCATCTGCCGTTGCCAGCACAATCAGTGGCTGTTGAAGTGTTTGACGGGAAAACGGTCTGGCGGCTTCAATGATCAGTGAAAAAAACCCTTTCATATCACAGGTTCCGAGACCATAGAGGCGTTGGTCTCGCTCAAGCAACTTGAAAGGATTGTGTGTCCAGCGGGCTTCATCGCAGGGTACCGTGTCGGTGTGACCCGCTAACACTAATCCGCCGGGACCACTGCCCAGCGTGGCGATCAAATTGGCTTTGCGGGGATCCTTCAGGGGCATGATGTCCACGGTAAAACCGAGATCTTCCAGCCAGCCCGCCAGCAACTCAATCACCGCCCGGTTCCCCTGGTCGAGGGCGGGATTGACGCTGCTGATTGATGGGGTGGCAATCAGCTGTTGCAGCATGGGCATAATTAGCATGGCATGCAGTGTACGGGCGGCGGGTTAAAAAGCAATTGCCACCGTGTGGCGAGGAGTTAAAGGCTTGTGGTGCGAGGCAGGTAGCAGGAGTGACTTACTTGCTGGATAGGGCTTTCATCAGTACACGGAGGTTGGATAGGGCCTCAACGTCGGAATATCCGCTCTCTATATCCTTGATATAGGCACAGGCCGCCTTTTGTGCGGCCTGCCTGGTGGGAAAAGGGCCGAGCATGCCATGGGTCTCGCGCACGGCAAAATACCAGGAACCGTTCATGCACTCGATACGTTCCGAACGAAAGTGGGTGGCGCTTTCCTCGCCGTGCCTGATGGTCATGACAGACTCCTTCACCTGCTGAAAACAGGGGCAATTCCCTATTCGAAGTATGCGTTAATTTTCCCCGGAAAGCCCGGGTGAGAAAACAAATATGTTTTGTTTGACCGGATTCGGTGAGGCGTATTGCTACTATGCGCGCGGTGATCATTGTCGCTACCACCCTCAGCCGTCATACTCTGATCTGTGAATCGGATAAATCGGGTAAATGTTATGGTACCAGCCGCTGAGATGCCGGAGCGCCAACTGGACCTGGGCAATGTGCTCAACGATCTGGTGGCCGATGGCCTGTTGTCGCGCAGTGATGCCAATATGCTCGCCGGAGCGCAGCGCAGCCGCGAGCAGGCACTGCTGCACCCGTTGGCCTATATCGCAGGTCAGCGTCCAGACAACCCCCTGGAACCCGGCAAGCAGCTCAATATCGATACTCTGACCCGCTGGCTGGCAGAGAAGGCCAACCTGGAGGTGGCACATATCGATCCATTACAGGTTGATGTTGCCAGGGTAACCGAGGTCATGTCTTTTCAGTTTGCCCGCCGCCACAGTATTCTGTGTATTGGCGTCAATGATACAGAATTGCTGATTGCGACGATGCAGCCATTTATCACTGAATGGATGGCAAACCTTGAACAGACCAGCCGCAAAACCATCAGGCGGGTGGTAGTCAATCCAGTCGACCTGGCCAAGTACACCGTGGAGTTCTACTCGCTGGCCAAATCGGTGTTTGGTGCAAAGGGCATTGCCGGCTCTAACCGGTCGGGTGTGACGAACTTTGAGCAGCTCTTGCAGATCGGCTCCCTCAAGGATCCCGATGCCCAGGACCAGCACATTATCAATATTGTGGACTGGCTGCTGCAGTATGCTTTTGACCAGCGGGCCAGTGATATTCATCTGGAACCGCGTCGGGACAAGGGCCGGATTCGCTTTCGCATCGATGGCGTGCTGCATCAGGTCTATGATTTACCCGACCAGGTGATGACCGCCGTCACCAGTCGCCTGAAAATTCTCGGTCGCATGAATGTGGCGGAAAAACGCCGCCCCCAGGACGGCCGGGTCAAGACTGTCACACCGGCGGGTGGCGAAGTGGAGCTGCGTTTGTCCACCCTGCCCACCGCCTTTGGGGAAAAGCTGGTGATGCGGATTTTTGATCCCGATGTACTGCTGCGCAGCTTTACCGATTTGGGGCTCAGTGGCGATGACCTGAAACGCTGGGAAACAATGACCGGTCGGCCACATGGTATCGTGTTGGTCACCGGCCCCACTGGCTCGGGCAAAACCACCACCCTTTACTCCACCCTCAAACGGCTCGCCACCGAGGATGTCAACGTCAGCACCATCGAGGACCCCATCGAGATGGTCGAGGACAGCTTCAACCAGAGTCAGGTGCAGCATAAAATCGAGTTCGATTTCGCCGCAGGCATTCGAACCCTGATGCGGCAGGACCCGGATATCATCATGGTGGGTGAGATCCGGGATCTGGAGACCGCGCAGATGGCGATCCAGGCCGCTCTCACCGGGCACCTGGTGCTGTCAACGCTGCACACCAATGATGCGCCCTCGGCGATCACCCGGCTGCTGGACCTGGGCATTCCCGCACACCTGATCAAGGTGACGGTCAACGGTGTCATGGCCCAGCGTCTGGTGCGGACACTCTGTCCGCACTGCAAGGAGGCGGTAACCGTTGATCCGGCGGACTGGGAGTCGCTGGTACGTCCCTGGAAAGTCAAATCACCGGCGACCATCTACCGTCCGGCAGGTTGCCTGGAGTGCCGAAATACCGGTTATCTGGGACGGCAGGGTGTCTACGAGATTCTGCCGTTGACGGAAACCATCAAACCGCTGATCACCTCGGATACCAATATTTCCGCACTGCGCCTGCAGGCCATGAAAGAGGGGATGAGAACATTGCGTCTCAGTGGTGCCCAAAAAGTGGGAGCCGGGTCTACCTCTGTGGAAGAAGTGATGCGTGTGGCCCCTGAATCGGGCGGTTAGAGCGTCCCCGGTCGTTGCCATGTCCGCTTCAATGCCAACAATACTATCCCGTCGAGTCGAGAACGCCGCGCTATGTTGAAAAGCCCCGAAGAACTACCGTCAGTCCTGCAGGAGCAATGGACGCTGCGCAGGCATTACTTTGCCGGGCGGGCCACCGCTGGGCAGGAAGACTGGCTGGCCTCATTACTTGAAAGCGGGGATACCTTGGCGCGACAGCTGCCATTGGTCTGGTCCTGCAGTGAATACGTTGCCGCCGCCTGTGCCGGCCAGCCGGCGATGTTTCAGGAGTTGGTGGAGTCCGGCGATCTCGAGGCCAGCTATTCCGATACCGCGCTAAAGGAGCGCCTTGCCCTGTGGCTGAGTGATGTCACCAGTGAAGATATGCTTCTCAAGGTGTTGCGGCAACTCCGGACGCGGGAAATGGTGCGCATTATCTGGCGGGATCTCACCCGATCAGCTGAGCTGGAGGAGACCACCGCAGACATGTCCCGGCTGGCCGAGGCCTGCCTGCAGGGTGCACTGGATTTCCTGTATCCCCGGGCGTGCGACGAATGGGGCACCCCGCTTGATGCCGATGGTGAGCCCCAGCAGCTGGTGATTCTGGGAATGGGGAAACTGGGTGCCCGCGAGCTGAACGTGTCCTCCGACATCGATCTGATTTTTGCTTACCCCGAAGCCGGCGAGACCCGCGGTGGACGCCGCAGCCTGAGCAACCAGGAGTTTTTCATTCGTCTCGGCCAGTGGCTGATCAAGGCGCTCGATACCCCCACCGCCGACGGCTTTGTCTTTCGTGTGGATATGCGTTTACGGCCCTACGGCCAGAGTGGCGCGCTGGTGCTCAACTTCGATGCTATGGAAGAGTACTACCAGACCCAGGGACGCGACTGGGAGCGCTACGCCATGATCAAGGCGCGGGTGGTGGCCGGCGACCGGGCGGCGGGCAGCAGGCTGATGGCGATGTTGCGACCCTTTACCTACCGCAAGTACCTCGATTTCAGTGCCTTTGAATCCCTGCGGGGCATGAAGACGATGATCAACAGGGAAGTGCAACGAAAGGGTCTGGTGAGTGATGTCAAGCGCGGTGCGGGTGGTATACGCGAGGTTGAATTTGTCGCTCAGGCCTTCCAGATTATTCGCGGTGGCCGCGACCGGCGGTTCCAGACGCCACCGCTGAAAGAGGTGCTGGAGCTGTTGGGGCAGGAGGGGTTGCTGCCGCTCGAAGACACCGAAAGACTCTACCGTGGTTATCGGTTTCTGCGCAATGTGGAGCATGTGCTGCAGGGGTGGCAAGACAAGCAGACCCAGTCATTACCGGGTGATGAGCTCGGCCAATGCCGGGTTGCTTACCTGATGGGTTGTACAGACTGGCATCAGTTTCTGGAACAGCTGGAAGAATACCGCCAGTTTATTCACCAGCTGTTTGAAGACGTGGTTGCCGAACAGCACCAGGGTGATGGGGGAGAAAATGTGCCTGAGGAACACCCGTTGGCGGAGCAGGTTTGGCAGGCTGTCGATGGCGATGAGTTAATGCCCGATGAGCTCGGGACCATGGGTTACGATCTGCCGGAAAAGGCGGCGGAGATGATCAACACGCTGCGCGGCAGCCGGTCGGTGCAATCCATGGCCAATGATACCCGCGGTCGGCTGGATAAGTTGATGCCCCAGCTGATCAGCACATGCGGGCAGCGGGACAATGCCACTGAAACCCTTGGACGGGTACTCAAGCTGGTGGAAGCCGTCGCCCGCCGCAGCGCCTATCTGTTGCTGTTGAAGGAAAACCCGGCGGCGCTGCAGAGCACCGTGAAGCTCTTTTCCGGCAGTTCCTGGGTGGCAGACCAGCTGGTTCGCTATCCGGCACTTCTCGATGAGTTGCTGGACAGCCGGACACTGTTTTCGCTACCGGAAAAATCAACCCTTGAGGACGAGTTGCATCAGCAATTGCTCCGGGTGCCCACCGATGATCTGGAATCCCAGATGGAAGTGCTGCGCTATTTTCAGCAGTCACACAGCCTGCGGGTGGCCGCCTGTGAGCTGGAAGAAATATTGCCCTTGATGAAGGTGAGCGATTATCTGACCTGGCTGGCGGAGGCGATCCTGAGCCATGTGCTGCAGTTAGCCTGGAATCAGATGGTGGAGCGGCATGGCTATCCGAAAACGGCGGAGGGCGACACGGCGGGATTTTTGATTGTCGGTTATGGCAAGCTCGGTGGCATTGAGCTGGGGCACGGCTCTGATCTGGATCTGGTATTCCTCCACGACGCCGATGCGGCGGCGTCCACCGACGGCGTCCACCCATTGGATAGCGCGACTTTTTTTGCCCGGTTGGGGCAGCGCATTGTGCATATTCTCACCGCCAAAACGTCCTCCGGCGACCTCTACGAAGTGGATATGCGCCTGAGGCCCTCCGGTAGCTCCGGCATGCTGGTTTCTTCCCTGACGGCATTTGAAAAGTACCAGTTGGGTGAAGCCTGGACCTGGGAGCACCAGGCGCTGGTGCGCGCCAGGCCAGTAGCCGGACCCGAAAAGCTGGTCCGGGCTTTTGCCGAGATTCGTCAGCGAGTGCTGGTGCTGCCGCGGCAAAGAGACAAGCTGATAGCTGACGTGCTGGAGATGCGCGGCAAGATGAAAAAACACCTCGCCAGTGGCAAGGCTGATCAGGACCGGGTGTTCAACCTGAAGCAGGATCCGGGAGGTATCGTCGACATCGAATTTATGGTTCAATTTGCGGTCTTGGCCTGGTCCCACGATATTCCCGATTTGACTCGCTGGAGTGATAACATCCGCATCCTCGAATGCCTTGAGAAAAGTGATGTCCTGTCAGTTGAAGATGTGGACATTTTGACCAGTGCCTATAAAAATTACCGATCTGCCGGACATCGACTTCAGCTGCAACAGGCGGAGCTTGTCGTCAGTGCGGCCGAGTTTGCGGCGCAACGGCAGCAGGTGGTGGCACTCTGGCATCGGTTGCTCGGAGAATAATAAACATCTGACCGGTGGTTCTTTCGGTCAGCCTGAATTTTTTAGGAGACACCCATGTCATTTGCCGATCGCGATGGCTATATCTGGTTTGACGGTGAGATGGTGCCCTGGCGCGAGGCCAAGGTTCACGTACTGACCCACACGTTGCATTATGGCATGGGAGTCTTTGAGGGTGTGCGCGCCTACCAGACGCCGGATCGCGGGGCGGCTATCTTCAGGCTCAAGGATCATACGGACCGATTGTTCAATTCCGCCAAGATCATGGGTATGAAAATGCCCTTCAGCAGGGATCAATTGAATGCAGCACAGAAACAGGTGGTGCTGGAGAACGACCTGCATGAAGCCTACCTGAGGCCCATGGCCTTTCTCGGTTCCGAAGGCATGGGTTTGCGGGCTGATTCCCTGCAGACCCACGTGATTGTCGCTGCCTGGACCTGGCCTTCCTACATGAGTCCGGAATCGCTGGAAAAGGGTATCCGCATTCGCACCTCGTCCTTCACCCGCCACCATGTCAACATTGCCATGACCAAGGCCAAGGCCAACGGTAACTATATCAACTCCATGCTCGCCCTGCGGGAAGCACTGGATTGTGGTTGTGAAGAAGCTTTGTTGCTGGATCCGGAAGGGTATGTCGCCGAGGGCAGCGGTGAAAACGTCTTCATTGTTCGTGACAATGTGCTCTATACACCGGAACTGACCTCCTGCCTCGACGGTATTACCCGAAAAACAGTCATGCAGTTGGCCGGGGAAGCTGGTTATCGGGTAGTGGAAAAACGGATCACACGCGATGAGGTCTATATTGCCGATGAAGCATTTTTCACAGGCACTGCGGCCGAGGTGTTGCCCATCCGAGAGCTGGATGGCCGCACCATTGGCGAAGGCGCAAGGGGTCCCATCACCGGGGAACTGCAGTCACAGTACTTTGATCTGGTGCGCGGTCTTCGCGGTGAGCACCAGGAGTGGCTTGCGCCGGTGGGGCAGTAAGCCCGGTTCCGCCGGGAAATTGCATGGTATCGGGTAAAAAAATTCTCATCATCGGCCCCTCGTGGATAGGGGACATGGTGATGGCGCAGTCCCTGTTTATTCTTCTCAAGCAGCAGTTTCCGGACGTTCAGATTCACGTGCTGGCCCCGGCCTGGAGTCGGCCACTGCTGGCGCGTATGCCGGAGGTCGAGCGGGCGATTGATATGCCCGTTGGGCACGGCAGCCTGATGTGGTCGGTGCGCCGCCGGATTGCCCGGGAATTGCGTGCCGAAGGTTACAGCCAGGCCATTGTGCTGCCGAATTCCCTCAAGTCAGCGCTGATTCCCTGGCTGGCCCGGATTCCTCTCCGGACCGGCTGGAAAGGGGAAATGCGCTATCTGCTGTTGAACGATCTCCGCCATCTGGACAAGCAGCAGTATCCCCTGATGGTACAGCGTTTTGATGCCCTGGCGTTGCCGGAGGGCACTGCGCTGCCGACCTCGTTGCCGGCCCCCGACCTGCATGCGAAAACAGACCGGGTTCCGGCATTGCGCCAGCAGTTTGGCCTTCAGGCCAATCAGAACATTCTGGCACTCTGTCCCGGCGCCGAATTCGGCCCCGCCAAGCGCTGGCCAGAGCAGCATTACACGACCGTGGCTGCTCACCAGATTGCCAGGGGCTGGCAGATCTGGTTGCTGGGCTCGGCAAAGGATCGCCCGGTGGCGCAGGCCATTATCGACGGTTTGCCCGAGCAGCAGCGGGACCAATGCCATAACCTGGCGGGTAAAACCAGCCTGGATGAGGCGATCGACCTGATGTCGGTCGTCGATGCCGTGGTGAGCAACGATTCCGGGTTGATGCACATAGCCGCTGCCCTGAACCGTCCGCTGGTGGTGGTTTATGGTTCCACCTCTCCCGCCTTTACGCCGCCGCTCAATGATGAGGTGGCGATTTTGTCAATTCCGGTGGATTGTGGGCCGTGCTTCAAGCGCGAATGCCCGCTAGGACACCTCAAGTGCCTCGTGGAGTTATACCCGGAACGGGTGACGGCGGCTCTCGATCGACTGGTGCCTGCACCATGACATCGATACTGTTGATTAAAACCTCGTCTCTGGGTGATGTGATCCACAGTTTGCCGGCGCTCACCGATGCGGCCGCCGCCATCCCCGACGTTCGTTTTGACTGGGTGGTGGAAGAGTCCTTTAGGGAAGTTCCGGCCTGGCACCCGGCGGTTGATCGGGTCATTCCGGTTGCCCTGCGGCGCTGGCGAAAACACCCGTTGCAGGCACGACGCAGCGGTGAGTGGTCCGAGTTCAAAAGCCGTATTGCCGAGCGCTCCTACGATGCCGTGATCGATGCACAGGGGCTGTTCAAGAGCGCGTGGCTGATCCGTTATGCACAAGGCCGAAGATTTGGTCTGGACCGCCAGTCGGCGAGGGAATCGCTGGCGGCACTGTTTTACCACCAGCCCATTGCCGTACCTCGAGACCAGCATGCAGTCGAGCGGGTGCGGCAGTTATTTTCAGCGGCGCTGGGTTATGCCATGCCGACGGGCTTCGGTGACTACGGTCTGGATCGTCAGGCCCTGGCCGGGCTCTCTTCGGGACAGCCCCAGGTGCTGTTTTTTCATGGCACCACCTGGTCGAGCAAGCACTGGCCTGAAATGTACTGGCGAGAGCTGGCTGAAAAGTTGGTCGAACGTGAAATCGGGGTTCAGCTGCCCTGGGGCAATGTCGAGGAAAAGGCCCGGGCAGAACGGATTGCCGAGGGCCTGCAGCGGGTGCAGGTACTGCCTCCATTGTCATTGGCCGGCATGGCCGGGGTGGTGGCGGGAGCACAGGCCTGCGTCGCCGTTGATACAGGACTGGGACACCTCGCCGCAGCGCTCAATGTGCCCTGTCTGTCGCTGTTTGGCCCCACCGATTCGGGGCTTACCGGCGCTTATGGCCTCTCGCAAGTTCATCTTGCCAGCAACTTTCCCTGTGCGCCCTGCCTGCAGAAAACCTGTCGATACCGGCCCACCGCTGAAGATGCACGGCTATTCGACCTGCAGCGCGAACAACCGCTATGCTTTACCCGTGTTGCCCCCGACAATGTGTTTGAGCGCCTGCAGAAACTGCTGGCGGACCACGGAGCGATTTGATGCAACTGGCGTTTTTACTCTACAAATATTTTCCGTTTGGCGGTTTGCAGCGGGATCTGGTCAGGATTGCACAAACCTGCCAGCAGCGCGGCCACCGCATCAGGGTTTATACGCTAAGCTGGCAGGGGGACGTGCCGGAGGGGTTTGAGGTAGTAACAGTGCCGGTGCGATCCTGGCTTAATCACCGCCGCTATAAAAAGTTTACCCGTTGGGTTGAGGCTGACATGCACAGGCGCCCGGTCGATCGGGTGGTCGGCTTCAACAAGATGCCCGGCCTCGATGTCTATTACGCAGCGGACCCCTGCTTCGAGGATAAATCCCGCCGATTGCGAAAGCCATGGTATCGCTACAGTCCGCGCTACCGGCATTTTTCTGCCTATGAAAGAGCGGTTTTCTCGCCTGCGGCAAAAACCGAATTGTTGATGATCTCGGCCACCCAGCAGGCCCTGTTCAAACAGTATTACGCCACGCCCGAGCACCGTTTCCATCTGTTGCCGCCGGGTATTTCTCCCGACCGGCGCGCTCCGGACAATGCCGCCGAGTTGCGGGTTGCCGCCCGCCAGAAGCTGGGCGCAGAATTCGCCCTGCCAGCCGATGGCTTGTTGCTGGTTCAGATAGGGTCAGACTTTGAGCGAAAAGGGCTCGATCGCAGTATTCAGGCTCTGGCGGCGCTGCCTGAAGCGCTGCGCGCCCGAACCCGGTTGGTGGCGCTGGGTTCTGACGATCCTGCGAAAATGCAGGGTCTGGCGGATCAGTTGGGCGTCGGAGCGCAGGTCTTTATGCCCGGCGGCCGGGCCGACGTACCGGATTTTTTGTTGGCGGCAGACCTGCTGCTGCATCCGGCCCGCCATGAAAACACCGGAACTGTGCTGCTGGAGGCTTTAGTGGCCGGCCTGCCTCTGCTGGTGACCGAAGCTTGTGGTTATGCTCATTATGTACTGGATGCGGACTGCGGTCGTGTAGCTACTCAGCCGTTCGACCAGTCGGCTTTCAACCGTCTGCTTGCGGAGATGCTGGCCAGTGACCGGGATCGCGCACGCTGGCACGACAATGCCCTGCGGTTTGCCGACGAGACCGATTTATACAGCATGCCCGAGCGCGCGGCGGACGTTATTCTGGGGAGCACAGCTTGAAGTTGTTTCTGGCAGAGCCCTTCGCGTCGCGATGGCGGGACAGCGATCCGTTTGAGGCGGCGTTTTCCCTGACCGGTGAACTGTTTCGGGATATGGGCGACCGTCGCACAACCCGTTTTGAGTGTGAAGGTGCCGCGTACTTCGTGAAAACCCATGCCGGTATCGGTATCGGGGAGTTGCTCAAAAACCTGCTCTATCTGCGCGCCCCGGTGTTGGGCGCCGAAAATGAATATCGTGCCATCTCCCGTCTGGCAGAGTTGGGGGTGGAGACCATGACGGCAGTGGCGTTCGGTCGACGCGGCTGGAACCCGGCCAACGAAAAATCCTTCCTGATTACCCGGGCGCTGGAGCCCACATTGCCCCTGGATGAATATTGCAATCCCCAGGTGCTTTCTGCCATGGGGGTGAGCGAACGTCGCGCCCTGGTGCGACGGCTGGCACGTATTTCCAGAACCCTGCATGACAACGGCATCAATCACCGGGATTACTATCTGTGCCACTTTCTGCTCGATACCTCTCCGGCAATGGACACGGTTGCCGTATCAAAGCGACCACTTTATCTGATTGACCTGCACCGGGTGCAGGTCCGTCACCGCACTCCCCGCCGCTGGCGACACAAGGATCTGGCGGCACTCTTCTATTCTGCGCGCCGGGTGGGTTTCGACGAACGGGATGTGGCTTGTTTTCTGGTGGAGTACAAACAGCAGCCCCTGCGAACGGCCCGCGACGAAAACCGTCGACTTTGGCGGGCCGTGCGCGAGGACGCCGATCAGCTACACCGCAAGGGCATCAGAAAGGGGTATCACACCTGATGTCCTGCTGGTTTGTTGACAGGGCGATTCTCAGTGAGGCCGCCGCAGAGCAATTCTCCTCACTGGACAGTGTCTTCGCCATTACCGGCCGGCGGGTTACCCGTTGCCCTATCAGTGAGTTGATCCTGACGGAAATCGACGGAAAATCCTATTACGTGAAACGCTATTCGCGGCGAGGCAAAGTCATACGGCGCTGGCTGGGGCGAAGCCGCGTCAGGGCTGAATGGGAAAACCTGCTGTTTTTTCGCGAACTGGGCCTCAGGGTGCCGCCCATCGCAGCCTATGGTGAATCCGGAGCCAGGGGCGTATTGATAACCGAGGAAGTGCCCGGCGCTGTCGACCTGCATTCACTGGTCAGACAGCGGCCCGAGTTACTGCGGGATCGCAACTGGCTGGCTCAGGTGATGGTTCAGGTGGCTGAGGTGGCCAAACGGCTTCATGCCGCCAGCTTTGCCCACAACGATTTGAAGTGGCGCAATATCCTGGTTGTCGGGGAGGTGACGCCAGAAGTGTATTTGATCGATTGTCCGATGGGGCAGACATGGTGGGGGCCGTTATTGGCTTACAAAAAGATCAAGGATATCGCCTGTCTCGATAAGGTGGCGAAATACTGCCTCAACCGAACCGCGCGATTGCGCTTTTACCTTCTCTATGTCGGTAGGGACCATCTCACTGCATCTGACAAGACATTCATCCGCAAGGTGCTGGTATTTTTTGCGGGGCGGGAATAGATGAAAACACAGTTTTTTCAGCTTGAGCCAGCGTTTACCGCGTTTTTTGAATCGCTGCACCTGGACCATTTCGCCGCCTGGTGGAATGCTGACATTGAGCGGGTGGACGAGCCTAACCTGACCCGCGGTGGCCGAAGCGAAGTGGGGCAGTTGTCGATTCCCGTGAGTGGTCAACGACAAACCTTCTATCTCAAGCGTCAGGCCAATTATAACTGCCGTACTCCCGGTAGTCCCCTGCGTGGTATTCCCGTTGCGTTGCGCGAGTGGCAGAAAATAAACTGGTTGAAAAAGCAGGGGATTCAGACACTTGAGGTTGTCTGCGTCGGGCGGGAAAGTCTCAGCGAGGACCGGGCGATTCTGGCCACTGCCGCACTTGAGCAGTTCTCATCTTTTGATATCTGGCTGGCCCGGTCGATGCCGGATCGTGAGCGCGCCAAGGGGCTGCGCGCATTGGGGCAACTGATCGGCCGGCTGCATGCCGCCGGGGTCAAGCACGGTTGTCTTTACGCCAAGCATGTATATTTCTCGGATCATGATTCCACTGAGTTGCGCCTGATCGATCTGGAAAAGTGCAAGCGGATCTTCAGCCGCTGGGGCGGCCTGCGAGATCTGGACACCCTGATCCGCCGCAGTCCATCCCTGACCCGGGATGAGCGTCGACTGCTCTACACCGCCTACAATGAGGAGTGTCCTTATCCCTGGTCCCTTGATTCACTGGAGCAGGCCGTGATGCGAAAAATGTATGCCAAGGAGGAAGTTCGGGATGAATGACCCGCTGACTCTGGATGCGCTGCAGCGCAGTGATCTTTCGTTGGCGGCACCGTTTTCCCTGCAGGCCAGCGGGCTTGACAACATGGTCTGTGAAGAGATTTATCGCCATCTCCCCGGTCGTCGACTGGTCTTCAGAACGCATTGGGGCGGTGCCCATGTACTGGTGAAACTTTTTTTTCGCCGCAAGGATTTTGACCGCGAACGGTCCGGTCTGCTGGCCATGCAGAATGCCGGTATCCCCTGTCCGGGAGAAGTCTGGATACTGAAGGACGGCAGTGGCAAAAGCGGTGATTTTCTTGCCACCGTGTTTCTTGAAGGTGCGGTAAGTCTGCGCCAGATATATGCGTCCCAGCCACGGGAGGCGATGCCGGCATTACTGAGCGATGCCGTTGCCATGATAGGCCGTTTGCACCGTGCCGGTGTCATGCAGGCAGATATTCATCTCGATAATTTTCTTTCCAGAGATGGCTCGCTCTTTATGATCGACGGCGGCGGTATTCAGCCGCTAAAAAAACCGCTGCACAATCTCGCCATGTTCTTTGCCCAGATGGTGCCGGAATATGATCAGCTGATGCCGGAGGTGATTCAGGCCTACGGAGTCGGTGCGCCGGAACCCGAACAGTTGCAGCCGCTGATTGCCAGAATGCGGGAAAAACGGATTCGCCACTATTTGGCGAAGACCATTCGCGATTGCACCCAGTTCCAGCGGCTGAAGGTCAGGGGTGCTTTTGTTGTGATGGCCAGACAGCGGGTCACTGATAGACTGTTACAGGTCATCACCCAGCCGGAGGTGGCTGTGGGGCAGGCGACCTTTCTCAAGCGCGGTAATACCGCGACTGTGATGAAGCTGGCCGGAGATAGCGGTAGCTGGGTGCTCAAACGTTACAACATCAAAGACGTCTGGCACGGGATGAGACGTGCTTTCAGGCGCAGTCGCGCCTGGATTTCCTGGCAGAATGCCTATCGGCTGGAACAGCTGGGCATTGCCACACCCAGGCCACTGGCCATGCGGGAAAACAGAGCTGGTCTCTTTCGTCAAGAGGCATACCTGGTTACCGAGTGGTCCAGTGGCGAGAGTTTGCAGGCCTGGTTGTTGCGGTATGGGCCCGCGGGGATTCCGGATTGGCTGGATCGGGAAGTCACTCGTCTGTTTGCTATCATGTGGCTGGGGCGAATCAGCCACGGCGACATGAAGGCCACGAACCTGATTGTATGCGGGGAGCAGCTCCAGTTGATCGATCTGGATGCGCTGCACCGCCATCGTTGCAAGGGGTTCTTCAAGACTGCATACGGTAGGGATTTGCAGCGTTTTATGGATAACTGGCAAGGCAATACCTGGCAGCATTTTGAGCAGCTGTTACGGCCTTATGCCAGTCAGTGCGGTATTAAACTCATCAATAAAAAGGTTTAACAGTGTCGACAATTGTTCTCGGTATCTCCGGTGCGCTGAATCACGATTCATCCGCAGCCCTGTATGTGGACGAAAAACTGGTGGCAGCAGCGGAAGAAGAGCGCTTTATCCGCGATAAGCATGCCAAGGGAAAAATGCCCTACCATGCAGCGAAATTCTGTCTGGAGTTCGCGGGTATCAAGCCGGAAGCCGTGGATGTGGTTGCCGTTCCCTTTGCGCCCATTTCACTGTTTACCCCGGCGCGCTGGCATTTTGCCAAGCGTTATTGGTACGCCCCTGACCGGGCACTGGATGCACTGCTCAACGGCAATCGCCGCTACCGTCGTTATCGCAACCGGGTCTTCGGCCTGCTTCGCGACCTGGGTATTGATCCCGCCAATGTGGAGTTCGAACCGGTAGAGCACCACCTGGCCCACGCTTCCAGCGCCTACCACCTCAGTGGTTTCAACGAAAAGACCGCCATCATGGGAGTGGATGGCAAGGGCGAATATGCCACCACCTTTTTTGGTTATGGCGAGAACGGAAAAATCCATAAAATCAAGGAGTTTTATGATCCGGATTCCCTCGGCGGCCTGTACGGTGCCATGACCGAGTACCTCGGTTTCGAAATGCTCGACGGGGAATACAAGGTGATGGGTATGGCACCCTATGGCGATTCGAGCAAATATGATTTTTCCCGGTTGATCGACTTCGATGGCAAGGATTTTCGGGTCAATACCAAACTGGTCAATACTGTGGGTCTGCGCCGCTACAAGCAGGACGGTGTCGGCTTCTATTTCAGTCCGCAACTGATTGACTGGCTCGGGCCGAAACGCGAGGGCGATATCGCCGACGAGCCCTACATTGACTACGCCGCCACCATTCAGGCCCTGTTTGAAAGCGTAGTGCTCAAACTGATGGACTATTACCTTGGCGATATTCTCCGGGAGACGGGCAAGCTGGCATTCTCTGGGGGCGGTGCACTCAACGTAAAGCTGAATCAGAAAATCATTGCCCGGGAAGAAGTCAAGGAGCTCTATGTGCAGCCGGCTTCCGGGGATGCGGGTACAGCGGTGGGTGCTGCCTCCTATGCGCTGGTAAAACGCGGCATTCAGCCGGAAGCCATGCAGCATGTTTACCTGGGGCCGAATTACAGCAACGAAGATTGTATCCGCGCCTGCGAGGTACATCCGAATAAGCCAGAATATCAAGTGATCGACCAGGTGCCGCAAAAAATTGCCGCACTGCTGGCAGAGGGTCACCCGGTGGCCTGGTTTCAGGGCCGGATGGAGTTCGGCCCGCGTGCATTGGGCGGCCGCTCCATTCTGGGTTGCCCAAGCGCTCCGGGCGTGGCGAACCGCATCAATGAGCAGATCAAGTTCCGCGAACGTTGGCGACCCTTCTGCCCCAGCATGCTTGATCGAGTGGCCCCGGAAATGTTCAAGATAGACCACCCGGCACCATTCATGACCTTTACCTTCGAGGTGAACGATGAGTGGAAAACCCGCGTACCGGAAGTGGTGCATGAAGACGGCACAGCCCGCGCCCAGGCCCTCAGGCGGGAGTACAACCCCCGTTACTATGAGTTGATGGAGGAAATGGAAAGGCTCACCGGCAATGGGGTGGTGTTGAACACATCGCTGAATCGTCGGGGTGAGCCCATGGTCTGTTCGCCGACCGATGCCCTGAATATGTTTTTTGGTTCGGATTTGCAGTATTTGATTATGGAAGATGTGTTGGTGATAAAAGCGGGCGCATGAAGCTAAATAACGAGGGAGAATGTCAGTGCTGCAACATTTGCTAAAAGCTGCGTACAGTAGTAAGAAAAGTTTATCTTACCATTTGGTCTCTAATATATTGAGATCTAGAAATAAAATAATAAAAAAACACCTTGGACGGAGGGTGAAAAAAGCAATCAAAATTTATGCAAAAAATACAAGGATAAACCTTGGTTTCAATAATATTATTGAAAATGAAAAAACAGAAGTTGAATGCTTCTCATCTGATCTCAGTACAGCAGTGGTTTATTTTAATGTAGCCCCGGACTGTATATACGAATTTTACAAAAAATATCTATTAGATGACTGTTTATTTTTAGATGTGGGTGCAAATGTAGGCATTCATACGTTAATCGCATTGGCTGCAAACAAGCGTGTTTTTGTTCATTCATTTGAGCCTTCGCCGAAAATATTTTCCAGGCTTGAAAAAAATATAAAGAAAAATACAGCCGACCGTGTTGAATTACATCAGCTGGCAGCTTCCAATAGCAATGGATTCGTTTTTTTTCAAGATTGTAGTGAGGAGGTAAATATTGGTATTTCGCATATTTCAAGCGAAAAAACAGGGATAAAAGTTCAATCTGTGACCATCGACTCGTTATTGAGCGATGTCGAGAAAAGGGTTTGTTTGGTAAAAATTGACGTTGAAGGTTATGAGCCGGGTGTTTTAGAAGGCGCAAAAAGTCGGCTTCTCAGAGATAAGCCAGTTATTACATTGGAATTTAATCGGCGTCATTATCCGCTGGAAAATATTTGTGAAAAAATTCCCTACGACCACGACATACTTCTCTGGGAAAGGTCTCGATTCACTCCTGTGACGGATTCTTCTGTGTTAAACAAAATTAAGAATGCTCGGGATATTGTCATTATTCCGAGAGATTAATTTTATTTGATATGGTTGGATGGAAAATTGGTTAGGTCGGTGGAAATAATCAAGGTCAGTCGAGGGAATCAGGTATTTGAGCTTTATAAGGCTAAGTCGACCTGGAGTAAAAGCACGACCGCAAAGCCCTCACCCTGCAAATTCTCCCCGCTGACAACCTAGTAGATCAGCTTTCGGATGCGCTTGGCAATATGGTCGGTTTTCACCTGTATGCTGGCGTAACTGCTAAAGCTCATGAATGCAAAAGGCTGGAACAGTTGTGTCGCGTTATATTGTTAAGTCCGCTCGTATCCGAGAAATGGACTTACCCAAAATGTTTTGTGCGCCGTAAGACCAAATGCAGGTCAAAAGTCGTGTTGCCATGCACCCAAATGCAACTCCTCAATTGCGTCTTCAGTATCGATTTTGAGACGTGCGTGCTGGAAACAGGTGGGGTGGGTGTGGCGACCGCATGCAGTGTCGGAATGAAGATCGAATAGGCTGGTTGAAAAGGTGTGCTGAATTCAGTCTGTTGCGCTGGTATTTGGACAAAAGGGTGTTTATATTTGCTAGAGACTAAAAATTAGAGAAAGAAGTTATCTAAAGATGGTGCAGCAATTTTTGTCTAATCCGGATTCTCCGAAAGGTTTGGTTGGCATTGGCGATGTTGATACCAGGCTCATACTGAGGGGTGGCTTGATCAGGTATACCAGCATTGCTGCTGGATAAGGGTAAAGCCTACAAGCTCAAAGAGCAGAGCATTATTACCATTGAAAATACCATTCTCTCAATTATGAAAAAATTCGTTAGGCCTTTCAGGTATGTCAGCAAATGGTGCCCCAACCCTTAATGTACTTATATGAGTGATCGTCAATATTACCGGCAAGCTCGCCCCGAGATGCTGGACCATATGGCCTGGAATGTTGGATGTTGCCTGGAGGTAGGTTGTGGCAGCGGCAATTTTGCTCAATTAGTAAAAAAGCATAAGAATGTCTCTGAGTATTGGGGTATAGAGATTGAAGAGCAATCTGCAAAAGAAGCAAAAAAAACACTAAACCGTGTTTTACTGGGTAACGCAGAAGAGTTGGTGGAGCAGCTGCCAAATAATTATTTCGATACGGTTGTATTCAATGACAGCCTAGAACATCTAGTAGATCCATTAGGTTTGTTGAAAATAATAAAAACCAAACTGACAGCCAAGGGTCACATAGTTGCCTCCATACCCAATGTCAGGTATTACAAAAACCTTTACAACCTGATTTTCAAAAAACAATGGTGTTATGAGGATTCAGGTATTCTGGACAGGACCCATTTGCGGTTTTTTACCCAGCAATCCATCATTGATACTTTCGCAGAGGCAGGGTTTAACGTTAACAGTATCCAGGGAGTTAATGGTACGAGAAAACTTAAAATAAGGTTACTTGGTCCTTTAACGTTTGGTTTGTTGGGTGATATCAGCTATCTGCAATTTGCAGTTAATGCTTGTGCAACTGGACACAAGGTCTAAAAGGTATTTTACGGCATGGTTCTTATGCAGTCCCCACTGGTAACCGTCATTATCGCATCCTATCAGCATTGTGACTTTGTTATAGAAAGTATCCAGTCCGTCATAGACCAGGATTATCCAAACATAGAACTAATCGTCATTGACGATGGTTCAACGGACGACTCGGTTGAGATTATCCAGCAGCTTGCAGCCCAATACTCATTCACTTTCAGGTACCGGGAGAATCGTGGCCTGGCAGAAACCCTGAACGAGGCGCTTGCAATGGCCGGCGGAAAATATATCTGCCAGCTCGGCTCTGACGATGTAATGCTGCCGGGTAAAACCCGTAGACAAGTAGAGTTCATGGAACGAGAGCCCGGGATTGCTGTTTCCGGTGGCAATGCGGAAATGATTGATGGCAAGGGCCGCATCATCGCAAATCGCAAACCGCCACCTGGTTACCGAGAAATCAGTTTTGAAAACCTGTTTGCAGAAACCGGCCCCGGCATATTCGCATCGTCGGCCATGATCAGGAAATCGGTGTTGGATGAATTGGGAGGCTGGAATGCCGATATACAGCTGGAAGATATGTATATGTGGTTCAAAGTCACTTCTCGCGGTTATCGAATGGTCGGATTAGGGGAAAACCTGATTAAATACAGGATTCATGGCGATAACACGTATAAAAAAGCCTGGAAGATGTACAGCGCATTGCTGAAAACAATTGAAGACTACAAGTCGCACCCTTTATATCAACAAGTGTATGCCAAACACACAAAAAGTTATTTTATTCGAGCCAGTAAAACTGACAGGGAAAGTGCAAAAAAAATACTATCCAACATACCGCTATCCTCCTGGGACCTGAAAATTACCCGTGCTGTGGTAAGAACATACTTGGGTATTTAGCCTCGATTTGCAGGTTGGAATCCTTCGGCACTGATCGTCCAGCAAGCTTCTTTGTAGAGAGCCGGGTCTGCCAGTAATTTTTCTTTGGGCTGATTTTTCCAGTCTTCCATCTTCCACATAAAAAAATGCAGATAGGGAAAGTCCTTATTCCCGGTTAAATTATTTGTCAGAAAGCCATTATTCCAAGTCCAGCAGGAAGGAAAATTTTTGCTGCCATCTATCCATGAAACCCGTGCGTGTGTAGTGCTAAAGGCTTCGCGAAATAGGGCCCGTCGATGCCGGGTATTAAAAAAGAAAATACTTTTGCGTAACCATGTGGGGAAATTTTTCCTCAGTAGGAATAAGCGAGAAAAATGATTTTCATCAAAAAAACAGTGGTTCGGGTTTTCAAAAACCTTTTGCCAGTCAGGGACAAGCTGGAAAGCGTGGCGTAAGTTATATGTGTTACGCAACAGGCATAAATGACCGGAAACCCGGGTATTGTGGGTGGAGATCAGGTCGTATTTTTTCAGCACGTCGGGGGTAAGCCAGTGGCGGAGCTGACCGTAAACAACGTCCATATCCCCAAAAGCAAAAAAATCGAATTCGCTGATCTCCTCGGCATGTATGAAACCGTAGGCAGGTTTTATATCACAAAGCTTGTATGGGCTCGATGGTTGGAAGTTGATACCCAGGACAGAGGAAACTTTCTGGCAGTAGTCATGGAAGCTGCATTCTATAAAACGCGCATTCGGAGGAGGGTTGTCAGGTAGGCCACAGTCGGTATAAAACAGCCAGTTAATGTCTGGATTATGGCTCAAAGATTCAAAAAAGAAATCAGACCAAAACGGCCACTGACCAAAATAGGGGATAATAATGCAAATAGAGGTTGGAGCTGGCGTCATGGAAAGAGCCGCCACAGTAATAATGGCAAGGGATAATCTTCGGGCCGGCGCAGATTACCTACGATGGATTTGTCAATGCTATTCCACCCCAAGTTGTGTTCAACGTGTTGTTGGCCAGCAGCAATACGTTTGGCTAATTCGGGGGAGGTGCTACGAGTGTGGTATTTTTTAAGAAATTCAGCCTTGTTTTGATAAAGCACAACGTTGTCCATATTTTTCAGGCCTAAAGCCGGTTTTTCTTGATTGTAGGCAGAGAATAACCAGCCGCAGGCGATGGATTCAAAATTTTTAATCATATGCCCACCCATACCAATATCCGCACTGGCATAAGACTGGATTCGGTTCAAGGTATGGCCATCCCCCATTATATAACCGAAGTTAAATGTAAAGGGTTAAGCCGCATCCGGCAAATACCTAGGCGACACTCGAACAATCGCTGAGCTAAATCGTTCATTATTGTATGCTCAAAGCCATTGCGTGGCCAGATATCGCGTATGTTCAATGGTTTTAACATGTGTAATTCGAGCTATGCGTAAAGCACAATTCGGTTAAATCACTCAGCAAAGACGTTTTGTGTGGGCTTGCCGGGTTGGCTATGTATGAGCTGAATATGCTGGGTATTTGCCCAACCAATATCTGGTTCATTGAGGTTGGTAGATTCAATGCGTCCGGTTTATCGCGTTTATTCCGGTGTTTCGACTGGATGCCTAGGTTAAGCTCTAATTCGCGGTAAATTCGATAAACCCGGTCTGGTGGTCTGGTGGTCTGGTATTTGGGCAAAAAGGATGCTTATACTTCTATACATAAAGGATCAGACGACGCTAATAACGACCTCTGCAAAAGTCTTGGCAAATATGGCGACTACTCGTCTGGTCATTGTTGGCGAAGGTCTCTTGAAATCTCAACTGGAAGCGCTGATCAAAAAATATCCACTAGAAAGCTTTGTCGAAATGAAAGGACGTGTTTTTGAGGCACACCTTTTTTTCGTGCCGGTTATCGGTTTCAATTGTAGTGGAGTCCCTGATGTGCGGGGAGAGGATGGATTATTGTTTCCTGCGACAGGGGTGAGAATTCTGGCAGTAGAGCTGGTTCAACTCTACCGGACTGAAAGTACGTTGGGTGCGGCCATGTCTGGCGCGCTGCTGGATCGTCTGAAAACCCACTTTACCTATCAGGCTGTGCGTGAGGCTTTCTGGAGCTCGCCATTTAAAAGGACTCTGTGGCTGAGATGAAAGTACTGTTTCTTGTGCAGAAAGAACAGCGTGTCATTCTTGACCGTTTTTACGATTCCATCTGTCGTCACCTGGGTGATTGTGAGTTGCGCTCGCTGACCTCAAGAGAACAGGATAATTTGAAGCAGTATTTTCACAATATTGATGTGGACGCCTATGAGCGCATTATTTTCTTTTTGCGCTTCAAAAAAGAAATCAGACAGGTACGGTTCATCCAGAGCATCCCCAATCTGGTTATTCTCGAGCACGATGCTTTCCAGAACTATATTGCTGGCAAGTATCGAGGGAAATTCAGTAAGCATTATCACAAGTTGCCATGGGCAAGAGTGATTTGTTCAGGTTATGAGGTGACTCAAAATCTGTGCTCGGAGGGGTTCGATGTTGAGTTTGTGCCAAAGGGTTATGATCAGGCGTTGTTGGGCAACCGAGGCCTGGAGCGGGACATTGAGTTGGGGTTCCTGGGCAGCATCGGCAATCAGATGTACGGCAAGCGCAGGTCGTTGTTGGAGGCATTGGCTGAACAGGAAAACCTGGTGGTCACCCGCACCCAGTCCGGTGATGAATATGTTGCGATGTTGAACCGAATCCGTATTTTTGTCGGTGCGGATGTGGGGTTTGGCGAATATATGATTAAGAACTTCGAAGCCATGGCTTGTGGTTGTCTGTTACTGACCTGGAACCAGGGCGAGCAGGAAAACCGGGCGTTGGGCTTTCGGGATATGAAAAATGTGGTGCTCTATAGTTCCATCGACGAGCTAAGGGAAAAGCTGGTTCTGCTTCGCACAACACCTGGTCTGGCGGAGAGTATTGCTTCGGCGGGCCAACGGCTGGTGGAACAGCACTACAGTTGGGAGGTTTTGGGGGGCAAGGTGGCTAAAGCAGTCCAATTGCCTTTGCGTAAAAAACATGTGAAACGCTTTATGGGATTTAAGCATTATTCACTCGGCACTTAAACATGATAGCTGACTTGAAAGCGTGATGGTGTTTAAGACGGCGTTCAACGTTTTGTCTGTTTTTTGCCGTATTATTAGCTCACAAGAACCTAATGGATTAAAGCTTACTAAAATGAAGGCGGAAAGAAAAAGGAAACTTCTTTGATAGCGAACATGATGTACAGCTCGGATGAGCGCCACAAGGCTACTCAGTCTATCCACAGATTAATTACCCGGGCATTGCAGGAGAAGGGCATGCCTGTCGATGAGTACTTTCTGGTGAAAGGTGAAAAGCCAGAATTAGCTGATTCGCATGTGCCGACCATCACCAGTGTGCGAGTCGCAAGGAAAAAAGGAATCTGGCGTTATCTCCCACACATGCTTTCGGGCAAGATAGAGCGTTTGTTGGTTTCTCGGAAGGTGGATGTTGTCGTCTGTGATGGCTTGGGGGTTATGCGGACCTTGATTCCTGTCATGAGGCATCTTGAGAGATTAAGTCTATTGGTAGTTCTTCATAGTCTGGTTAAATTTAAAGCAGAAGATCTGGATTTTTTACAGCATTATTCAGACCGAATCCGGTTGGTTGCAGTTTCGCCTTCTCTAGCAAGAGACGTGAAAGCAGAATATCCCTCCATACGCGAAATTACGAGTGCTGTGGCCAATAGCCTAAGTCCCGATTTTCAGGCGAACCTACTTGATAGAGGCCTAGCAAGGTCTATCTTGAACCTCCCCAAATCGGGACACTTATCTGTTGTGCTTTCTCGTCTTACGGAAAAAAAAGATGTTTCATTGGTTATTCAAGCCTTCGCCAAGGTCGTTTCAGAAAATCGTTATCTCGTGATTATGGGTGATGGGCCGCAAAGACCGGCTTTGACGCGGCTGGTAGCAGATCTGGGTATGGAGTCCCATGTGATCTGGTTGGGATGGGTTAATTCTGCCAGCCAATATCTTAGAGCTTTTGACTTGTTCGTCTCAGCATCGACTGCAGAGGGCTTTGGATTGTCTGTTCTGGAAGCCCATGCTGCTGGGTTGCCTGTGGTTTGCTCTAGGTTGCCAGCTCATGAGGACGCACTCGAGCATCACGCTGCTTTCTTTGATGTTGGTAATATAGAAGGTTGTGTCGAGCATTTGTCCTCAGTGGTTAATGGGGACGTTGTCTGTGATTTAAAAACCCGGTACGAGCAGTTTTCTTTGGGATATTTCGGATTGGTTTCTGAGTTGCACCCCTAAAAAGTCGTGAAACCTTTAATTCTTGTCTTGGGACTCCCTGTCCCATTTTGAAAGCGAGTAGTTAATTTCAATGCAGTGGATTACAGAGAGCAAGGCCCATAGAGTGGTTTACTGGCTAATGGGCGTGGGACTATTCCTTCAACTGAGCAGTAAGGTGCTGTACACGTCTGACAGTACAAATGGTGTGCACGTATATTTGTTACTAATTCTTCCTGCATTGCTGCTGACAGTTTGGAGCTTTTTGAAAAAAGAGAGCCTGTTTTTAGTGGAAGCAAAGAGATTTCTTGTTGCTGCCGGTCTCTTCATGACAGTTTGTAGCGTGTCTGCTTATTGGAGTGACAGTGGCCAATCTGTTTTATACGTCCTGAGGAAGAGCTTGGTTATTTTTCTCTACCTCGCAGCCATCATCTATTTGGTCACGGTAGCAAAATGGCAGCACATCAAGTTTTTCATCATGATGTTATGCGTTGTTGCCGCAGTGGGTGCATTGGTGTCCCTTTGCTATCAATTAGTTGTCCTCGATGAATCATTTGGTTGGCGAACTTTCAGAATCTACCGTATGGGCCATGGTGAGTGGATAGATTTAGGCTATCCGGTAATAGCCGGGATTTATTTTGCCCTGTTTGGCGTGTTGGCAGCCAGTTTAGTGGCGCTGGGGCACCAGAACCATTCCCAGAACTTGGTGCTGATGTTAGTGATACTGGTATTACTTCCCTATGTCTTTTTGACTTTTTCTCGAACATCCTGGATTGCCTGGGCGGTAGCTATCTGCTATCTGATGGTAGTGTTCCGACACAGGGCAACTATTGCTTTGGCAACAATTTTGGCATGTATTGCATTTGTAATGATCGCTATTTACCAAAATGAAATGGCTGTGGAAGTAACAGAAAGGCAGCTTTCCGGGCGGCCGCAAATTTGGCTGTGGACATTGCAGCATTTTCTTGAACACCCCCTCCTGGGTCATGGATTTGCTCATTCATTCTGGCCGGAAAAACCGTATGCACATGCGCACAATTTTTTTCTGCAAGTCCTTTTCGAGCATGGAATACTTGGATTGACTTGCTATCTTTTTATGTTGACTTCGGTATTTGCGGGTGTATGGCGCTATCGGCGAAATAAGCTGGTTTTGGCAGCATTTGCGTTGGTGATATATATACTGACAGCGATGATGGTGGATGTGCAGCATGTCATTACCCGTCCCGGCCTCTTCTGGAGTATTTTCTGGTTTCCACTGGCATTTACGATAGGTGCAGTAAATCGGGCTCAGTTGGCAGCCCCAATCAACACGCTATCTGAAGATTATTAAAAGTAACGCTGTCTTCTGGTAAGGGGAAATGTAGTCGTTCAGTAAACCTGGATATTGATTGGACCGGTTGGTGGTTTTCCGTAATCCGTATAAAAAACCAGTTGATATCCGGGTTATGTTGGCAGCTCTCAAGATAAAATTGATCCACTTGGACCACTTGCCGAAGTAGGGAATAATTTTTCAGAATAGATGAAGTTTTCGAGCCGGGTTGTCACTCTGTTTGAACTATTATTCCGAAGCAGCGGCAACCGGTTTGCTCAGAGTGCTAGTGACCTGAGGCAGTTGCCAGAACTGCTCCCTGATCGCGCAATCGGAGAAATGGTTTTGTAATCGTTGGAAGATCTGGTTGTGGTCTGCTTCTGTCAGCTGCTTTTGTGAAACCCGTATTAATCCTTCAGCCAGCGCGTCAGCGTCCCCGAAGGGGAACAGTTCGCCAGTGTCTCCTACCACCTCAGGGCCGCCGCCGCAGTCTGAACAGATAATCGGCAGCTCCGCGGCCATGGCCTCGAGCAGAACCATACCGAATGGCTCGTGATCCGAGGTCAGGGCAAATGCATCAAAGGCTCTGAAGTAGCGCCTTGCCTCAATCACGTTGCCCGGAAGCAGGACGCTGTCGCTGATATTGAGCTCAGCGGCGAGCGCCTTCAGTGGTTGCAGCAGTTTTCCGTCCCCGAGCATCACCAGCAGCGCGCCAGCGGGAAGATCGGGCAGCGCCCGGGCAAAACCCTTGATCAGCGTCTGCGGATCCTTGTCGGGGTGGAGTCGGCCAACGCTGCCCAGGACCCAGCTGTTCTCGGGTAGTCGGAGTTTATGCCGTGCTTCCTGACGGTCGAGCAGGTCCTGACGTGCGGTATCAACATCAATACGGTTGTAGAGTGTGATGATCCTGTCCTCGGGCCAGGCAGGCAGGTGGGATCGTATTTCATCGCGCACGGCGTTCGAGACGGCGAGCAACGTCAGCCGGGATTTGAATAGATTGCCCATAAGGCGGCGGCCAACGCGGTCAAAATCCCCAAAGGAATGACGCACACTGAAAATGGGCAGGTCTGTTGCCAGTAGTCCCACATAGGCAGATTTGGCGCGGTGAGCGATACAGGCAGAGAAAGGGTATTGCCGTGCGATTTTTTTGACTTCACTGATAACTGTCAGCTTGGCCCCTGCAAGCGCTTTGCTGTTGTGGCCGAGAAAAATAACTTCGTCAGAGCAGGCTTTTTTTGCAACCTCCGGGTCAGGTTCTCCGGTCATGAAAACGGTAATCACTTTATAGGGCGTGTCCTTGAACAAAACGGCATATTGCCGGGCACAATCCAGAAAGGGATCATAGTAGCAATGGCAAAGTTGCAGGATATATTGTTGATCACTGTTCATCTTCGGTTACACAAATGCTTTGCTGGGCAATGATTTCAATTCGTAGCGTGATAATACAATAAGTGGCAACCAGAAAATCAGCCAGTAGCCGCGGGGTCTGGAAATGACAGAATCGAGATTGACAAGGCCCATGGTACAGGCGAATGCAAATAGAATAGTGGCCACTATTACATAGGGGTTGGCCCGCAATTTCCAGCCAGTGAGCAATACCGTCAATATCATCAGTAGCAGCAGGGTGAGGCCGACAATGCCGCCGGACAGCAGGGCGCCAAGATAGACGCTGTGGTAGGCACTCCAACCGGCCAGCCCGCCTTCAGTGATATAGATGGTCGTTCCATGGCCATGGCCGAACCAGTAATGATGGAACTCCTTCAGATAGCCCGACCAGAGATGAAATCTGGAGCTCTGCCCCTTTTCGATATAGGCATCAATCAGTGGTGCGAGAAAAATGCAGGCTGCTATCAGTAGCATCAGGCCAAGTCCGATCAGCAAAAGCTTGGATCGGTTTTTGATGGGAGAATGGGCAACCATGACAAAACCGAAAAACAGGGTTCCGGCAATGGCCAAGCGGGTATGGGTCAATACCAGGGTGACCAGAAAAACCGTTAACGCAACCAGCAACAGCAGGATAGTGGACTTTCGCTCCCGGATGCCCGGTTCATAGAGAAGGCTGCCAAGACAGAGCAGGGCTCCTGCACCCAGACAAAACCCGGTGCGCACTTTGTCGACCAAAGGGCCGGGAATGGTAAATCGTCTGGTGAGAGGGTAATCCAGATAGAGGTAGTGGTAGGCCGCATAACAGGCGGCGGTAGTGCTGCCGGCAATAATCAGCCATTTGACGAGGCACTGTAGCCGTCGGTCTTCGCCGTTAAAAGTAAATAAAAAAATAACCCAGAAACTGACCAGATAAAAAATATCTTTTATCGGATTGAGAATGTCGCGGCTGCTTTCAGGTTCAGACCAGAGCAGGCTAAGCAAGGAATAACCCAAAAACAGGAATGAGGCGATTGCTATTCGTGATCCAAGCAGGGCGGACCATTTGCACAGGCCTTTGAAGGCGATTAATGGAAAGGCAATACAGACAAATAGTATGAATAATTTCAGGTGAAGGTTTTTTTCGGGGATAAAAAAAAGGCTTGTCAGCAAAAAAACAACGCTGTAAAAAAAGAGTGTTTTTGTCTTTTCTTCAAACTGTGAAGTCGCAATCATTGTGATGCTAAATCCAAAACGGTTTTTTTAGGGGAGGATGCGATAAGTCCGCTACTTCTGTTTGGTGTAGATGGTCGTCAATAAATCCTGCAGCTCATCTGTTGTAAAGGGGGAGCCCTCGCGGGCCTGGTATCCCTGAATAAAACCGGGGAGGAATCGCATGAGGGCCGCCATATCTTCGGGGTAGCGAGCAGTGTGCTGGAAATTCCTCAGTCGCAATTCCCTGTCCAGTGGCTTGTGGTATATCTTCATGTCGGCAATATCGATAAGTCCCAGCCGATTTTCCGGCGTGACAACAATATTTCCCATGTGCAATGAGCGGAAATGAATGCCCTGTTCATGCAACTCCCGGATAAACCTGCCCAGTTTGTTGATGAGGATGAGGTCTATATTGTCGCCAAGCTTCTTGAGCGTTTTGCCGGTTAACGGGGAGTAATGCACAGCGGTTCGGTGAATGCATGGAATGCGTAACAGCTCAATCACCGTCACTGTGGGGATCCCTTTTTCGAGCAGCTTCTGCGCATTGCGAATAAACCGCTTCGAGTAAGGGTATATCCGGGCCAATGATAAGAGGTGTCTCGCCCGAAACAGCTTCAAGTAGGTGCCATCGGATAAAAGTAAGACTTTTTCACCGAAAGGGTCCGACTCAATCACGGTGGCACCTTCCCGGAGGACCTGATACTCCTGCTTGGTCAGTTTTTTCATAAGACTCCGGTCCCTGCTGCGGGCCCATTATAAAGGTCGTGCCCTATGGTAAGATACCCTCAATTTACCCTTGGATAATTCCGATGAAATTGACTGTTCCTCGCTTTGACAAGGCTCAGGTTCTGGTGGTTGGTGATCTGATGCTGGATCGCTATTGGCATGGCAATACTTCTCGGATATCGCCTGAAGCCCCGGTGCCGGTTGTCAACGTAGCCCAGTGTGAGGACCGTATGGGCGGTGCAGGCAATGTGGCCCTGAATATTGCCACGCTGGGCGCCGGCGCATCGCTGGTGGCCATTGTCGGTCGGGATGAAGCCGCCACAGCGTTGCGGGCCCGTCTCGATTCTGCAGGCGTCCACGCGGATCTGCAAGTTTCTGACACAAAACCGACAATCACGAAATTGCGGGTGATCAGTCGACACCAGCAATTATTGCGTCTCGATTTTGAGGAAAGCTTTTCAGCAGCGGACTGCGATCAGTTGCCTGCCAAAGCCGCTTCCCTGTTGGTCAATGTCGGTGTACTGGTGCTGTCCGATTATGCCAAAGGGGCATTGCAACAACCCCAGGAGTTTATTCGTGCCGCCCGGGAGGCGGGTATTCCCGTGCTGGTGGATCCAAAGGGAACCGATTACGAGCGTTATCGTGGTGCCACACTGCTGACACCCAACTTTGCCGAGTTCGAGTCTGTGGTGGGGCCCTGTGAAAACGAACAGACACTGGAAGATAAGGGTGCCGCATTACTCGAGCAGCTGGATATCGATGCCCTTTTGATCACTCGCAGTGAGCAGGGGATGACCCTGTTGCGCAAGGGGGTGCGGGAACTGCACCTGCCGGCCAGAGCGCGTGAAGTGTTCGATGTTACGGGTGCCGGGGACACCGTTATTTCGGTGTTGGCCGCTGCACTAGCCGCCGGTGAGAATTTGCCCGAGGCCGTGGCCATGGCCAATATTGCCGCCGGCATCGTGGTGGGTAAACTGGGCACAGCAACCGTCAGCATGCCAGAGCTGCGCCGCGCCATTCAACAGGAGCAGGGCTTTGAGAGGGGTGTGGTTAATGAAGAGCAGTTAGCCGCCGATGTCGCCGATGCCCGTGCCCATGGCGAGCGGATTGTATTTACTAACGGTTGTTTCGACATTCTCCATGCCGGTCATGTGGGCTATCTGGAGCAGGCGCGGAAATTGGGTGACCGGCTGGTTGTTGCGATCAATTCTGATGCCTCCGTGACCCGGCTTAAGGGTGAAGGTCGTCCGATCAACCCGGTAGACCGGCGTATGACGGTTTTGGCGGGCCTGGAGGCGGTCGACTGGGTGGTCTCTTTTGAAGACGACACCCCGGAGCGGCTGCTTGAGCTGATCCGTCCTGACATCCTCGTGAAAGGGGGTGATTACAGCCGTGAGCAGGTAGTGGGCTGGCAAATTGTCGAAGGCTATGGTGGCCAGATCGCAGCCCTGGATTTTCTGGACGACTGCTCTACAACGGCTATTGTCAGCAAAATTCAGGAAAAGTAAGCAGTTACTTACTTACTTACTTACTGTTGACTGGATAGCCTTGTCAATATTATCTAGCAGGTGAGAGGGGTTAATGGTGCCGATAATCGCACTGCTCACGCCGGGATGCTGAAAAATCATCTGGAAGGTTTTTTGCACGGGATCCTCCCCTGTCGTCAGGGTGGCGTGGCCGCTGGCCAGTGCTTTCTTGATCAGGACGCCTTTGTGCTGTGCCAGGCAATAATCGACCACCGGCAATTCGCGGTCGTACTGAAGATTCCAGGTCACCATGACCGCATCGGATTTTTCGGCGGCTAGCAGCCCCCCCTCAATGGTTTTTGTGGACATGCCAAAGGCACGAATTTTCCCCTCTGTCTTCAGTTGGGCCAGCATATCCAGGGTGCCGTAGTCTCGTATGATGGCCTCATCGTTACCATCGGAGTGAACCAGCACGATATCGATCATTTCTGTGCAAAGGCGTCTCAGGCTGCGTTCAACACTGAAACGGGTGTGTTCCGGGGTGAAATCAAAGAAGGACTTTCCCTGCTCGAACTCCTCGCCGACCTTGCTGCAGATAACCCACGCCTCCCGCTGTCCTTTCAGCAGCTGGCCCAACCGGGTTTCACTGGTCCCGTAGGCGGGCGCGGTGTCGATCAGGTTAATACCCTGTTCCCGGGCGATGCCGATGAGTTGAGCGGCCTGTTGATCATCCGGTATGACAAAGTCATTGGGGTATTTAACACCCTGGTTGCGGCCGAGTTTTACGGTGCCGAGACCGAGAATACTCAGGTCGATGCCAGTGCTCCCAAAAGGTCTTCTGGGCAGCACCGCTATTCTCCGAAAACCGTATGCCACGGCGTCGTAGCCAGTGGTGGATGTCCGAGAAAACCAAGCTCGGGAATGGGTGCTGCTGAAGGTTGCAACAGGGATTGCCCCTGTATCAGGGCAATGGCCTGGTCGGCAAGGTTGGGGGTCAGGGTCAGCTTGGTGGGCCAGGCGACCATGATATTCGGGCAGTTCTCTGCCCGAGAGACAAATGCTTTATCGGGGCGGGCAAAATTGCGTTGTCGGGGTTCAGCGCGGTCCACCCGCAAGGTTGCCCACTGTGCGTTGCCGAGATCGACCCAGGGCATCAATGCAGCTAACTCATCTTTGGCTGCCCCGATCAGTTGTTCAGCTGTTTGGTGAACGCCCTTCTCTGCCAGACTGCCCCCCAGATACCAGACCTGAGCGCCGTCGGCGCAGGGGTGGCTGGATATTGTCAGTCGGGGCGTGGCTTCTGTTCCCAGGCAGTGGCCGTAGAACCGATGTGGGTAATGGTGTTTGATCATGACCTGATGCAGTGGTCGGCGCTGCATTTGTGGGGCGCTGATGCCGAGTTCGTTGAGCATCGCTTCATTGCCCTGACCCGCAGTCAGTACGAATTGGTGAGCGTCGAGCCGACGGCTCTGCTGGTTGTGCTCAAAGTTGATGGCTACAGATTGGTCGCCGTTACGAAGCCAGTGGGCATGTTGCCAGTCAATCTGAAAAATCCGTTCCGCGCAGTTATCGGCCAGCGCCTTGACCACCGTGGGGACATCGAGAACCATATCCACCAACTGGTAGAGGCTGCCCTTGAATGCACTGTGCTGGAAAATATCGGGCCGGTCCTTTTTGTCGACCCTGTTGACCCGGCCCCGGGTCGCCTTGCTGGCGAGAAAGGCGGTCATCCGCGACAGTGTGCTGCTGCTGGACCACAGATAAAAATGATCGCTGAGAATGGCCGCTCCACGAAGGTCAACGTCGCCTTCACCCGCGAGGCAGGCCCGCCAGTGATCCGGCATGTCGGCAATGGCTTCCGAGGCACCAGTGAGCCCGCCGCCGAGTGTATATTTTATACCGCCGTGAATCATGCCCTGGCTGGCGGCTGTCTGATCGCCACCCAGCGCCATTTGCTCAAGCAGTACCGCATTGTAGCCAGCCTCGACCAGCCTGTTGAGCAACCAGAGACCGGCGATACCTCCACCAATAATGGCGATATCGCAACTGAGGTCGGTGTGGTTTTGGCTTTTTTCCATAGAAAATAGAGGGTCTTGTTGCTGCTCGCCGAGCGATGAGTGGTGGGCCGGTCAGCCATTTGTTTTGACAGGCCACAAAGGCGCTAGTATACCCTGCCCAATATCTTTATGCTTTCCGCAAATCCGCCCATTACAGGGCAGGCAGGAGACAATTTTTTGGCACGTTTTTTTTATTCAGCATTGTTCTACCTGCTGATACCTCTGATTCTGATACGCCTACTGTGGCGAAGTGCCAAAGCCCCGGAGTATCGCCGGCGCTGGCCGGAACGCTTTGGTTTTTTGCCGACCACCAACCAGTCTACGACAACAAAAACCATTTGGGTTCATTCGGTATCACTGGGGGAGACGCTTGCAGCGGTGCCAATGATTCGGCGGCTTCAACAGCGCTATCCCGAGGCGCAACTGGCGGTGACCACGATGACGCCGACCGGCTCAGCCTGTGTCAAAAACACGTTTGGCGATACGGTCTATCACGTCTATGCGCCCTATGACCTTCCCTGTGCGGTGAATCGCTTTTTGCGACGGGTCCGCCCGGACTTGTTGATCATCATGGAGACCGAACTCTGGCCCAACCTGATTCACGGCTGTGCCGATCAAGATATCCCTGTGGTGCTGGCCAACGCCCGCCTGTCGGAAAAGTCGGCCCGTGGTTACCGGCGATTTGCCGCTCTGACGGGGCCGATGTTGCGGAGTATCAATTACGTTGCTGTGCAGCACGAAGAAGACGGCAATCGGTTTCTGGCATTGGGTTTGCCGGCACCACAACTGCTTGTGACGGGGAATATCAAGTTTGACCTGACGCTGGATGAGCCGATGCGGGCCAGGGCTGCGCGGCTGAAGGCCCAGTGGCAGGCCGGGTGTGGGCGTCCGATTCTGTTGGTCGCCAGCACACATCGCGGGGAAGATGATATTTTGCTCGATGCTTTTGAGCGGATTCGCCAACATGTCCCGGCACTGTTGTTGGTGCTGGTGCCCCGGCACCCGGAGCGCTTCGACGACGTGACACAGCGTTGTCTGACGAGGGGGTTAAACACTGTGCGCCGCAGTAGTGGAAAGCCCCCTGCTGAGACGGATCAGGTACTGATCGGCGATACCATGGGCGAACTGCTGGTGTTTTTTGGTGCCTGCGATATCGCCTTTGTCGGCGGCAGTCTGGTGCCCACCGGCGGCCACAACCTGATTGAACCGGCAGCCTGGCAGGTGCCGGTATTGAGTGGCCCACACCTGTTTAATTTTGCCGATGCTTCCAGGTTGTTGCTGGAGGCCGGCGGCATGGCGATCTGCAAAGATGCCCGATCAATTGCTGACAGCGTGACGTTGCTGCTGGGCGACCCCGAAACTGCCGCCCAGATGGGGGTGGCAGCAAAAATCGTGGCCGAGAAGAATCGCGGTGCGCTTGATCGGTTATTGGCGGTTATCGAACGCCAGCCTTGGTAACATTGATGGCGGGGTCCAGCCAGGCATTGAGCTGATAAATGTCTTCCGGACTCAATTGACCGGCTACTTCCTTCAGGCGCAACAGGCTGCCGATATAATCGAAACGTGCATTAGCGTAGTCGCGGCGTGCCTGGTAGAGGTTTTGCTGGGCGAGCAGCACATCGACAATGTTGCGAGTCCCCGCATCATAGCCGGCCTGCGTTGCTTCCAGCGCACTGGCTGCCGAGGTGATAGCCTGGTTTCTGGCGTTGACCCGGGCTTTGTCGGTGAGAACGGACAGGTGTTGGGAGCGGGCCTGCTGCACAGTGTTGCGTTGTGCGCCGGTAAAAATTTCCTTTGCTTCAACCGATTGATGAAAGGCCTGCCGGCGCTCGGCGCTGATCAGACCCCCGGTAAAAATGGGGATAGTCAGCTGCAGCCCCACCACATGGCCGTCCTGCTTGGTTTCCGACGGGCTGATGTAATACGGGTTGGGGGGATCACGGATATCCCGCCCTCTAAATTCACTTTTTGACTGATCGTCAAAATAGGATATCGAGCCCGACAAAGTGGGGGCATGCTCGTATTTTTTCGAGTTGGCGTTTTCTTCGGCTGCATCCCGCTGGTATTTGGTGGCCTGCAGTGTGAAGTTATTCTGCAGGGCAAACTGAACCCAGTCTTCGCGGCTGAGGGGTTGGGGATCGACAATCGGGAAATCCGGCATCAGACCCGCCAGTTGTTCATACCGCTGGCCGGTGAGTACGGTTAAACCCTCAAAGGCGATATCCAGTGCACCGCGGATTTCCAGGGTGTTTACCTTGGCACTATCAAAGGCCGCCTGAGCTTCGTGGACATCGGTAATGGGCAGCAGGCCCACTTCGAAGCGTTCTGTGGTTTGTTCGAGTTGCCGCTGGATGGCTTTTTGTTCGGCCAGGGCCGTTTCCAGATTTTCTCTGGCCCGCAGAACCTCAAAATAGGCGTCGGCAGTGCGGAGGATCAGGAGCTGCTGATCGGCGGCAAACTGCAGCCGGGCCTGTTCGCTGAGCGCCTTGCCCTGCTGAAAGGTGAACCAGGCGGGCAGGTCGAAAATTGGCTGTGTCAGGCTGATGGAATAGCCCTTTGTATCCGTATCCGTATGACCCTCACGACCGAAGACAGCGCCCTGTCCCAGCACGGTGGTGTTTGCTCCGTCAGACTCCAGTTCTTCGTACTCGCCTCTTGCGGTAATTTGTGGCAGCAGGCCGGCACGGGCAATATTTTTTGACTCACTGCCCGCCCGGAATGCAGCCTGAGCGGCCCGCAATTGTGGGTCGTGTTCCACCGCCTGTTCATAAATCTGAGACAGCGTCTCGCCGACGGCAAAAGGGCTGATCAAAACCAGTGCCAGACAGCGTAGATATTTCAAAGGGTGCATCGGAAATCCTTCCATCAGGTGGCTTGTCAGCGCGAGAGTCTAGCAGATTTTGAACATTGGAACATGGCCCTGTCCTTGGAGCTGGGTTTCGAAATAGCCTGCGCAGCTGATGAGGTTTCAGGTATTGTGAATGCTGGGAGTGACATGAGTTTGAGTCAGGAAAATTTGCCGGTTGGCCGTTTTTTGATGAGAGGATGTGCTGGTGGCGTGCTGGCCGTCAAGAGCCGTTTATTGCCCCTGAAAGCATGACCCGCGAATGGGTATCGGTTACAGTGTAAAAAAAGGGGGTTGGCTATGTCCGAGGCGGATCGCTACACAGGGAAGGATGTCGAGGTGCTCGGCCGTGAACAGCTGTTTCGTGGCTTTTTCTCGATGATAAAACTGACCCTGCGCCATAAACTGTTCTCCGGCGACTGGTCAGAGCCCATTGTGCGGGAATTATTCGAGCGGGGCAGTTGCGTGGGTGTGCTGCTCTATGATCCACAACATGAACTATTGGCTCTGGCGGAGCAGTTTCGTGTGGGGGCGCTGGAGGGCGCCGAAAGCCCCTGGTTATATGAGGTGGTTGCCGGGATGGTTGAACCGGGTGAACAACTCGAAGAGGTGGCCAGACGCGAGACCCTTGAGGAGGCGGATCTGATTCCCGATCGGCTGCTGCCGATCTGCGATTACTGGGTCAGCCCTGGTAATACCAGCGAGCGCATGTATCTGTTCTGCGCACTGCTGGACTTGAGTGCAGCGGGTGGCATTTACGGGCTGGATCATGAGTCGGAGGATATTAAGCTCCATGTTATGTCGCGGGCCGAGGCTTTTGACCTACTTGATGAAGGCCAGTGCAATAATGCAGCAACAACAATCAGTTTGATGTGGTTGCGCATGAACTATCCACATATTGTGTGACGGGGTACGCCATTTCTGATGCCGGGGAACAAAGCCTCTAAAAATGTGACTGAGTACAGTGATTGCCAAGATGAAAGTACGCTACAAAGTAGACCTGATCGGGTATATGGCCGAATGTGATGCGAATTACATGCGGCTCATGAAGCTATTTCCCGGCATGACGGATGGTGGCGAGCGCAGAATCGGTCTGTGTCACGACGGTGAGCATGTATTGCGGTTGATTGCGCGCGAGCAGACCGCTTACACCACGCTGCTTGAACTGTCTCAGGGCGCCCGGGATGGTGGCAGAGATGGTTGGTTTAAACTGCCGATACTGAAGTTGCGTCTTTATCACGATGCCCGCGTTGCAGAGGTGTTGTCTTGGGAGGGTGTCCGGCAAATCAGGCCTCGTTACGATTATCCCAACCGGCAGATGTATCATCAGGATGAAAAGGCACAATGGAATCGTTTTTTGGGAGAGTGGTTATCCCATTGCCTGAAATATGGTTATCATCTGGAGCCGTTATTCGGCGAAACGCCATACGGATGCGACTGACTGGCTTGCCGTTGCCAGTGAGTATTAAAGGGGAGTCGAATCATCTTGCAGCACAGCACCCGGCACATTGCCCGAATACTGCAATTATCGGATAGCCATCTCGGGCCCGGTCGTGATTTCAAATTGGCGGGCATCAACACTTATCAGAGTCTTGGTCAGGTGCTGAAGGCCCTGCCCGACCAGGATGTGGCGCCTGAGCTGTTGGCGGTGACCGGGGATATTGCCGGTGACGGTGATGAAGCTGCATACCATTTATTCAATGAAGTCATGGCAGAACAACCCCGGTCTTTTGCCTGGCTGCCGGGCAATCACGACGACTTCCCGCTGATGCGCAAAGTACTCCGTCAGCCGTTCAGGCGAGTCGTCGAACTGGGTAACTGGGTGGCAATTTTTCTGGTCAGTGCCCAGGCGGATGAGGTGGGGGGGCACTTGTCTGAGACCGAATTGGCTGAGTTGGCAGACCTGCTGCATCGCTACCGCGATGAGTATGTCCTGTTGTTTATGCACCATATGCCGGTTGAAATCAGCTGCCGGTGGCTCGACAAACACCGGGTTGGCAACCATGGACAACTGGCTGAGCTGGTGGCCAGGTGTCCCGGGGTCAGGGCACTTTTTGCCGGCCATGTACACCAGGCATTTTCGATCTCCTGGCAGGGCGTGGGTGTGCACAGTGCTCCTTCGACCTGTTTTCAGTTTGCCCCGGGCAGTGATGGTTTCGAATTGTCCGAGCAGCCCCCGGGCTATCGCTGGATTGATCTCTACTCGGATGGCCGCCTGAAAACCGGTGAAGGTTTCGTTGCCGGTGTGGAGCAGCAGGTGGACCATCGCTGCAGTGGGTACTGATATTTTCTGATCGTTAGGGCAGTTGGGCATGACCGTCACAGTCTGTCACTGTCCATCGATAGCGTTATAATCCCTCCTCGATTGCTGCTGCAGGCTGTATTTCAATCATGCCCCTCGTCTACATTCATGGTTTCAACAGTTCGCCCGCCTCGCTCAAGGCGCGTCAGACGGCGGCCTGGTTGCAGAAAAACTGTCCGGAGGTCTCTTTTGTCTGCCCGGCGCTTGCCAGCGATCCGGCAAGGGCCATTGCTCAATTACAGCTGGAAGTGGAAAAAGCGGGTGGGCCGGTGGGGTTGGTGGGCAGCTCAATGGGTGGTTACTATGCTACCTGGCTGGCAGAAAAATATCGATTGAAGGCGGTGCTGATAAATCCCGCCGTAAAGCCTTATGACATGATGGTGGATTATCTGGGTGTCAATGCCAATTACCATACCGGCGAGCGCTATCATCTGGAGCAGTGCCATGTGAATGCCGTAAAAGACCTGGAGGTGCCGGTATTGCAGAATCTCGCCAATTACTGGGTACTGCTGCAAACCGGTGACGAGGTGCTGAACTACAGACTGGCCGAGTCCCGATACAACGGCTGCCGAATGACCATTGAGCAGGGTGGTGATCACAGCTTTCAACACTATGAGCGACATCTGCCTGCCATTATCGAATTTTTGGGGTTAGCAACCGGGGTTTCATGAATAAGTATACCGCTGAAGATATTGAAGTTCTCACAGGCCTTGATCCGGTCAGAAAGCGTCCGGGAATGTACACGGATACCACCCGCCCCAACCATCTTGCCCAGGAGGTTATCGACAACAGTGTCGACGAAGCCCTTGCCGGTCACGCCAGCAAGATCGACGTCACGCTCTACCGCGATGGCTCTCTCGCGGTGGCTGACAATGGCCGCGGCATGCCCGTGGATATGCATCCGGAACAGGGCTTGCCGGGGGTGGAAGTGATTCTTGCCACGCTGCACGCGGGAGGCAAATTTTCCAACAAAAATTATCAGTTCTCTGGCGGTCTGCACGGTGTCGGTGTTTCGGTGGTGAATGCATTATCCAGCAAGCTGGAAGTGACGATTCGCCGCGATGGCCAGGTTTATCGCATGGGTTTTGCCGGCGGTGACAAGGTTTCTGATCTGAAAGTGGTGGACAGTTGTGGCCAGCGCAATACCGGTACCGAGCTGCGCTTTTTACCGGATCCGAAATACTTTGATACGGTCAAGTACTCGGTTTCCCGCTTGCGGCATGTGCTGCGAGCCAAAGCGGTGCTCTGTGCTGGGCTGACGGTAAATTTTACCGACGAGAACAGCGGTCAAACCGAAAGCTGGTGTTACGAGGATGGCCTGGCCGATTATCTGCAGGGGACGACCACTGGCTGGGAGGTGCTGCCGATAACCCCCTTCACCGGCAGTTACGCGTCCGAGAGCGAGGCCGTGGACTGGGCGCTGCAGTGGCTGCCTGATGGCGGCGAGTTGACCCAGGAGAGCTACGTTAATCTGATACCCACCACGCAGGGTGGTACTCACGTCAATGGCTTGCGCACTGGCTTGCTGGAGGCTCTGCGGGAATTCTGTGAGTTTCGCAATCTGCTGCCGCGCGGCGTGAAGCTGGCGCCGGATGATATCTGGGACAAATGCTGTTTTGTCCTCTCCTCCAAACTGGCAGACCCACAATTTTCCGGCCAGACCAAAGAGCGCCTTTCCTCTCGCGAAGCGGCGGCATTTGTATCGGGCGTGGTGAAGGATGCGTTCAGTCTGTGGTTGAATCAGCACACGGAAGATGCCGAACAGCTTGCCGAACTCTGTATCAACAACGCCCAGCGGCGACTCAAGGATAGCAAGAAGGTGGCGCGCAAGCGCATTACGGCCGGGCCGGCGCTGCCGGGGAAGCTTGCAGACTGTTCCAGCGACAGCCCCGAGCTGTCGGAACTGTTTCTGGTGGAGGGCGACTCCGCCGGGGGGTCTGCCAAGCAGGCTCGCAACCGAGAGTTTCAGGCGATCATGCCGCTGCGGGGAAAAATTCTTAATACCTGGGAAGTGGACAGTCAGGAAATCCTCGCCTCTCAGGAGGTACACGATATCTCTGTGGCCCTGGGCATAGACCCGTCGAGTGAAGGGTTGGCGACGCTAAGGTACCACAAGATCTGTATTCTCGCCGATGCGGACTCCGACGGTTTGCACATTGCCACCTTATTGTGCGCCCTGTTTGTACGGCACTTCCGGCCACTGGTGGCGGCGGGGCACGTGTATGTGGCCATGCCGCCCCTGTATCGGGTCGATGTGGGCAAAGAGGTTTATTACGCGCTGGATGAAGGGGAAAAAAGAGGCCTGCTGGATCGCATTGAAGCGGAGAAGAAACGAGGGAAAGTCAATGTACAGCGATTCAAGGGGCTGGGTGAAATGAACCCCATCCAGTTGCGTGAGACCACCATGGATCCGGACACCCGCCGGCTCGTTCAACTGACCATTGAAGCCGGTGACGATACCAATAGCCTGCTGGACATGCTGTTGTCGAAGAAGCGGGCGTCAGACCGCAAGGCCTGGCTGGAGCTGAGCGGCAATCTGGCGGATGTCTAGGCCCTGGCCAATGAGTAAGTGCGCGGTATGATTCGACGGAATGTTTCCGGGGAGAAAATTCCATGAAAAAGCTACAGATGTTTCTCCGCTGGAGTCTGATCAGCGTTGCGCTGCTGGTAGTTGTGGTGCTTTCACTGCTGCCGTTTATGATTCGCTGGCAAGGCACTGTCTGGCTTGAGCAGCAAGGGCTGGATGCCGATATCGGTTATGTGGAAATCCGCCCGATGCTGGGCACGGTGCAAGTGAACAACGTCCACATCCAGTCTCCCGACGGTGAGCGATTGATACTCGACCAGCTGTTGTTCGATATTGCCTGGAACCCCCTCTTTGAAAACAGCCTGTACATTGAAGAGGTATCCATTGAAGGGTTGACGCTTGATCTGGCGATGACGCCTTCCGGTCTGCGTGTGGGCGGTATCCCATTGCCCACCGACGAGGCCGCGCCGGATACAGCGGGCCCGCCACTGTTTGAGCGATTGGCGCTGGATCAGTTTCAGCTTCGCGATCTGACATTTTGTTACCTCCCGATGAATGAGCGCGGTGAACAGCAGGCGAACCAGTGTGCCGGGCTGGATGCATTGCGGCTCAGTGACCTCACCATAGCATTGGGTGAGATGCCCTCACTGTCGCTGCCCGGCGTATCACTCCGTGGGCTGCGCTGGTTTGACCGGCTTGACCCCCTGCAACTGGCGGCGGTCGAGTCACTGTCCGTCACCGGTCTGAGCAGTCCCGATATGACTCGCTGGCAGTTGGAGACGGTCAATCTTCAGTCGCTGGCTCTGTTGCCGGGGGACACGCCTGCCGTGCAACTGAATGAGCTGGTGTTGACCGGTTTCAACCTTGCGGAAGATGTGGAACTGAATTCCGTATCGCTTGATGCCCTTGCTGTCGGGCTGGCACTCGACCAGACCAATGGTCTGACATTTGCGCCGGCACTGCTGAAACGCGTGGGCCAGCTCTCGTCCGAGACTGCTTCCCAGGGGGCTGTCGATGCGAGTGGCGAGGCAGACGACAGGCAGATCAAGCTGAAGCAGTTTGCCCTGCGGCAACTCGACATTGCGGCTGACCGACCACTATTGTCTGCCGGCAAACTGCGGTTCAGCGATATGCGGTTGGCAGGTGCAGCGGTGGCGGTGGATACCCTGGCCCTCGGCCATCTCAACCTGCTCCCCGGTGCAGAGGAGGCACTGGCGTTGGACAGTCTTGAGGTGCGGGGGCTTGATGTGAACCGGGATGTCGCTATCGCCGGACTGACGCTGGGCGACCTTCAGGTGCGCCTGGAGACCGGCCCGCAGGGCGCACTGGCATTTGCACCAACGCTGATCAATCAGCTTGCGCTGACGCCGGAAAAAAATGATGGTGTCGCGGAGGGTGTTGAACCGCCAGCGGAGGAACCCGTTGCCATGGGTTTTGAGATGGGTGATCTGCAACTGGGATCGCTGGCCGTTTTCGCCGATCGTGAGTTACTGTCGCTCGATGCGCTCGGTTTGCAACAGTTGAAACTTGCCAGCGATCAGGTCGAGCTGGCCCGGCTGGAGGTGTCCACGGTGGATTTTCTTGCGCCCGCCCCGGGTACCGCCAAGGTGAGTCACTATGTGCAAATCCCCCGGTTATCCCTGGACAACCTAGCAAAAAATTCCGGTACGCTCAGTCTCGGGAAACTCCAGATAGGCGATCCCGAGATCTTTGTGCACCGCAATGCCGATGGCATGCTGTCGATGTTCAGCGAGCTCGCCGTTTTGCTGGGGCAGGATGACGAGCCGGCTGCGGGTGGGTCAGAGGATTCGCAACCCGCCACAGAAAACGCGCCGCCGTTAAAGCTGCAACTGGCGTCTCTGACGATTGGCGAGCAGGGCCGGTTGCACGTATTGGACGAAAGTGTGTCGCCGCCGCTGGATCAACACTTTACTGACGTTGATGTAAGGGTCAGCCATCTTGGCGGTGACAGACCTGATACCTCTGCTGATGTGAATCTGAATATGGCTCTGAATCAGTTTGGTGCGCTGTCCCTGGCAGGCCAGATTGCCCCCTTTGGCGACACCATAAGCACAGATCTCGAAGGGGAGATCAAAGGCATTGATGTGCGCGACATTTCCGGTTACGCAAAAAAATTCAGCGGTTATCACCTCGACCAGGGGCTGGTAGATGTCGACATGAGTGTCGATATTCTTGAAGATACCATTGATGCGGTGGTCACCACCCGCTTCCACAAGCTGCAGGTATCACCGGTGAGCAAAGCCGACCTTGAAGCGGGTGCCGCTGAGCTGGGCGTACCACTGGAGTTCGCCCTGTCATTGTTGCGCGATAAAAATGGCATGATCGAATTGAAGCTGCCGATTAGCGGCAATATCAATTCGCCGACTTTTTCCATCAGGCATATTGTCAACAAGGTCATGTTCAAGGTGATTAAAGAGACGGTGATCAATTATTACCTGCCTTTTGGGCTGGTGGTGAAGACGTTGGTTGGCGACAGCCTGGCCGGGATGGGGTTTGAGCCGGTGGTCTTTGCGCCGGGTACGGCGGCATTGGATGATGCCGGCGAGGCTAATCTCAACCGTCTCTCGGACATGCTGCAAAAACGCCAGCAGCTGCAATTGGTGTTCTGTGCGCCCGCTACCCTGCAGGACTGGGCCGCGCAATTTTCACCGGATGAGCTGGCAAGTCCGCAGTCATCAGAGGAAAATCCCCCGCCTCCCGACATCACGGCAGAGCAATCTGCCGGTTTGGCCGCGCTGGCCAATCAGCGCACCGCAGCCGCCAAGCAGTACCTGATTGATCGGGGTATTGATCAGGGGCAGATGGTCCTCTGTACTGGAAAACTTGATCAGACCAGTACCCTGCGCCCGGAGATGTCCATTACCGTTGGCCAGTAATCCATAACCGCAAACCCGTTGTCACCGCACGAGCAGTAAAATTTATGACAGAGACCACCATCATTAATCCGGCGATTGAACAGATACCGCTGCGCAGCTATACCGAAAAAGCCTACCTTGATTACTCCATGTATGTGATTCTCGATCGGGCATTGCCGCATATCGGTGATGGCCTGAAGCCGGTTCAGCGGCGAATCATTTATGCCATGAGTGAGCTGGGGCTCAAATCCACGGCCAAGCACAAGAAATCCGCCCGCACCGTGGGTGACGTCATCGGTAAATTCCATCCCCACGGGGACAGCGCGGCCTATGAGGCGATGGTATTGATGGCGCAGCCGTTCTCCTACCGCTATCCCCTGGTGGACGGCCAGGGTAACTGGGGTTCATCCGATGACCCAAAATCCTTTGCTGCAATGCGTTATACGGAATCGAAGCTGGCGCATTTTGCCGAGCTGCTGTTGTCGGAGTTGGCTCAGGGTACGGTTGACTGGAAAGCCAATTTTGACGGTACCCTCGATGAGCCCATCACACTGCCGGCACGCGCCCCCCATGTGTTATTGAATGGTACGACCGGTATTGCTGTGGGCATGGCTACAGACATTCCACCGCACAACCTGCGGGAGTTAATCAGTGCCTGCGTACATTTACTGGATCAGCCAGGCGCTACCACGGCGGAATTGTGTGAGCATATACAGGGACCGGATTATCCCACCGAAGCGGAAGTGATTACGCCCCGGGAGGATATCCTGAAAACCTATGAGACCGGCCGGGGCAGCCTGAAAATGCGCGCTGTCTGGCAGTCGGAACAGGGCGATATTATCGTCACCGGCCTGCCTTTTCAGGTATCTGGCGCCCGGGTTCTGGAACAGATTGCCGCCCAGATGCAGGCCAAAAAGTTACCGATGGTTGCGGATTTGCGCGATGAGTCCGATCACGAGAATCCGACCAGGCTGGTGATTGTACCCCGCTCCAACCGGGTTGATCTGGACGGGTTGATGCAGCATTTGTTTGCCACCACGGACCTGGAAAAGAACTATCGGGTTAACCTCAATATGATCGGAGTGGACGGTCGCCCCGAAGTGAAGCCCCTCAATAAAATTCTTACCGAGTGGCTCGCCTACCGCATGGATACCGTGCGCCGTCGGTTGCAGTTCCGGCTGGACAAGGTGGACCACCGGCTGCACCTGCTGGAAGGCCTGTTGATCGCCTTTCTGAATATCGATGAAGTGATTCACATTATTCGCAGTGAGGATGAGCCAAAACCGGTATTGATCCAGCGTTTTAGTCTCAGTGATATCCAGGCAGAGTACATTCTCGATACCAAGCTGCGTCAGTTGGCCCGATTGGAGGAGGTTCGCATACGTGCCGAGCAGGAAGCGCTGGCGGCGGAAAAACTCGAGCTGGAAAAAATTCTCGGTTCTGCAAAGCGTCTCAAGACCCTGGTGCGCAATGAACTGCTGGTCGTGGCCGATGAATTCGGTGATGAACGCCGTTCACCACTGACCCGCCGCGAAGAAGCCAAGGCATTTTCTGAAACCGAACTGCTGGTGTCCGAACCGGTCACGGTGGTGTTATCGGAAAAAGGCTGGATACGCGCTGCCAAAGGCCATGAGGTCGATGGTGCATCACTCAGCTATAAATCCGGCGATCGCTTTCTCTGTGCGGCCAGGGGGCGCAGTAATCAGTCAGTGGTTTTACTGGATTCCACCGGTCGAACCTATTCGCTGGCGGTCCACAACCTGCCCTCGGCGAGGGGGCAGGGTGAGCCCGTCACCGGTCGCCTTAATCCCCCTTCCGGCGCCGGTTTTGTGAGCGTGATAATGGGCGATGATTCGCAACAGGTACTGATGGCCACTGATGCCGGTTACGGTTTTATGGCCAATCTGGCAGACCTGCACAGTAAAAACCGGGCGGGTAAAACGACCCTGACGATTCCCAAGGGTGGTCGGGTCATCAAGCCGGTGGCGATTTCTGACCGTGAAAACAGTCTGGTGGTGGCTGTCAGCAACGAAGGCCGTATGTTGGCGTTTCCACTGGCAGAGCTCCCCCGTTTGGCGCGAGGCAAGGGAAACAAGATCCTCAGTATACCCTCCTCCCGAGTTCAGTCCCGGGAAGAGTTTATGGTGGCGGTGGCGGTCGTGACCCCGGCGCAGCAATTGCTGGTGTTCTCGGGTAAACGTCATCTGAACATCAGGGCCAGCGATCTTGAGCATTATCGCGGAGAGCGCGGCCGCCGTGGCAATAAACTGCCCCGGGGCTTCCAGAAAGTGGACAGGGTGGAGGTGGCCGGTAATGATTAACGCCGGTTTGGTCGCGTTGCTCACTTTGCTGTTTACCGGCTGAGTGATTTTCACTATATTTGAAGTGGTTAGAGCGGGGCTGCTGCCCACCGTATAAATCTCGTCCAGAGGATGAACAGATGGATAATAATAAGGTGTTGCTGGTTATTGCGTCGCTGTTACTGCCACCACTGGCCGTGTTCCTGAAAAAGGGAGCCGGTAAGGATCTGGTGATCAATATTGTGCTCTGCCTGTGCTTCTGGGTGCCGGGTATCCTGCATGCGCTTTGGGTGACGTTGGCCTGAACCGAAGATTGGCAGGGGGGTGACAGGAAGTTCGCATGGCATTCAGTCAATACAAGGTGATGGCAATCAGCGAGGGCGCCCTGGGAACGATTTTTCTCGGTGCCTCCGGCTTTCCCCTGAAAAAAATGGAAACGGTCCTCAACGAGCAGGCGGCTGAGGGCTGGCAGTTGGTTTTCCAGGTGGTGGAAAGCCGTCGTCTCTGGTTGTTCTGGGCACGTGAAACCGTCATCGTTACCCTGGGCAAATAACCGGTGGCTCTCCGCGACGAACAATGCCGGGAGGACCGGCTTCGCAACCGAATTGCGGAACTTCCCGCAGAGCAGCGCAGGGTTTTTCACGGGCGCATGGCGAGGCGTCTCAAAGATCCGGACAGCTATGCGGTGCTGAACTATTTGTTTATCGCCGGGTTGCATCATTTTTACCTCAGGCGCTGGTTTCGCGGTGCAGTCAATCTGGCTGTTTTTCTGGTCGGTCTGGCTTGCCTGCTCACTGGTCAATGGCGCTGGGGGCTTGGCTTGTTACTTTTGATTACGTTGATTGAATTGCCAGCGCTGTTCTGTTCTCAGCGCATTGTATTGCGATATAACAACGACCTGGCTGAATCGCAGTTAGCGGAGACTGGTCACAGTCAGAACTGATTTTTTACTTAATGGAGCGTGTGATGGAAACGATAGGAAATGCCATTATTTTTTATGGCCTGAAGGTTGTTATGGCAGCCGTTATCTTTTTTGTGGGTAAATTTCTGGCTGGCTGGCTGAGGGGCCTGGTAGCCGGTTTGATGAAAAAGAAAGACATGGATGTGGCGATTCAGCAGTTTGTCTCTACGCTGGTTTACTACGCACTTTTGACCTTTGTCTGTATTGCAGCACTGGGTCAGCTGGGTATACACACGGCCTCCCTGGTGGCCGTGGTGGGTGCCGCCGGTCTCGCCGTTGGCCTGGCTTTACAGGGCTCGCTGGCCAATTTTGCCGCCGGTGTACTGATTCTGATTTTTCGTCCCTTTCGTGTTGGAGACTATGTTGAAGTGGCCGGTGTCGGTGGTACGGTGTCGAAAATACTGGTATTTACTACCGAGCTGAACACCCCGGACAACAAGCGGATTGTGATTCCCAATGGCCAGGTGATGAGCGGCACCATTACCAACTACTCCACCCACGATACCCGCCGGGTCGACCTGGTTATCGGTATCAGTTACGGCGATGACATCGACAAGGCCAAGGCGGTGCTGCGTGAAGTGGTCGAAGCGGATGAGCGTGTGCTGGCAGATCCGGCGCCGAATATCGCGGTTACCCAGCTGGCGGACAGCAGTGTCAATCTGATAGTCCGGCCCTGGGTTGCCACGGGTGATTACTGGGGGGTCTACTGGGATCTCACAGAAGCCATCAAGAAACGCTTTGATAAGGAAGAGATTTCCATTCCCTTCCCGCAGCGCGATGTGCACTTGTACCCGGCGGCCGAAAACGCTTGAAGGTCAATGCTCAAGGCCCCTGTGAAGGGGCCTTTTTTGTTCTATAAATAGAGAGGCATATATGGGTATTCTTTCCTGGATCGTACTTGGCCTAGTGGCTGGAATTCTTGCCAAATGGATCATGCCGGGCAGGGATGGTGGTGGGTTTATTCTCACGGTGCTGTTGGGTATTGCCGGCGCTTTTGTCGGTGGCTGGATTGGTTCGCTACTGGGCTTTGGTGGTGCGGGTGGTTTCAGTTTAGCCAGTATTGCTACGGCCACGGTGGGCGCCATTCTGATCTTGTTGCTTTACCGGCAGTTGAGAAAATAGTGAATTCCGACACTTGTAGTGATTGACTGCTCCTCTTTCAATTTTTGCAAGCCCCGGCCCCCAAAAACGCAGCTTTTACCAAGCTGCGTTTTTTTAACGTATCAAATTGGTTGAATAATTGAGGGGTTAGGAGCGTGTTACCGGGCGCGATCAAAGCGTCGTTTGCGACGGTAGGGAAATACATCGACAATTTTGCCGTTGCGAATTTGTTCCTGCAGCCCCCACCAGAATTCCACATCATAGATATCGCTGTGCAGCGCTTGAAAGGCTTCCCGGGCAACGGGATTGCCGGAGAAGAATAACCGGAATTCCTCTGGAAAAATATCGTTGGTGCCCACGGTATACCAGGGGGTGGCAGACATCTCCTCCTCGTCAGTCTTCGGTTGAGGGATGCGCCTGAAGTGACACTCGGTCAATGGGCAGATTTCATCGTAATCGTAAAACACCACCCGGTTGTGGCGGGTGACCCCGAAATTTTTCAGCAGCATGTCACCCGGAAAAATATTTGCCGCCGCCAGTTGTTTGATGGCGTTGCCGTATTCTTCGATGATGTTACAGGTTTGTTGTTCATCAGCCCGCTGCAGGTAGATGTTGAGCGGTGTCATGCGGCGCTCGGTGTAGAGGTGCTTGATGATCAGCCGGTCTCCCTCGAAGGTCAGCAGGGAGGGTGCGACTTTCTGTAACTCGGCGAGCAGTTCGTCGGAGAAGCGATCCACCGGAAATGAAAAATTGGCAAACTCCTGGGTATCGGCCATCCGCCCGATACGGTCGTGCCGGGAGACCATGTTGTACTTTTCCCGCACGATTTCGTGGGTGACCTCCTTGGGTGGATCGAAGCGATCCTTGATGATTTTAAAGACGATATCGTAGGACGGCAGCGTGAATACCGACATCACCATCCCCTTGATGCCCGGTGCAATGACAAACTGATCCTGAGAGTTCCTCAGGTGACTGACAAATTCCCGGTAAAATTCTGTCTTGGCGTGTTTGGGAAAACCGATGGACGTGTAGATTTCGTTGTCGCCCTTGTGGGGCATCAATTGCTTTAAAAAATGCAGATAGAGGTAGGGCAGTGGGGCATCCACCATGAAGTGGGTTCGGGTAAAACTGAACACCACGCTCATCTCTTCCTTGTTGAAAATGGCTGTATCAATAAACAGGCCGCCTTTTTCATTGTTCAGTACGGGCAGCACCAGTGGAAAAAGCCGGTCGCCGTCGATGATGCGACCGACGATATAGGCCGCCTTGCTGCGATAAAACACCGAGTCAAGCGTATCAAATTTCAGTGCCGAAACCGGATTCTTCAGGTGGGGCAGTAGCTGCTCGTTAAATTCCTGCACGATGAAGTTCACATCCCTGGTGAGGTTTTCCGGTGGCGTAGAGAACTCTGCATCCAGCAGAATCTGCTCAAACACGGCGGCGATATCGTCAATACCCTCATAGCGCACGTAAATGCTGTATTCCGCTTCCGGTATCGACGCCATTTGTGAAGACAGTACGTAGATCAGATCATCGTCAATCTTGTCGTGATCATTGATGCAGCCAAATACGGAATTGAAAAAAGTCTCGGCAATTTCGTAATTGGGGAAGTTGAAAACCAGTTGGGTATAGACAGCCTTTGCCTGGCGCCATAATTCCAGATCGGTAATATCCTTATTGGTCACCGTGGCGAGCAGCTCCGATACCTGGCGCACTTTGGTCTTGTAGAGTTCCAGTCGGTCCACGTTGGCGCTCTGCACTGCATGCCAGTCGGCTTTTTCAAAGCGCGCCTTGGCGCCGAGAGTCATATTCAGGTAATCGGCAAAATAGCTGCGGAAGCCATTGAGGATGGTTTTCGACATCCGCCGCGCAGTGCTGTTACGAAAAAACCGGGGGTCCGGAGCGGTCATGGAATCAGTCCAGCTGGGTTATTCATCGAGCTTTAAATCAGCTTTCAGTTCTGCCAGTCGTTGCCGCGACACTTCGCGACTCAACGGCGGTTTCTCCGTTGCTTCCCCTGCGGGATCCGGTAAGGCCAACTGCCGACCCTTGCCAAGTTCGCGACATAGCCGCCGATAATGATCGAGAAACAGGGGGTAGCTGACCGTCTCTGCCTCATGGGCCAACAGGTACCAGCCAGTGGCCAGTCCGGCGTGATAGACCACCGGGTGAGACCAGTGATGAGCCGCTTTTGGAGAGGGCGCATTGCAGGCTTCGAGATACGCACTGCGCGGCGAGGGCAGCCCCGCCGGGTTCTGACAGGCCTCACAACATTGCAGCATGCGATTCAGCGTGGGCAGATAGTCGGATGTTTCGATCACCCGTTTGGCGCCCAGCAGAATCTGATCCCGATCGAAGTGTGCCAATGCGTCCAGCCACAGGCGTTTTGCCTGATTGAGCAGATCGGTATCGGAGTAGGCACTGTAGAACTGGTTGTGAAAGTTCAGCCGAAACAGGGCGAACACCTGATTGATGGTGTCTACCAGATGTTCCGGCAGGGGTTCTGGGCGCTCAGGGGGTCGCCCAGCTGCGGTCACTGAGTTCGTCGACGAGGGTGCGACTCCGCGTACTGCCTGGTCGATCAGATCGTTGTTGTTTTCCATCGCTTGAGTCCTGGGTATGTGTTTGGTGACGCGACCATTCCCGTTTTACCTGCTGCAGGAACTTGGTGTTCCAGGAGCCATAGAGCTGGCCGCTATCTCGCCAGTACAAAACAAATTCCGGTACCAGGCGTTTGGCAAAATCGCGTGGGATATTCGCCAACGTCAGCACCTCAAAAAGCTCTTCCCTGGGCTGCCAGTCCGCCGCCAGTGGGCGGGGCATGGTGTCCTGCTCCATCGTGTGTGTGAATCTGGCCCATTGGCGTTTCACATGCATGATAAAGCGGCTGTTCCAGGTGCTGGAGGATTCGCCCCGCTCCAGCCAGTAGAGGACAAACTCGGGGATGGCGTCCTCGACAAAATTACGGTTGATGGCCGCCTGTTGGGTAAGAATATCCATGGCATCCTGTGAGGGTTGCCAGTCCCGGCTCATAAGCGTGTCCTGACCGCGCTTGGCCGTTTCCGTCTGCTGTGCCCGCCAGAGACGCAGTACATGCTTGATAAATTTTGAGCCCCAGCTGTAGCGCGGCTCGCCACGCTCCGTCCAGTAAGTAATGAACTCCGGCAACTGGTCGGCAATGAACGCCGCTGGAATGTTGTACTGGGCCAGTTGTTGCAGAACGTCATTTTCCGGTCGCCAGTCAGGGGGTATGGGCCGGGTACTTTGGTGTGCCGGGGTTGCCGGAAGTGTGGCGGGAAATTCGCCGTGCTTCGTTGTATTGGTATTGCCGGCACACTGCTCATTAAAGGCAAAGCGCAATAGATTGCCCTCGGTCAGGGGGGGCGATGCTACCAGCAGAATGCCCTTGTCCCGAAGATTGCCGACGACTCGTTGCAGGTCAGCGAGACACCAAAAGGGGGTAAATTTCTGCAGTTGCCCGCTATCGATATTGAGCCACTCGTAGTCGCCCTGCCGTTCGGGCTTGCCATGACACATCAGCTCATTGAGTAATTGCAGTAAAACTGTCTCCTCCAGGCCAATGGTAGCGGCCAGGGAGGGAGAAATAATGAGCGGTTTTTCCGGGAGCAGTGACATGCTGACACTCTATCAGAAAGCGGTGGGCAAGTTTATCGGTCGCATTCGCTCAGAGGTGGTTTTCTATGTGGTTGCCGCATCGTTACAATAGCGCTTCAAAAAAAACAACAAACAGCAAGGTGGCAATGGAATGGTTCCGAAGCAGGTCAGTTTGGTAGGAAGGCGACCAGCAAGCTGGCTTTGTTGTGTCCTGTTGTCGCTCAAATGGCTGCCGGTATTGGCCGCTTCGGTCGAGGGTTATACTGAGGATGATCTGATCGCAGACATTCCGGTGGCTTTGTCTGTCACACGACTGCCCCAGTCAGTGACCGATACCTCCATGGCCGTTTCGGTTGTTGACCGATCCATGATTGAAGCGTCCGGATTTATCGAAATTCCCGATTTGCTGCGCCTTGTGCCGGGCTTTCAGGTCGGACTCAGCTGGCGTGATCACCATGCATCGGTGACCTATCACGGTCAGTCCGACGGTCTCTCGCGGCGTATGCAGGTTTTGCTCGACGGTCGTGTGGTGGTGGGATCACTGTTTGGGCTGGTGGATTGGGATCGGCTGGGAATCACTGTCGATGACATTGAGCGGATAGAGGTGGTTCGCGGTCCGGCGGGTGTTTCCTTCGGCTCCAATGCTTTCGTTGGCGTCATCAATATTGTGACCCAGAAACCCTACCACAATCCCGGCTGGCGGTTCAGCGCAACGACAGGCAGCCGCGACACCAGTCTGCTTGCCGCACGCTATGCCCATAGCGGTGATCAATTGGATTACCGGGCTTCCCTCAGTTACTTCAACACCGATGGCTTCCGCGGTGTCAATGACGAGTCGATCGCTCGTTCCGGTCGCTTTCAGGGGACTTTTCAGGCGACGCCTGAAACTTCCCTGGATTTTCAACTGGGTTACGCCGAGGGCCCCTGGGGTCGTGGCGGCAATGGTGTCTCTGTGGATCCTGTCGGCACCAAGGAAGCCAGCGAGCAATATGGCAGCCTCCGTCTGACCCGCACCACGGACCCTGGCAGTGCCTGGTATCTGCAGTTCGGCTTCAGCTCCGGTGAAGAAAACGATAAATTTTCTGCCGGGCTACTGTCGGACTTACTGGGGGTCGATCCCGCCGATATTGGTGGGGTGATCCCCGGTCAACAGGAACAGGAGGTGATTGGTCGCACCTTTGACTATCAGGTCAACCGGCGCGATATCGAGTTTCAGCAACTGTTAAATGGACAGCGCTACCGGATTGCCTGGGGCCTGGGTTATCGCAAGGATATGGTCAATAGCCTGGAAATCGTCGGCCAAAAAGAGTGGCAGGCCATGGAGACCTATCGGGCGCAGGGTAATATCGAGTACCGGTTGACTGATCAACTGTTGTTGAACGCCGGTGCCATATACGAAAAGAACAACATCAATCCCGGTGAGCTGTCCTGGCGGTTGGGCCTGAACTTCACCCCGATTGAGGGACATATGTTCCGGGTCTCGGTTGCGGAGAGCTGGCGGCAACCATTTCTGGTGGAGAATTTTCACAATATTGCCGTGCGGCTGAACGACGGTACCGAGATCGAAACTGTTCAGATAGCACCGGAGCCGATCGATGCAGAACGGCTGCGCAGTTACGAATTGGGTTATATCGGCAATTGGCTGGATGAGCGGTTGACCGCCGAGGTGAAATTCTACCGCGAAGAGTTTGAAGACGAGATTGAATTTGTCTGGGATCCCGCTTACCCGGAGGTGGCATCAATTTTTAATCAGGGCGCAATCCTAGACATCAATGGCGGCAGTACCGATATCGACGGGTTTGAAACTGGTGCGCGCTGGCTGGCATCCGATCGCACTCGCTTCTGGTTGTCCTATGCTTACGCCGACGCTGATCAGTCCAGTTTGCCGATGGCCTTTCGCAGCCTCTATCAAACGTCAGCGACACCACGCCATACCGCCAGTCTGTTGATGTCCCATGATTTCGGTCGCCACTGGCAGGTGAGTGCCGGTTATTACTATCTCGACGATATGGTCTGGATTCTGTGGGGCTCCGAAACCGATGCCTATCGACGGCTTGATGTGCGGATTGCCCGCCAGTTCCCGCTGCGCAATGCTGACCTGAAGCTGGAATTGATCGGTCAGAACCTCGGTGGCGATTACGTCGAGTTCAAGCAGGCCAACCGTTTTGAAACGCGGACATTTTTGCGTGCCACACTGCAGTTTCACTGATATCCCCACGGTCAAACCCCCTGATCGGGGGGTATCACATGGTAGACTGAAAAGCATTTTCGGGAGATTGTTACTTGGCCAGAAAGAAAACCACCGCCTATGTTTGTAACGACTGTGGTGCGGATTACACCAAATGGCAGGGGCAGTGCCCCGACTGCGGTGCATGGAATACGTTGACTGAAGTGCGTCTCGGCGCTGTTGTCACCTCGGGTAGCCGCAGTGGCGGTGGCTTTGCCGGGGCTGCCGACGGTGTGGTGAACACGCTGGCGGAAATCGATCTGGCCGATATTCCCCGTATCAGCGCGGGTAGTCAGGAGCTGGATCTGGTGCTGGGTGGTGGGCTGGTGCCCGGATCCTGCATTCTGGTGGGTGGCGAGCCGGGCGCGGGCAAAAGCACCTTGCTGCTGCAAACCCTCTGCAAACTGGCGGAGAGTCAGGTGGCGCTCTATGTCACCGGTGAAGAATCCCCGCAACAGGTCGCCATGCGGGCCCATCGCCTGGGTCTGCCGGTCAACCGGTTGCAGATCATGGCGGAAACCTCCGTGGAAACGGTCTGTGCCACTGCCGCGCGAGTGCAACCGAAGATCCTGGTGGTTGATTCCATTCAAGTCATGCAGCTTGAAGAAATCTCCTCGGCCCCCGGCAGCGTTTCGCAGGTGCGGGAATGTGCCGCGATGCTGGTTCGCTACGCGAAACAGACGGGCACAGTGCTGTTGCTGGTGGGTCATGTCACCAAGGATGGCAGTCTGGCCGGTCCCAAGGTATTGGAACACATGATCGATTGCTCGCTGATGTTAGAGGGGACCAGCGACAGTCATTTTCGCACCCTGCGCAGTCACAAAAATCGTTTCGGTGCGGTCAATGAGTTGGGCGTGTTTGCCATGACCGACAAGGGGCTGCGCGAAGTGGCAAACCCGTCTGCCATCTTTTTACAACGGGGTGATGAGGTGGCTTCCGGCAGCGTGGTCATTGTGGTCTGGGAGGGCACCCGGCCCCTGTTGGTGGAGCTGCAGGCGCTGGTGGATGACAGTCACCTGAGCAATCCGAGGCGCGTGACCGTGGGGCTGGAGCACAATCGCCTGGCGATGCTGCTGGCGGTGTTGCACCGTCACGGCGGAATCATGGTCGGTGATCAGGACGTCTTTGTGAATGTGGTGGGTGGTGTCAAGGTATTGGAGACCAGTGCCGATCTGGCGCTGATCCTGGCGGTTATTTCCAGCTTCCGCGACCATCCGCTGCCCCGCGATCTGGTGGTCTTCGGTGAGGTGGGGCTGTCCGGTGAGATCAGGCCGGTGCAAAACGGTCAGGAACGACTGCGAGAGGCCGCCAAACACGGCTTCACGCGAGCGATTATTCCCTTTGGCAATGCCCCTCGCCAGCCGATTAGGGGGATGGAGGTGATACCGGTGCGCAAGCTGACCGATGCGCTGGATGCCCTTGGCTAATGCCTCCCTGCCCGCGTCTCTCATGCAAAACCCAAATTGACTTTGCCCGGCTCCGGGCGTAAATTCCTCCACCTTGCTTAGGCAACAGGTTCTCGACGCAGCGTTCAGTGCGTCGAGTGAAACGGGAAGTCGGTGCGCTACATGACGCCAGTCAAAGGCAAACCCGACACTGCCCCCGCAACGGTAATTGAGTGAACCCGCAGTACGGGTTCAAAAGCCAGATCACACAGCCACTGTGCATATGCATGGGAAGGCGATCTGGCAGGGGAAACCGCTCATGAGTCCGGAGACCGGCCTGTCGCTACGCAAACGAACCACGGGGTGTGGTTGCGTTGGTGTCGACAGTTTTTCTGTTCCATCGCCAATGATAACTCCGTGGACTGATCTCACTCAGCACGCGTTCGGGGTCGAACGCCGGAGACCTGTCAATGAAAAAACGTCCCTCCGCCAGTTGCCTGGCACTCCTTGTCATTTCCTGTGCCAGCGCTCAGGCCACAGAAACAGCAATTGACGCTGAAACCGGTAAGAATAATCTTCAGGAGGTCGTGGTCACCGCGTCTCTGGCACCGGTTCAGTTGCAGCAGACCGGTAACGCCATTCATGTTATTTCCGCCCGGGATATCGAAACCAGTGGCGCCGCTGTAGTCAGTGACCTGTTGCGCGATGTGCCCGGTGTCGCCATCAACCGAAGCGGCCCGCTCGGTTCCACGACCCAGTTGAGAATGCGTGGTGCCGAAGGCAACCATGTGCTGGTGTTGGTGGATGGCGTAGAAGTGAACGATGGTGGCCAGGCCGACGAATTTAACTGGGCTCATATGTCCACCGCCGGAATCGAGCGGATCGAAGTGGTGCGCGGTGCACAGAGCGCCCTTTGGGGCAGCGATGCGGTGGCGGGGGTGATCAATATTATTACCCGCCAGACGGAGGAGCCCTTTCAGGCACAGGTCTTCTCCGAGGGCGGTAGCCACGGCATCAATCATACCGGCTTTACGCTCGGGGCCAGTGTCGGAACGGCCCACTTCAATCTCAGTGGATCACACCTGTCATCCGACGGCGACAACATTTCCCGTTCCGGCAGTGAAGATGACGGTTATCGCAACAGCACCCTTAATCTTAATGCCGGCTGGCGACCGCTGGACAACCTGGGACTGTCCCTGACGGCCCGCCAGACAGAGGGCGAAAATGAATTTGATGGCATTGATGACCTGATCACCGGTTTGCCGGAGGACGGCGATCTTGAGTCGGATTTCCGTCAGCGTTTTATACGCGCCCAGGCGGATTTGTCCCTGCTGGATGATCGCTGGCAGCATCGGGTCGCTCTGGCGGTCAGCCGCCACAACAATGAAAACTATACCGATGGCGAGAGCACTGGCTCGAACGCCACGCGAAAAAAACAGTACAGCTATATCACCAGTTTCAGTTGGGATGAGCAGGCCCAGCGCCTGTCGCTGCTGCTGGAACGGGAAACCGAGGATTTCCGCCAGCGAGGCCCGATTCTCTTTGGCGACCCGAATCAGAACCAGAGCCGCGAAACCGACAGTGTGGCACTGGAGTACCGGGTGGTGCTGTGGGATGACCTGACCCTGGGTGCCAGTGTGCGTCACGATGACAACAGCGAGTTTCAGAATGCCTACACGCGGCGCTTTGATGCCAGTTACCGCATCCCCGAATCGGCCACGCGTTTGCGTGCCAGCTGGGGCACAGCGGTGAAAAATCCCACCTTTTCAGAGCGCTTTGGCTTCTATACCAACTTTATCGGCAACCCCGATCTGCGTCCGGAAAAATCCACCAGTTGGGACATGGGTGTCGATCAGTCGCTGTTTGATGGCCGCTTGATGCTCGGCCTGACCTATTTTCGTGCCCGCCTGGAAAATGAAATCAACGGGTTTGTCTATGATCCGGTTGCCTTTGCCTTCACCGCAGAAAATGTCGATGGTAACAGCGACCGGCAGGGTGTGGAGCTGACCTTTGATGCCAGCCTGACACAGACCCTGTCCCTCAAGGGCAGTTATACCTACACGGATGCCACCGAACCTAACAGTGGCGGCCGGGATGTGGATGAATTGCGCCGCCCGCGCCATCTCGGTAGCACCACGCTGAACTGGCAGGTGGCCGAGCGCCTCAATATTGTCCTCAATGCCCAGTACAATGGCCACCAGGATGACCAGTATTTCCCGCCTTGGCCGCAGCCTTCGGCGCGTGTTGAGCTGGATGACTATACACTGGTGAATCTGAGTGCCCAGTATCAGGCGAGCAAATCACTGACCGTTTATACCCGGCTGGAAAATCTGTTGGATGAGGATTATGAGGAAGTTTTTGGCTATGAGTCGCTCGGTTTTGGCGCCATGGTCGGTGTTCGCTACAGTTTCAACCAATAAGTCACCGGATCAGGAGGGCAGGTTGTCGTGACCGATTTGAGCAGACCCGGCAAAACCCGGGTGTTGTTGTCTTGGAGCAGCGGCAAGGATTCCGCCTGGACACTTTATCAGTTGCAGCGGGATCCCACCGTGGAGGTTGTCGGGTTGTTGACCACCTACAATCAGGCATTTGCCCGCTCGGCCATCCACGGTGTTCGCTTGACCCTGGTGCGCGCCCAGGCGCAGGCTGCCGGGTTGCCGCTGGTTGAAATTCCTCTGCCGTGGCCGTGCAGCAACGAACAGTATGAGCAGGCCATGCGTGCCGGGCTGGATGAAGCCATGCAGCGATTCGTACCGGATGCGATTGCCTTCGGCGATCTGTTTCTGGAGGACATTCGCGCCTACCGCGAAAGCCGTATGGCGCAGACCGGACTCGACGTGCTGTTTCCAATCTGGGGCACGCCGACGGATCAGTTGGCCCTGACCATGATCAGCGGCGGCCTGCAGGCCGCTGTCACCTGCCTAGATCCCGCCAGGATGCCCCAGTCACTGGCGGGCGCCGCGTTCGATCTGGATTTTCTGGCGAAGTTACCGGCAACGGTTGATCCCTGTGGGGAGAATGGTGAATTCCACAGCTTTGCCTGGAGTGGACCGATGTTCAAATGGCCGATACGGGTTGCCGTGGGTGAAACAGTCATCCGCGAGGGATTTGTTTACACCGACCTGACGGCGGTGGTGGCTTGAGGATTGTCTCGCTGTTGCCCAGCGCCACAGAGATCATCTGTGGCATCGGCCTCCGCGACAGCCTGGTGGGGGTCACCCATGAGTGTGATTATCCACCCGACGTGGTGGGATTGCCCGTGGTGACTGCCTCCAGGATTCCCAAGGGGCTTGCCAGTAGTGAGATTGATACGCTGGTGAGCGACCAGCTGGAAACGGACACGGCGCTGTACAGCCTGAACGAGCCGGTGCTACGGCAGCTTGCCCCTGATTTGATCGTCACGCAGGCCCTTTGCGATGTCTGTGCGGTCTCTGCCGGTGAGGTGAACGACATGGCCTGTCAATTGCCCGGTAATGTCCGGGTGATCAATCTGGAGCCAGCCTGTTTGCGGGATGTTCTGGATACGGTGTTGCTGGTGGGTGAGGCGGCGGGTTGTACCGCGGCGGCCGCTACCTATCACGCCGAGCTCTGCCGCCGGGTCGATCGGGTGGCGGCGCGGACGGCGGCTGTGTCGGCACTGCGTCCCCGGGTGGCCATTCTGGAGTGGCTTGACCCGATCTATGATGGTGGGCACTGGTACCCGGAGCTGATCGAGCTGGCCGGTGGCATTCCCTGTTTTGGCGAACAGCAGCGGCCATCCCGCCGCCGCTCCTGGGAGGAGTTGGTGGCCGCGGTACCGGATGTGGTGGTGGTTTCGCTGTGCGGATTTGACTTGCAGCGCACGGCCCTGGATATTCCCCTGCTGACGGGCAGGTCAGGTTACGGTATGTTGCCTGCGACAGAGTCCGGTCAGGTCTATATGGTAGACGGCAACAGTTATTTCAGCCGACCCGGCCCCCGGCTGGTGGACAGTCTGGAAATACTGGCCAATCTGCTGCACCCCGAAATTCATCCACTGCCGCAGGGTATGATGGGCGCAGTGAAAATTCCGAACACCCCCTGAGGACATGCAATGACAGACAAACACCAGCAGAAGATGCAGAAGCTCAAGGAAAAAGTGGACGCCGGTATAGCGGCCGCAGACCAGGAGCGCGGTGTGATGGTTTTGCTCACAGGTGATGGCAAGGGTAAATCCAGCTCTGCCTTTGGCATGGTGATGCGGGCGTTGGGCTATCACTACAAGGTGGGCGTGGTGCAATTCATCAAGGGCGAGCAACTCTCGGGGGAAGAGCTTTACCTGCAGGAAAAGTGCCCGGAAGTGGACTTCTACCAGATGGGCACCGGTTTTACCTGGAACACCCAGGATCGCCAGGGTGATATGGAGGCCGCCCTTCGCACCTGGCTGGTGGCCAAGCGAATGCTGGCGGATGAAAGTTTCCATCTGGTGGTGCTGGATGAGCTGACCTACATGCTCAGTTTTCAGTATCTCGATGAGGCCGAAGTGCTGGATGCATTGCGCAACCGACCGTTCAGCCAGAGTGTGGTGGTAACCGGCCGCGGTGGCGGGGCCGGGCTGCAGGCGCTGGCGGATACCGTCTCGGAGATACGGGATGTCAAGCACGCCTATCGCGCCGGTATTATGGCGCGACGCGGTGTGGACTTCTGACGGGCCGACCGAGGAGCTGCGCGTTGCATCGTCTTCCCCCGCGGGCCTTTATGGTGGTTGCCCTGGTTTTGCTGGTGCTGGCTGTATTGCTTGGCTTGCTCGTGGGTCCGGTACAGATTGCCCCGGTAAAACTGCTGACGCTCTGGTCTGCTGATCAGGATATGGACGGCCGCGTGCTGGAACTGATCCGTCTGCCACGGGTATTGCTGGCGGCTCTGGTCGGCGCCTGCCTGGCCAGTTGTGGTGCCGTGATGCAGGGTCTGTTTCGCAATCCACTGGCCGATCCCTCCCTGATCGGCGTTTCCAGTGGCGCCTCGGTAGGCGCCAGTTGTGTAATTTTCTTCGGTGGTTTTGGCTTCCTGGGTTCCGGGTTGGGGCTGCCAGCCATTGCGATCGGTGCCTTTCTTGGCGGTATGGCTGCCACAGCCGTCGTTTACCGGCTGGCAACCTCGGTAACCGGCACCTCCGTATCCACCATGTTGCTGGCCGGAATTGCCATTACGGCACTGGCGGGGGCGGTAACCAGCCTGTTCAGTTTTTTCGCCGACAATGAAATGCTGCGTCGCATCAGTCTCTGGCAAATGGGCAACTTGGACAGTGCCAGTTGGCACCGTGTGATGGTGATTGCCGCGGTGGTGATACCGCTGGTATTGGTCCTGCCGCGCGAAGGTCGCGCTCTGAATGCCATGTTGCTGGGAGAATCCGAGGCCCGCCATCTGGGGATTGGCGTCGAGCAGCTGAAACGGCGATTGATCGTACTGACGGCACTCGGGGTTGGTGTGGCGGTGGCGGTGTCGGGTGTGGTCGCTTTTGTGGGGCTGATTGTGCCCCATCTGGTGCGGTTGCTGATCGGGCCCGATCACCGTTACCTGATTCCCGGTTCTGCCCTGTTGGGGGCGGTGTTGCTGTTGCTGGCGGATACCGGGGCCCGGACCCTGATGTCGCCAGCTGAATTGCCCACCGGGGTGATCACGGCCCTGCTGGGGGCACCATTCTTCGTTGCCCTGTTGCTCCGGCAGCGCCGGGATCTGGTGAGTTAGCGCGATGCTGGAAGCACAGGGTCTGTCATTTTCCATCGCCGGGTTTTCGCTGCTGCGGGATATCGATTTACGCGTGGAACCGGGCAAGGTCACGGCCATTATTGGTCCCAATGGGGCCGGTAAAACCAGCCTGTTGCGCCTGCTGACTGGCGAACAGCGGCCCACGGCGGGCAATATTGCGCTGAGTGGCCAGCCACTGGGGGACTGGTCGCCAACACAACTGGCCAGCGTCATGGCCGTGCTACCGCAGAGTTCGAGGCTCGATTTTCCCTTTACCGCCCGGGAGGTGGTGATGATGGGCCGCATTCCCCACGCCACCGGACTGGTCCGCGATACCGCCATTGTCGATGCAGCCCTGGCGGCTGTGGATGGCAGTTATCTGGACAAACGCTTTTATACCCACATGTCCGGCGGTGAAAAACAACGCGTTCAGCTGGCTCGGGTACTGGCCCAGATCTGGGAGCCGGTGGCCGACCATGCCCGGGTGCTGATACTCGACGAGCCCACCTCCTCTTTTGATCTCGCACACCAGCAACTGACCATTGCCAATATGCGCAGCTTTGCCGCCCAGGGGGTTGGCGTACTGGTGGTGATTCACGATCTGAATATGGCAGCTCGCTGTGCCGACCAGTTGCTGGTATTGAGCTGTGGGCGGATTGCCGCCTGCGGTTCGCCGCAACAGGTACTCACAGCCATGACGATCAAGCAGGTCTTCAATGTGGATGTGTCCATCGGTATCAACCCGTTGACGGGCACGCCACTGGTGATTGCCTGAGATGCCACGAACCCTGCTTGCACTGTTGTTGGCACTGTGTGGAGCTGCGGTGTCTGCAGAAATCCGTGTTCAGGATGATATCGGTGAACAGCTTGTGCTCGAGGGCCCGGCCCAACGGGTGATCACCATGGCGCCGCACCTGACCGAGCTGGTGTATGCCGTGGGTGGTGGGGACCAGATGACCGCTACCGTGGCCTGGAGCGATTTCCCCGCAGCGGCAAAAGCCCTGCCGGTGATTGGCTCCAACAATAAAATCAATTATGAGGCCCTGCTGCAATATCAGCCGGATCTGGTGTTGGTATGGCTGAGCGGCAATGGGGAGAGCATGATCAACCGGCTCAAATCCCTGGGACTTAATGTCTATGTCAACAAGCCCCGCCACCTGGACGATATTCCCCGCACTGTGTTGAATATCGGCAAGCTGTTGGGTCGCGAAGAGGCCGCCGAGCCTGTGGTTGGCCAGTTTCGCCGGGCCATGAAAGCACTGGGTGATGAGTACGGTCAGTCGCGCCCGGTGACGGTGTATTACCAGATATGGCAGTCGCCGCTGATGACCTTCGGTGGCAGCCACCTGGTCTCGGATGTGATGGCCCTGTGCGGCGGGCGCAATGCGTTTGCCGATACCGCAGGGCTGGTGCCAAGACTGGGCGTGGAATCAGTTCTGGCAGCCGATCCGGAAGTGATTGTGGTGGGACAGTACACGGAAGCCGAGACAGCGTTTGATTACTGGCGTCAGTGGCCACAGCTGCGCGCTGTAGCGGGGGGGCATATCTACGGTGTGGACCCCTATCTTTTGCACCGCCATACCCCGCGTATCGTCAAGGGTGCCCGGCAATTGTGCGAGGCCATCGACCGCGCCCGGTGACACAACGCCGGACCGCAGCAATATTGCACCCGGAAAAAAGCCGCCCGTGGGCGGCTTTTTTTTGCTGTTTTCCTCGACTGGAAAACCAATAGGAAACTACTCAGATATCGTAACCCCTCTCATCGTGCTGGGAGATATCCAGCCCCTGGGTTTCCTGCTCGTCGTCTACTCTCAGACCAACCATCAGGTTAACCAGTTTCAACAATGCAAAAGTCAGTACGGCAGTATAGACAAGCGTACTGAGTACTCCGATAAACTGGACTTTCAGTTGGGAATCCATCGCCATGCCCTCGGCATAGCCCTGACCGCTGAAGACGCCGAGATCGGCGGAGATGAATATTCCGGCTAGCAAAGTGCCGAGGATCCCGCCGATGCCGTGTACCGGGAAGACGTCGAGTGAGTCGTCAATCCGGAAGCGCAGTTTGAGTGCCTGGGTTGCAAAATAGCAGATGATGCCGGCGCTGAAGCCGATCAGCACTGCACCCCCGGGGCCGACAAAGCCCGATGCCGGGGTGATGGTGCCGAGACCCGCCACCATACCTGTAACGATACCCAGTACCGAAGGCTTGCCGTGTTTAATCCACTCCATCATCATCCAGGCCAGTGAACCGGTGGCGGCGGAGATGTGAGTTACCAGGATGGCCATGCCCGCGTCACCATTGGCGGCCAAGGCCGAACCGCCATTAAAGCCAAACCAGCCAACCCAGAGCATCCCCGCCCCGGTAACCGTCATGGTCAGGTTGTGTGGCATCATCGGCTGTTGCTGGAAGCCACGGCGGCGTCCCAGCACGATCGCCGTCACCAGCGCGGCGACCCCTGCGGTAATATGTACCACCGTGCCACCGGCAAAATCCAGCAGACCCATTTCAGCCAGCCAGCCACCGCCCCACACCCAGTGGGTGATCGGCACATAGACCACCAATAGCCAGAAGCAGCTGAACAGCATGACTGCCGAAAAACGCATACGCTCGGCAAAACCGCCGACAATTAGCGCCGGGGTGATAATGGCGAAAGTCATCTGGAACATGAAGAATACAGTCTCGGGAATATCCCCGGCCAAACTATCCTTCGTTACACCGGCCAGCATCACGTTTTGCAGGTTGCCAATCCAGGCGTTCATTGAACCGCCATCACCGAAAGCCAGGCTATAGCCGCAAATCAACCATATCAGTGAGGCCGCACAGGTAATGGCAAAGCACTGCATTAATACCGACAGCACATTTTTTGCCCTGACCAGCCCCGCGTAAAAAAGCGACAGACCGGGAATTGTCATGAACAGCACCAGCGCAGTGGCGGTCAGAATCCATGCTGTATTTGCACCATTAACGGTCTCTGTGTGACCCATAGTCGGTGCAAGCAAGCCTAATAACAGTGCATACAGGGTGGTGCGGTGTCTTACAGACCTGAACATAATTAATCCCTCACAGTATTGCACTATAAGTGTGCAATATTTTGGCTCATACCGGTGCGAATGCATCAGAATAGAGCGATTTTTTGTTTTTTTAGCCTTTAATAAGGCGTTCAGATAGGGTTTCGCAAATGCTGTGCCAGAAAAGTCGATTTGGCGCTATTATGGTGCTTGAAATTTTTTGGTCTCTGTATAGAGCGGATATCCATATGTTTGCTTGCCGACGACAAGGACTTGATTCAGGATTGATAGAAACCAGAAACTCACAAGAACCGGCGCGGTTCTGTGTCCGGAGGAGTAATGACCATGTCCAATGAAAATGATGACTTGCGTGACCAGCTGACCACGCTGCACAACGAGCTGGAAAAGGCAAAGACGCTGGATCCTGAAGACCGGGATATGCTGGGACATCTAATGTCTGACATGATACGCATTGCCCAAGGGGATCTCGAAAAAGAGCCTCACCATGAATCGCTGCGGGAGCAACTTGAGCGAAAAGCCGGTGAATTTGATCTGGACCACCCCCGCCTGGCAGGCGTCGTGCGTCAACTGCTGGATTCACTCGGGAAAATGGGTATCTAGCTCTGAGGCTCTAGCGGTCCGGGTTGATGGAGTCTATTGGGAAATGGAGAGCAGAGTCTTTAGTCTGATTGTAGTCGGCGCGCTGATTGCCGGCTGTGCCGGCTCCGATACAAATGAAGACAGCGATAACTACATTGGCTGGGTCTGTAGTGGTGCCAGACAAAGTGATGACTGGTCCTGTGATATGCGCGAAATCAGGAACGGTCGGGCGGTTGCCACATCAACAGTGGCGGCAGTAGGGGATGCGACAGTTTCCGATGGACAGGGCATCAGCCCGTCTTCCGAGCGGGACCGGCGGCACAACCTGCAGGTTGTCCATCCTCCCAGTCAGCACTGGCGAAATCAGCTACCGGGGCTTGACAGCACGCCGGTGATCCCCGAGTCGGCGTCTTCGACACTGGCAGAGCGTAACCTGAGGGAGCGGCCGCCCCGTGTCCCCGAGCCGGTGCCCTCAGTCGTGGCAAGAGAGACCTCACCTGCACCAACGCCTAAGTCCATTCCGCTGCCCCAATCCTCTGTCGCAGAACCGGTCGCTTATGCGCTGGGCGACGATATCGGAGGTGACTTGTCCATTGATGCCAAAAAACCGGCGTACACCCTGCAGTTGGCGGCCTTCAAGGATCCCTCCCAGATCCCACTATTTGTTGAGCGACATCACCTCGGTGATCTGGGGATACAGCAGTTTCAGTCCTACAGTGAGAAACAGCACTGGCAACTGCTGGTCTGGGGTACTTTTGAGAGTCCGGCCAAGGCGAGGGAGGCCTGGCGGGCCATCGCCAGACAGTATCCCGGCGTTGAGCCCTGGGTCAGATCAATGAGTTCCCTGGACATGGAATCCAGTCAATCGGTAGCTGCGGATGGTTGACCGGGCCGCCAGATCTCCCTCGGAGAGACTCACGGTATTCTACGAAGGTGCCTGCCCCATCTGCGTAAGAGACCGGCGCACTTATGAAAAGCTGGCCGGCGAGCGAGACGACGTCTGCTGGGTGGATATCACGGGTGCAGAAGCTCGATTGCGGGAGGCGGGTATTGATCCTCGAAAAGCCCTCACCGAGTTGCATGTGCAGGATGGAGAGGGCAATATCTTTTCAGAGATAGATGCTTACCGGTTGCTGATGGCGAGGATTCCGCTATTGAAGCCTCTCGGTTGGCTGATCGGGTTGCCATTGGTGCGCCCGATCCTGAGCAAACTTTATCGCTGGTGGGTTCGCCGCCGGTTGATACGTGACGGGAGGCTTTGATGGCTACCAACAGCGAGGTGATGGTCGGTAACCTGTTTTCGAACATTCCGGTGTTGACACTGGGTGAGCTGTTTGAGGACGTGATTGTTACCGACTTCACTCGCATCCAGCGGATTGTGTCCAGGGGGCAGAGTTCCCCGGAGGGTTTCTGGTATGACCAACCGGAAAATGAACTGGTGGTGATTATTCAGGGGAAAGGTGTGCTGGAGTTCGAAAATGGTGACCGAATGGACATGGAAGTGGGTGATTTTGCCGCCATTCCGGCACACCGCAAACACCGTGTTGCCTGGACCGATCCCGATACCGAAACGATCTGGCTGGCTATATTTTATTAGAGTCTGAGTTAACCGATTAAACGGCTGGTCATCAGCCAGGTAGCCAGCGTTCCCGCCAACAGAAATCCCGCTGCGTAGGCTAGCGCCCCCCGGCGAAAACCTCTGCTCAGGTGGGTCTGTTCCGCACTGCTGACGATAAAGGGCAGGCCGCTGTGTTCCGGCTGGCTCAACAAATGATCGGGTGGTGCGCCTGCCACCGCCGCCTGTTGCTCGCGCGCTTTTCCCAGAGCGGCTTCCCGAACGAGTTGCCATTCTCTCAGGTCAAGTTCTCCATCACGGTTGTGATCAAATTTCGTCAACAATGCCGGAAAATCCGTCTTCCAGTTTCTCAGGATATCACCGGCCAGCTGATCTGCCGACAATGTTCTCTGGCCCGTACTATCCGTCGTGAAATGCCCCAGCGTATAAAGTGGGTCGCCCTCCATAATCAGATATTCTGTGTAGCGATATCGGCTGCCAAATGAAATCACACGATTGAGACTGAAAAAGCCGTTATTGAGCTGCGCGGGTTTTGGGATGCCAATCGGGCGGCGGGTATTGCCATACCAGACCTGGCGGTGTCGGGTGCTGATATCGCCACCAGCCGGATCTACCTGGCAAATACCGGTGGTGTCCTGCAGATAAAAAGGTCGACTCGAGGCGCGCTTCTCAACGGTACTCCAGCGGCTGGATCTGCCGGTACGCTGATATTTCTCGATGGTGTAGCGCCACCAAAGACACAGGGTACTACTCAATGGTGCCAATTGCGGATGGCCCTGTCGGGTGGCCACGCCAATCAGCTCCGTGTAACCCTGACTGGCGGAGCGAATTTTTGAGGTGGGCATGTCTTCCACCAGTCGGGCGCGTTTCAGCAGGCGATAGCTTTTCCACAAACAGAACAACGAAATAGCAACGGCCAGTGTTAACCAGAGGGCAAATTCCCCAGTGGAGAGGTTTGCCACGCATTCGGCACAAAACAGGCTGTTATTGGCCACGCGGTATCAGCCTGGCACCAGCAAGGCATTGCGGGGGATAGTGGGCCGCCACATCACGAATGGAACAGTCCCTTGATGTCCACATCGGCAATCTGGGCTTCGCTGAATCGCAGCAGGTCGTGTGGGCCAAACTTGAAGAAACCGGCTACCAGCCTGTCCGGGAACTGTTCGATGCGGATATTGTTCTGGTTTACTACTTCGTTGTAGAGCTCGCGGCGGTCGGCAATAGCGTTTTCCAGATCTGAGATCCGCAGCTGCAGATGACGGAATGAATCATTGGCCTTCAGTTCCGGATAGTTTTCTGCCAGTGCAAACAGCTGGCCCAGTCCCCTGCGCAGGGCTGTTTCGGCAATACCCAGCGCCTGCATGTCACCATCCTGCGCCGCCGTGGCTACCTGGTTGCGAGCGCTGATGACCTGCTCCAGTGTGGTCTGCTCGTATTGCATGTACTGCTTGCAGGTTTCCACCAACTTCGGCAATTCCTCGAAGCGCTGTTTCAGTAACACATCGATATTTGACCAGGCTTGGGCGACCCGATGCTTCAGGGCTACCAGATTGTTGTAGATGACGATGCCGTAGCCGATGCCCAGTATCAGCAAGCCGAGCACAATAAAACTGAATATACCCATGACATTCACCTGTTTTAAAAGGGTCTGTAGCGGAAGGCTTTGAGAATAGGGGCTTTGGCCATTGGCGGCAACAAAACCTGAGCAAAACATCTGTGATGATTCGCGATGCCGGTAAGCGGGCATCTGAAATTATCGCAGTAGAGGGTTGCAGAGCTGCACACCCGGTATTGGTGTGAAGCCCTGCAAATTGTATGGGGCGGGGTCAGGTTTTCAGGCGCTTGTATTTCAGTCGTCTGGGTTGGGCATCCTGGCCTTTGCGCTTGATAAGATCCTCGTGGTATTCGGTGTAGTCGCCCTCGAAGAACACCACTTCGCTGTCGCCTTCGTAGGCCAGAATATGTGTGGCTACCCGGTCGAGGAACCAGCGATCGTGAGAGATCACCAGCACGCAGCCGGGAAAGTTCTGAATCGCCTCCTCCAGAGCCCGCAGGGTTTCGATATCGAGGTCATTTGAAGGCTCATCGAGCAGCAGCACGTTGGCACCCTGTTTCAGGGTATCCGCCAGATGCAGACGGCCGCGCTCCCCGCCGGACAGTTCGCCGACCCGCTTTTGCTGGTCGCTACCCTTAAAATTGAAGCGGCCCAGATAGGCCCGCGAAGGCACCTGATAATTGCCGATCTGCAGGATGTCCTGCCCGTCGGAAATGGCCTCCCAGACGGTTTTTTTGTCATCCAGGTTTTCCCGGCTCTGTTCCACAAAGGCAAGGTTCACTGTATCGCCCAGTGTGATGGAGCCGCTGTCGGGTTGCTCTGTGCCAGCGATCATCCGGAACAGAGTGGATTTACCGGCACCATTGCCACCGACGATACCCACAATTGCGCCCTTCGGAATACTGAGGGTCAGGTTGTCGATCAGCAGTTGGTCGCCAAAACGCTTGCAGACATTTTCCAGCTCGATGACCTTGTCGCCGAGTCGGGGCCCCGGCGGAATATAGATCTCGTTGGTTTCGTTGCGTGTCTGGAATTCCTGGGAGCTCATCTCCTCGAAGCGGGATAAACGGGCCTTGTTCTTGGCATGGCGGCCTTTCGGGTTCTGTCTCACCCATTCCAACTCATTCTTGATGGTGCGCTGGCGGGCGTCCTCCTGCTTCTGTTCAGTTTCCAGCCGTTTTTCCTTGGCCTCCAGCCAGGTGGTGTAATTGCCTTCGTAGGGAATGCCGTGGCCGCGGTCCAGCTCCAGAATCCAGCCCGCCACATTGTCGAGGAAGTAGCGGTCATGGGTCACAGCCACCACCGTGCCGGAAAATTCCTCGAGAAATTTTTCCAGCCAGAATACCGATTCGGCATCCAAGTGGTTGGTGGGCTCATCCAGCAGTAGCATATCGGGCTTTGACAGCAGCAGGCGACACAGGGCCACCCGGCGTTTTTCACCGCCGGACAGCTTGCTGACATCGGCATCCCAGGGCGGCAGGCGCAGGGCGTCGGCAGCCACTTCCAGAGTGTGGTTCAGATTATGGGCGTCCCAGGTCTCGATAATGTTTTCCAGCTCGCCCTGGCGTTTGGCCAGCTTGTCGAAATCCGCATCCGGTTCGGCATAGGCGGCGTACAGTTCGTCCAGTGCGTTCAGAGCGTCCACCGCTTCCCGTACACCGTCTTCCACGTTGCCGCGCACATCCTTGGCGGGGTCCAGTTGCGGCTCCTGTGGCAGGTAGCCCACCTTGATACCGGGCATCGGGCGCGCTTCCCCCTGAATGTCGGTGTCGAGTCCGGCCATGATTTTCAGCAGGGTGGATTTGCCTGAACCATTAAGGCCGAGTACGCCGATCTTGGCGCCCGGAAAAAAGGACAGGGAGATACCCTTGAGGATCTGGCGTTTGGGCGGAACGACCTTGCCCACCCGGTTCATGGTGTATACATATTGGGCCATGGAATGCTTGCCTGAGTTTTTGTTAAAAGAGTGGTGCCTGTCAGTGCCGATCGGGGTGTTATACCCGGCAGGGACGGAGCCGTTTGTCTCTCCTGTGGAGAATCAGCGAACAGGCCATATCAAGTGCGTGGATTGTAGCGGAAACTGAAACGGGTCAGAAGCACCCCGCCGGGTTCATGCTGGGGCGGCAAATGGCAATACGGTCTGTGAGAGCCACTGTCTGCTGGAGAAAATACTCAATACTCTGTCACCACACGATTGCGCCCAAACTTTTTCCCCCTGTACATTGCGTTGTCCGCAGCCTCAATGGACGCTTCAACGGACCGGGATGGGTCGAGCATGGCCACACCCAGTGACGCTGTTACCTGCAGAATGTGATCGGAGCCGTTGGGCTGGATTCGCTGGGCGGCAACGGCATGACACATCCGCTCGGCCACTTCCCGCGCTTCCTCCGGCGTTGTGCCGGGCATGCAAAGCAGGAACTCCTCTCCTCCATAGCGGTATATCCGGTCGTATGGCCGGAGAATGGCCTGCAGGCATTGCACGGTTGAGATGAGCACCCTGTCGCCGGCGAGATGACCGTGCTTGTCATTGACCTGCTTGAAGTGATCCAAATCCAGCATCGCCAGTGCGCAGTGCTGCCCTCGTCTCTGGCTCAGCGCCTGTTGTTCGCGAAGCCAGGGTAACAGGCTGGCTCTGTTTTGCGCCCCGGTGAGGGGGTCCTGGCTCTGGATAACTTCTGACAGCTCGTGTCGCAACGACTGGATCTCCAGTCGCATTTTGTCCAGGGCATTTTCGAATTGATCCAGCTGACCGGTGGTAACGGGTTTGTTATCCGAGACAAGCTGGAGCAGGGTGCGCGCATAGACGTGCATTTTTTCGTGGGCATCGCCGAGTGAGATAAAGGCAGGATGATCTCGGAGTAGAGCTGTGGAGACGTTTCCATACCACTGCCCAAAGCGACAATGCTGGTGCGCATCCGGCCTCAGGTCGGCCGGTTCCGCCGGCACCCTTGAAATGAGGATGCGCAGCAGGCTTTTGTACCATTGTTCGTGGCTGAAAATCGCCTGATCCAGTTCCGCGATGGCCGACTGCAATTCCTGCGTAGTAAAAGGGGGCATGATGGGACTCGTCCAGTGTTTGATGGTTCAGGCAGCCCGACCAACCTGCGCGGACGGCAATCCGGCGGCCTTCGAAACTGCTGTTGCGGGGCCGCCCCGTCTACTGTAGACCAAGGTGCGCCATGTTTTCCAGTTATTGAAGTCCGGCGATTGCCGGGACATGGCTGGAAAATTTGGATGTTCAGGGACAGAAAATTCAGGGGCAGAGCCATTGGCCATTGCCTGGCCTGCCGGTTTCGACTACAAAGAACATAGAATGCCGGTGCGCGCCGGCTGGCAGGAATAAACCGATGCCTGTAATCGAGCCTGGCGTCGTCGTGCAAACTGTCGAGCGTCAGACGTCAGCAAGGGTCTGGTTACGGTATGAGGCATACCGCCAGTAAATTCAAAGCCGACTACAGGTGAAACCCGCCATGACCATAAAATCAAAAGGCACAGACCGATGAGGGCGTCGATTGACCCTGTGGGGGATGGCGTCCAGCTCAGTGATATTGACCCGGATCGGGCGCTCAGGGACAAGGACGAATACAAACACCTGCTGGGCAAGTTGCAGGAAAAAATGCTGCAAATCCAGCTGGCCTATTATACCCAGGGCCGACGTGCGGTGATTGTGCTTGAGGGGGCAGACTGTGCCGGCAAGGGCGGTATTATCCGTCGACTCACGCAACCACTGGATGTGCGGGGCGTGCAGGTCTGGCCGGTCGGCGCCCCCAGTGAGGAGGAGCTTCGACAGCACTATCTGCAACGCTTCTGGCAGCGACTGCCTTCGTCGGGTTCCATTGCGATCTTCGATCGCTCCTGGTACGGTCGGGTGCTGGTGGAGCGTATCGAGGGCTATTGCAGTAAATCCGCCTGGCAACGAGCCTATGCCGAAATCAATGATTTTGAGCGGATGCTTCACGACGATGGGGTGCCGGTTGTCAAACTGTTGCCGGTGATTAGCAAAACTGAGCAAATGCGACGTTTTGAAGAACGCCTGCGCAATCCACGCAAGCAGTGGAAAATTACCAGCGAAGATATTCGTAACTGGCATCACTGGGATGACTACCAACAGGCATTTCAGGAAATGTTGGATAAAACCTCGACGGATTTCGCCCCCTGGCACCTGATTCCCGGCAATCGAAAATGGTTTGCCCGTGTCGAGGCCCTGAAAGTGGTGACCGAGGTGCTGGCCAGGGGGGTCGACATTTCAGTGCCGTTGTTGGAGCCGGAACTGATGCAGGAAGCGCTGGAAATGTTGCGCCGGGAGTTAAAGGATTCGTAACCATCCGCAATCGGTGCTTTCAGCCTGTTTGCCAGAATCTGATGCCAAAAATATCGAGAGGGGCGAGTAAAGCGATTATTGTCCAGATACGCAAAGGCTGAAAAGAGGCGGTATTTTTCTTGGCAGCCTACGTGCGTTCAGCCAGTAACTTTCCGGCTTTTTGTGGGGAGATGGGTTCTTTGACCAGAATTTCGTTGCCCGACCAGGGCTTGCCATCCATGGAGATGGCTACCAGTACACCCTGAATCGCGGTAATTTTCTTGTCCATGGGTTCCGAAAAGATATAGAACATTTCTTCGGAGTGGTTTAGCCCGCGCAGATGTACATAAATAAACCGGTCTTTTACCCTGATAGCACCTTTATATTTGAAGGGGTTTTCATGATTGAGCTCTTCGATTGTCACGCCGATGGAGCCGTTTAGTTTTCGTGCAATTTTCCACTTGTGGGAAACAAGTTTATCGGCATCTGTGGTGGAATAGCGGTATGAATAGAATTCACCCTTGTAAGCGAGCTGGATGAACGTCTGGTTTTCGATAAATGTCAGGAGTTTGTCGACAGCGTAACTGATCAGGCCACCAATGAGCGCCCCGAGAAGAAGTGTGCTCCAGTCCATGGTTATGTTCTCACGTTGGGAATTCGAACCTGGTTACACAGGCTCGAATAGTCAGCTGGATGATTACTTCCTGATTTTAATTTTGGCGGGTTGCCTTGCCATCGGAATGACCTCCTTTTGTGATATTCCTCGGTCGATTTTGCTGGATGCTGTCAGCGACATCAACGGAAATCTGTTTTTCCATCCTGTTGTCAGGTGTTAGAACCAGTCAGGCTTTCTTAATGATGCTGACAATATATAACAAAATAACAGCGCCAATGGTGGCCATAATAATCGAGCCTAATAAGCCGCCAGTGGTTATACCGAGCAAACCGAACAAAAATCCACCCAGTACGGCACCGATAATTCCCACAATAATGTTGGCTACGACGCCAAATCCACTTCCCTTTACGATGTTGCCAGCAAGCCAACCGGCCAGTGCGCCAACGGCTAAGAAGATGATTAAGCTGATGATATCCATGTTGCCTCCTGTATTAATTTTTAATGAAAAGGTATAGACCAACCACAAAACTGGCAGCACCAGCAATGTAGAGCGTCATGACCTTATCCGTCTCCGATCCTGTAACGGCCTGGGTTATTTCCGAGCCGATGGACTCCGACAGTTGATACCCCCAGAGTGCCAGCCCGGCGCCCACAACCAGAAGGATAAGGCCGATTATTTTTATTGTGCTTGCTGATCCCATTGCCATATTAAATACCTCACTGTTGAATGAAATGTTGGTCGTGAAAACGCTAACGCTTCAGTAACCGGCACGGAACAGTTGCTGCTTTTTAGTGCCCGGTGCCGAACACACAAAGTCATACTGGTTATAGTTCAGTTTGATCATCGGTAGAGCCCTGAGCTTTTGAACGTTGCCCGAATACACGAACGATGACATAGGCAATTAAGGCGAATACAAAAAATATGAGCAGCATCCATGCAATGGATTGCAATGACTCGATAATGGTTCGGTAGATCTCCAGCACCCAGCGATCAGAGGTCAACGCAGGTGGGGTGAAATGTTCCGTTGGCTCTCGCAGGAAGTTCTCAAGGTAGTGAATGCGAACACCGCCGGAGATACCTACCACATAGACGGCAAATTTCAGATAGGTAGTCCAGGCATAGGCGATATCGTTGGCAACTATTCGCTCAAGTATCCCTTTGATAGGCCTTGCAAATAATTTTGAAACGACGAAACACACAACCAGTGAAACCGCAAATGTGATGCCCAATAACGATAAAAACATTTTACTCTCCCCTAGCGCTATAGGCTGTCAATGCCAAGTCAGGCTGCAACCTCGCCCTGACAGTATAGTGGTTGGAGGTCGCGATCCAGTGTTGGTATCAATAATTATAGATAGACAGCCAATGGCCGGTATTTTTTGCCGGAAGAGAATTCACAGTTCGCATCACCATTTGGGGCAGGGTGTCGGTCAGCTTTGGGTCGGTTATACCTGGCCCCGTACCGGTTTATCGAATCCCAGATTGCCGAGTTCGATGCCCCGGCGGAAGTCGCGCATATGTTTTTCCATCCACTCTTCTGCTTTTTCCTGATCACCCGCGCAGATGGCATCGTAGACATGTTGATGGGCTACCAGGATACGTTCACCCGGTGACAGGGCGCGAATCACGGCACCCCAGGCGGGGTAGAACAGTTCGTTGAGGGGTGCGCGGGCCAGCAGCAGGGCGCTGTTGTGGGTGGCTTCGGCCACCAGGTTGTGAAATTCGATTTCCACTTCCAGCAGGACGTCGTGGTCGTCCATCACCTGTGCGGTGCGCGCCAGGTTGTCCGCCAGCAACTGTTTTTCTTCTTGGGTGGCAGACAGGCACGCCAGTTTGCCCGCCAGGGGTTCCAGCCCCATGGCCACCTGCCACAGTTCTTCGAAGGTCACCCGATGCATCAGCATGGCGGCGCTGACGGAGCGACCGATGGCCTCGGTACCGGGTCTCGTCACTACCAGCCGCTTGCGGTCTGCGCGCCCCAGAATGCCGACGTGCTCCAGCAGTCGGATCGCTTCCCTCACGGTGGAGCGGGTGACGCCGAATTGTTCGGCCAGATCGGTTTCGGTGGGGAGCAGTTCTCCCGCCTCAATATCGCCGGAAATAATGGCGTGGCGGATTTTCTCACTGACCAGTCGGTAGGCAGGTTGATGTGCCAGGGGGCCAAAGTTGACGGGTTGAGCCATGATGAATGATCCGTTGCCGACGGTCTGTTAATAGTGGCAGAAGGATAGCAGAATTTTCTAAATTGACATATTGTCGGACAATATGTCAGCATCGATTCATTCGGCTGATGTTTGGTACTGAATACCTATGATTAAAAGGCTGTGAACCTGACGGGCAGAGGGTGCTACCCCGGTTCTGCGTATCCGGTCTTGTAAAGGAGGTGACTGTGACAGAAGCAATGTGTGATAACCCTGCGCGCCCGGAGGTCGAGACCACGCCGCTGCGGATTGTGACGGCCACTTCGCTGTTTGATGGTCACGATGCCGCCATCAATGTGATGCGCCGGTTGATTCAGGGCGGCGGTGTCGAGGTGGTGCATCTCGGCCATAATCGCAGTGTCGACGAGGTGGTGCGGGCGGCGATTCAGGAGGATGCCGACGCCATTGCCATCAGCTCCTATCAGGGCGGCCACATGGAGTATTTCCGTTACATACTGGAATTGTTGCGCGACAATAATGCCTCACACATTCAGGTGTTTGGTGGGGGTGGCGGCACTATAACGCAAGACGAGATTGCCCAGCTCGAAGCTGAAGGTGTTAACCGTATCTATCACCCTGCTGACGGGATGAAGCTGGGCCTGACCGGCATGATTGATGATCTGGTGGCCCGAGCCCATCAGGCTCGCCGTCGTCCCTCCTCTTACCCCAAACAACCATCGCTGGATGATGATGTTGCGGTGGCGCAGATGATCTCTGCTATCGAAGAGGACGCCATTGCCCCCCCTGAATTGGCGCGACTGAAGAAGACCTGGCAACTGGCCGCCGGCAAAACCCCGGTGGTGGGTGTCACGGGTACCGGTGGTGCGGGTAAAAGCAGTACCGTGGATGAGCTGCTGAGCCGTTTTCTGTTGCAGCGCCCCGGCATGCGCATCGCCGTGCTGGCGGTGGATCCGACCCGCCGCCGCACCGGGGGTGCACTGCTCGGCGATCGTATTCGGATGAACAGCCTGTCCTCACCACAGATTTATATGCGCTCCATGGCGACCCGTCGCCAGCACCTGGCCACCAGTGAGATGCTCGGCGATGTCACCCTGTTCCTGAAATCCCTCGGCTACGATCTGGTGCTGGTGGAGACCGCCGGTATCGGCCAGAGTGATTCCGAGATTGTCGATCTGGTGGATTTCTCTCTCTATATCATGACCAGCGACTACGGCGCGGCGAGCCAGCTGGAAAAGATCGACATGATCGATTACGCCGACATGGTGATTCTCAACAAGTACGACAAGCGCGGTGCTGAGGATGCCTTGCGGGATATTCGCAAACAGTGGCAGCGCAATCACAATGCCTTTGCCGTGACTGCGGAGCAGATTCCGGTATACCCGACCATTGCCAGCCAGTTCAACGACCCCGGTCTGAACAGTGCCTTTTATCACCTGTGTCGCCTGCTGGTGGAAAAGAAGGCCCTGGATGAAAATCTCTGGGTGCCGCCCGCCGTTGATGGCGATATTGCATCGCGGTCCGTGGCGCTGATCCCTGGCAGTCGGGTGCGCTACCTGGCGGAAATCAGTGAGAGTGGCCGCCAGATCAAGGTGGACAATAACCACCAGGCAGAGCTTGCGGCCAGTGCGTTTCAGCATTATCAGGTATTGGCATCCCTGGGCGATCCGCTGTTACCTGAGCCGCTGGGGCTCTACTCGGCGGCGGCCATTAGTGACGGCGAGGCGGACAAGACGCTGTGTGCCCTGCGACGGGGTTATCAGGATGCCATCGGTGAGCTGAATGGCGAGTCGATCCGGCTGTTGCAGGAATGGCCCGCTCGCAAGAGCGGCGTGGAAGACGAACACTATTGTTATCAGGTGCGCGGCCGGGATATCAGTGGCGACAACTATGTGGAATCCCTCAGCCATCTGAAGATTCCCAAAATTGCAGCGCCCCAGTACAAAAATTGGGGCGAACTGCTGGCCTTTCTGTTGTCAGAAAACCTGCCCGGCAGCTATCCCTATACGGCGGGGGTGTTTCCCTATCGTCGCGCCGGGGAGGACCCCACCCGGATGTTTGCCGGTGAGGGCACCCCGGAGCGCACCAACCGGCGTTTTCACTACCTGTCCCGTGGACAATCCGCCACCCGACTGTCCACTGCCTTTGATTCCGTAACACTCTATGGTGCCGATCCGGATCCCCGCCCGGATATCTGGGGCAAGGTGGGCAATTCCGGTGTGTCGGTGGCGACCCTGGACGACATGAAAAAACTCTATTCCGGTTTTGATCTCTGTTCGCCCTCCACTTCGGTGTCCATGACCATCAACGGCCCGGCACCGATCATTCTGGCGTTCTTCATGAATACCGCCATCGATCAGCAGGTGGAAAAATACCTGAAAGACAACAATCTCTGGGATGAGGCGCAGCAGACAATCGATGCCTGGTTTGGCGATGAACCGCGTCCACAGTATGCGGGTCAATTGCCGGAGGGTCACGATGGCCTGGGGTTGGCACTGTTGGGCATTACCGGCGATCAACTGGTGGATACCGAGACTTACGAGCGTATCCGTACCGAAACCCTGGCGTCAGTGCGCGGCACCGTGCAGGCTGATATTCTCAAGGAGGATCAGGCCCAGAATACCTGTATTTTTTCCACCAGTTTTGCCCTGACCATGATGGGCGACATGCAGGCTTTTTTCATCGAACACAATGTTCGCAATTATTACAGCGTGTCGGTGAGTGGGTATCACATTGCCGAGGCGGGGGCCAACCCGATCTCCCAGTTGGCGTTTACCCTGTCCAACGGATTTACCCTGGTGGAGTACTACCTGTCCCGGGGTATGAAGGTGGATGACTTTGTGCCGAATTTCAGCTTCTTCTTTTCCAACGGTATGGACCCGGAATACACGGTGATGGGCCGGGTGGCGCGGCGCATCTGGGCGCGAGCCATGAAGGCCCGTTACGGTGCCAGCCCGCGCAGCCAGATGTTGAAGTATCACATCCAGACGTCAGGTCGCAGCCTGCACGCCCAGGAAATGAGTTTCAACGATATTCGCACCACGTTGCAGGCGCTTTACGCGATTTTCGACAACACCAACAGCCTGCACACCAACGCCTACGACGAGGCCATCACCACGCCCACCACCGAATCCGTGCGCCGAGCGGTGGCGATTCAATTGATCATCAACCGGGAGTTTGGCCTTAATATCTGCGAAAACCCCTGGCAGGGCTCATTTATTATTGATCAGCTGACAGATCTGGTCGAGGAGGCTGTCTACAGCGAATTTGAAAAAATCTCCGAGCGCGGTGGCGTATTGGGTGCCATGGATACTATGTACCAGCGCGGCAAGATTCAGGAAGAGAGCCTTTATTATGAACACCGCAAACACGACGGCTCTCTGCCGTTGATTGGGGTCAATACCTATTTGCCGGAAGCCGGTACAGAGGAAACCATTGAGGGCCGCGAACTGGCCCGCTCCGACGATGCCGAAAAGCAGCAGCAGGTGGATAATCTGAAGGCCTACCAGACACTGCACAGCGGACAATCCCCAGCCGCTCTGGGGAAGTTGCAGCGGGTAGTTCTGCAGCGGGAGAACTCCTTCAGCTGTCTGATGGAGACCGCCAAATGCTGCTCACTCGGACAAATGAGCATGGCCCTGTATCGTGTTGGCGGGTTGTATCGGCGAAATATGTGAGGGTGGTGACCTGATCTCGCAGAATTGCGACCAATGAAATGTCACTATGGTTATTCCCAAAAAGTCACTTATTTGATCTTTAACCCCGCAATGGGCCAAACTGATCCCATCAATGCTGTTGGTGCCGTGGGTATGTATTGCCGAAGCGGGCCTGTGGCTTCAATGCCTACCAGGACAGGAGGCTGTTGTTTGGCTCGCACACCACGGAGGAGGATCGCGGTATTTCCCCGACAGAGGGGATGGATGTCAAAATTCATGCCGGGTGTTTCGGGGTATAATCTCTTCGCCAAGTGGTGAGTCAATTGCCTTTTTCGGAAGGGACGCAGCAGCATGCTTATTTTGGATTTCAGGGGTGCAGGTCCAGCAGGAAGACAAGGCTACCAATCGTTTGGCATTCAGTACGCACTGGCGGCTGGTATATCTTCGGTATGGAGCCCCACGCTGCCCGATTTGCTGAAGTATCAGGAATAACTGGATTTTTATGTCTGAGGTTTATCCGGAAACAGACTCTGTCAGCCCAGCTGAGCTGACAGACGTGATCGAAAACTCCCTGGAGCAGGCGGTTGGCCGGTTGGAGTGCAGTCGGGATGTTGACAAACTTGCGGCGACGTCTGAAGTGTTGGAGCTCTGTCGTCGATTGATGGTGCAGCCGGGAGGCATTGAGCGACTCTATTTCTGGGCCCCCAGGCTCGATTGCGCCGGGGTATTTTGGGGCTCCGACTGGCAAGACCCTAAAACGTTGCTGGCCAGTCTGGTGGCTAATACTCTTGAGCTGGGTGACCAACAGACGATTATGATTGAATGTCTCAGTCAGTTGCGGGCGCTATCAGTGGCGAATGGCAGCTATGTCCGGGCCGGGTTTTCAGCAGAGCAGGCGCACCATTTTCTTTCTCAGGTACTGGCACATAACCTGAGCAAAGTGTTTTCTGCCGGTGTGTCTGAGGCAGAGAGGCAGAGCGAGCCCGGTATGACGCAGATAGTTAATACGCTGCTGCGTTTTCTGGTGGAGCACGTTGGCTACGAGAATATTCTGGGTAATCTGACCGATGAAATCTGGCGCGTTCTCGGCCAGCGGCCGATCCAGGTCAGTCATGTCAAGGCCATGATCACCCAGATCGCGATTACACTGGCCAATGGCGATTACAGTCTCGGCGATGCCCGCCTTGGGGCAGACCGGCTGATTTCGGCATTGTACGGCCCCACCAAGACCAGCCTGGGCGATTTTGGAATACCCCACTATCGGGAATATCTTGCCGCCATGGATTTCAATGCCCTGCAACAGGAAGCCCGCGGGTTTGCCCGGGCCATGCATGATGTGGGGCTGGTCTCCGATTACCATGCGGCGTTTTTGCGCTGGCTGCTGGAAAATGAACGGGTTGAGTTGATTCCCGATGCGCTGGGTCTGAGCAATACCGGGCTGGATTCACTGCAATGTTACAGCAAGCTGGTCTATCAGCTGATTGAAGAAGCCATCTACCCTGAAACCGCCCAGGCGGTTTACGGACTGGCCATGTTGCTGGAGCGCGGCGTCCTCTTCATTCCGCCGATTGGCCCCGGTCTTTGGCGGCAGATATCGCTCGATCTTTCCGAGAATGCCAACGCTGCGATCAGTGCGGCCTTTGGTCACGCGCTGCCGGCACGCGTCTTCTTGCTGGCCGGGACCATTTCTGTACTCGGGCAGCCCCTGGGGCTCGGGCAGGGCAACAATCCCACCTGCCAGTCGGTGCGTGCGATTTCCATGTGGTCATTCAATGCCCCCGACTACCTGCTGCATCTGATTGATCAGGTTGGCCATTTTGATGGCATGTTGATGCACTTTGAGGGCGCGCCCATCAATTCCGCAGTGTTGCCAGTGGACCTGACGCGAGCGGTGCCAATTGACAGCGACCCGGTTTCCAATTTGCTGGTGCCACATCTTGATCGTATTTATCTCCAGATGGGGCGCCTCTGCGCCGACCGCGGTGAGGATCCGCACCGTTGGATCAATCCGGAGTTTCACGGCTGGTGGGTGGGTCGTGGTTTTAATATTGCTGTCGACGTGGCCACCGGTAAGCTGCACGACTACGATGGTTTTCTGCGCAATTTCTTTGCCTGTTATCATCCGCTCAACAATGGCAACCAGTTAGTGATTCACCCCCAGCCGGCAGGTTTGGCAGTGACCGACAGCTCAGCGAGGTTTGTGGGCTGGCATGCCATTACCATTCTGCGTGTGGCGCTCGATCAGTCGGGAGAAATGCGGGTTTATTTCTATAACCCGAACAATGACAGTGGGCAAAACTGGGGCAATGGCATCAAGGTTTCAACTCAGGACAATGGGGAGCGCTATGGTGAGTCTTCGCTACCCTTCAATCAGCTGGCCTCCCGGCTGTATATTTTTCACGATGATCCACTCACATCCAATGCTGTCTGGGGTGTGGCAGAGGAAGAATTGCAAAATGTCAAAGAAATGGCTTTTTCAAGCTGGGCTTCTGACCGCATAACTTGATGGTTAAGGGCTGGCCGCTGGGTAAGGTGATATCTTACCGGTGAGTCAATAGCGTCCAACGCATTGCATTTAGCTTGGGATTCGCTGGTGGATTTGTGTACAATTCACGCTCTTTTTCCCCAGCCACCAGTGTGAGATCCATGTTCGATAAAGATATCAGCATTGCCAGCTTTGACCCCGAAATCTGGGCTGCCATTCAACACGAAGAGCAGCGTCAGGAAGAACACCTCGAGCTGATTGCTTCCGAGAATTACACCAGCCCAGCAGTCATGGCTGCTCAGGGCACCAAGCTCACCAACAAATACGCGGAGGGCTACCCCCACAAGCGCTACTACGGTGGTTGTGAGTTTGTTGATCAGACCGAGGAGTTGGCCATTGAGCGGGTCAAGGTACTATTTGGTGCCGGCTATGCCAATGTCCAGCCCCATTCCGGTTCTCAGGCCAACAGCGCGGTCTATCAGGCGCTATGCATGCCGGGTGATACCATCCTTGGTATGAGCCTGGATGCCGGTGGGCATCTCACCCATGGTGCCAAACCGAATTTCTCGGGCAAGATTTACCATGCTGTCCAGTATGGACTCGATCCGGAAACCGGTCTGCTGGACTATCAGCAGGTCGAGACACTGGCGCTGGAACACAAACCAAAAATGATTGTGGCCGGCTTCTCTGCTTATTCAGGGATACTGGATTGGGCTAAATTTCGTGAGATCGCAGACAAGGTGGGTGCCTACCTGCTGGTCGATATGGCCCACGTGGCAGGTTTGGTGGCCGCAGGCGTTTATCCCAGCCCGATTCCCTATGCCGATGTGGTAACGTCGACCACCCATAAAACCCTGCGGGGCCCTCGCGGCGGTATCATTCTGACCAATAGCGAAGAGTTGGCGAAAAAAATTAATTCGGCGGTATTTCCCGGTGGCCAGGGTGGTCCCCTGTGCCATGTGATTGCTGCCAAGGCGGTATCTTTCAAGGAAGCGATGACCGAGGATTTTCGCACTTACCAGCAGCAGGTGGTGAAAAATGCCAAGGCCATGGCTGGTGCCTTTATGGAGCGCGGTATTCGGATTGTCTCCAAAGGCACTGAAAATCACCTGATGCTGGTGGATCTGATCGGTAAGGACTATACCGGTAAGGATGCCGACGAGGCCCTTGGCCGGGCCTTCATCACCGTCAACAAGAATGCCGTACCCAATGACCCCCGCTCACCGTTTATCACCTCGGGGCTGCGGATTGGTACGCCGGCAATTACTACCCGTGGGTTTGCCGAGACGGAGAGTATCCAGCTCACCCACTGGATCTGTGATGTGCTGGACAGCCTGGAGAATGGTACCGCTGAGCAGGTAATTCCACAGGTGAAGGAAAAGGTGCTGGAGATCTGCGCCAGATTCCCCGTCTATGGCTAAATGACCGCCGCGACCAGATGGTCAGAAAAGCCCTGCTCAAGCGGGGCTTTTTGTTTCTGATTAGGTTCTGATGGAAGGTGTCGTTTTGTCCCTGTGGCCGGTTTTACAGAGCGGGTGGCAATGACAAGATGTGGTACCATTTGCGCCTGTTCGAATTCATTGGCAAAGCCCATGCACTGTCCTTTTTGTAGCGCCGACGACACCAAGGTGATTGATTCCCGGCTGGTTGCCGAAGGCGATCAGGTACGACGTCGGCGCGAGTGCCTCTCCTGCAAGGAGCGCTTTACCACCTATGAGGTGGCAGAACTGCTTATGCCAAGAGTCATCAAGCGTGATGACGTGCGCGAGCTGTTTGACGAGGACAAGCTGAGGGCGGGGTTGTTGCGTGCGCTGGAAAAAAGGCCCGTGAGCATTGAACGTATTGAAGCAGCCATTTCCCATATTCAGCATCAGATCCGCGCTACCGGGGAGCGTGAGGTGACGTCCCGAATGATTGGCGAGCAGGTGATGGAACAGTTGCGCGAGCTCGATGAAGTGGCCTATGTCAGATTCGCCTCGGTCTATCGCAGCTTTCAGGATCTGAATGAGTTTCGTGCAGAACTGGATCGGCTGGAAAAAAACCTGCCTGATATTAAAGGTGCCTGAAACCGGTGAGCAGTCGTCTTGATTTGAGCCTGATGGCCAGGGCACTGCAACTGGCGGCCCGGGGGCGCTACACCACAATGCCCAATCCGGCGGTGGGTTGTGTTGTTGCCAGCGGTGATCGGGTGATCGGGGAAGGCTGGCATGAGCGGGCCGGTGAGTCCCATGCGGAAATTCATGCTCTGAGTCAGGCGGGTGCCGCAGCCAAAGGTGCCACGGCGTATGTCACACTTGAGCCGTGCAGCCATCACGGCCGCACCCCGCCCTGTGTGGACGCGCTGATTTTGGCGGGTATATCTCGGGTAGTGTATGCGATGGTGGATCCCAATCCCGAGGTTGCCGGTGCCGGGCTGGAAAAGCTTCGGCGTGCTGGTATAACCGTAGAAGGACCGGTGCTCGGGGACGAAGCGCTGGAACTTAACCGAGGCTTTATCAAACGACACCAGCACGGCATGCCGTGGGTTACGATTAAGCTGGCGATGAGTCTGGATGCGCGCACTGCAATGGACAGTGGTGAGAGCCAGTGGATTACCGGCGCTGCAGCGCGCAGTGATGTCCAGCGCTTAAGGGCACAAAGCTGCGTCATTATTACCGGTAGCGGTACGCTGTTGCATGATAATCCATCCCTCACCGTCCGGGCCGCCGAGCTTGGCCTTGATAATGCAGCCGAGATTGCCATGAGGCAACCGCTCAGGGTCGTGGTGTGTGGAAAAAGCTCCTTGCCCCCTGAGGCAACCCTGCTAACCGACGGTGGCAGGACGCTGTTGGTGATGGCGGTAGAGAAAAAAATTCCCGGTGTGGCATCTCTCGTCCTCGACAGGGGTGATGGCAGTGTGGATCTGGCAGCCCTGCTGCGACATCTCGCAGGACTGGAGTGCAATCGTGTGCTGGTGGAAGCCGGAGCGACACTCGCCGGTGCATTTGTCAGTCAGGGGCTGGTGGATGAGCTGATCGTTTACATGGCGCCGACATTACTCGGCAGTCTGGCGAGACCTATGCTGGTGTTGCCTTTTGATAATATGGATCAGCAGCTGCCGTTGAAGATCCAGGATGTTCGCATGGTGGGTGACGATTTGCGGATCACGTCGGAACCTCCGGCAACGTCCCGGCAAAAGACGAAAGATTGAGCTCAATCGACTGGTAATCGCGTGCTGGTGGGCGCAGGTATTATGTTTACAGGCATTATTGAAGCAGTTGGCGAGATCGTGGCCTGTGAGCCCCGCGGTGGAGATCTGCGGTTGCGGGTTAAAACCTTTGGTCTGGATCTGGCCGGTATTAGTCTGGGTGACAGTATCGCCACCAACGGCGTTTGTCTGACCGTAATAGAATTGCCCGGTGACGGTTATGTCGCCGATGTGTCTTCGGAGACTCTGGCGAACACCACTATTGGTGACTGGCAAACGGGTACACCGGTCAATCTTGAGCGTGCGTTGACGCCTTCGAGCCGCCTGGGCGGGCATCTGGTTTCCGGTCATGTGGACGCGGTGGGTGACGTGTTGAGCCGCCACCCCGATGCGCGGTCCGAACGTTTTCGTCTGCGGGCCCCCGATTCGCTGGCAAAATACATTGCCCACAAGGGCTCCATCACCGTGGATGGCACCAGCCTAACGGTAAATCGTGTGGAAGGCGCAGAGTTCGAGCTGAATATTGTTCCCCATACACTGGAGAATACAGTGATGGGTACCTACGTACCCGGCAGCCGGATCAACCTCGAAGTTGATTTGGTGGCTCGCTACCTGGAGCGGCTATTGTTGGGTGACAAGGCGGCAGAGGCCTAACCGAAGTACGACTGCGACAAACGGATAGTTAGAGAAGATCGAATTATGGCATTGAATACTATCGAAGAACTGGTTACCGATATCCGCCAGGGGAAAATGGTCATTCTCATGGACGACGAGGATCGTGAAAATGAAGGCGATCTGGTTATGGCTGCGACCATGGTTCGCCCGGAAGATATTAATTTTATGGCCACCCACGGCCGCGGGCTGATCTGCCTGACCCTCTCCGAGGATCGCTGCCGACAGTTGAACTTGCCCTTGATGGTGGATGCCAACAAGGCGAGCCATGGCACCAATTTTACCGTATCCATTGAAGCGGCCGAGGGTGTTACCACCGGGATCTCTGCGGCTGACCGCGCCCGGACGGTACAGGTGGCGGTGTCCAGTAATGCCAGGCCCCAGGATATTGTGCAACCGGGGCATATCTTTCCCCTCAAGGCCCAGCCGGGTGGCGTATTGAGTCGTGCGGGACATACGGAGGCCGGTTGCGACCTGGCCCGCATGAGCGGCTTTGAACCGGCGGCCGTGATTGTCGAAATCATGAATGACGATGGCACCATGGCCCGGAGAGCTGATCTGGAAGCCTTTGCGGTCAAGCACCAGTTGAAAATCGGCACTATCGCCGATCTGATCCATTATCGGCTGGTGACCGAGAAAACCGTCAGCTGCATCAATGATCGCCCTATTGATACCCAGTACGGTCGGTTTGATCTGAAAACCTATCTCGACGTGGCTCGCAATGAAAAACATTTTGCATTGGTGATGGGTGATGTGACGTCGGGTGAGCCGCCGCTGGTGCGGGTGCATATCAATAAATCATCCCGCGACCTGTTTGCCATGGAGCCCGGTGATGGTTACCGGAGCTGGAGTCTGTCGCGTGCCATGGAGAAAGTCGCCGAGGAGGGTCGTGGCGTTGTCGTGTTCCTCTATTATCCGGAGACGGCGGATGATATTGATGCCAATGTTGATGAAATGCTCAGCCGTGAACCCTCCAGGCCCCAGCAGGCCAGTGAGGTGGTGTATCAGCAGGTTGGCACCGGCTCACAGATACTGATGGATCTCGGCATTCATAAAATGCGCCTGATGAGCGCGCCCTTCCGTTTCACCGGCATTTCCGGATTTGATCTGGAAGTCGTCGAATATATCAATTGTGATTGATTCCCGCGGATCATTCAGCGGGGGCCTGGAGGCTGTTTTAACAGGCTGTAAACCTACTGGAAAAAGAACATGAGTGAATATCGCCCCGATGAGGGTAGTTTTAACGTGGAGGGTGCACGCATCGCTATTGTGGTGGCGCGCTGGAACAGCCAGATTACCGACAGCTTGTTGGCGGGCGCGCAGCGAGCCTTGTTGCGTCATGGTATTGATGAGCAGGCTATTGATCTGTTCCGGGTCCCCGGCGCCTTTGAGTTGCCGCTGACCTGCAGTCAAGTGGCAAAGACCCGCCGTTATGATGCCGTGGTTGCCCTGGGGTCTGTGATCCGTGGGGGTACACCCCATTTTGACTATGTGTGCAGCGAAACGACTCGTGGCATCGGGGAGGTCGCTCTGCAGGAGGGACTGCCCGTCGCTTTCGGTGTTTTGACAACCGATGATCTGGCGCAGGCGCAACAGCGCGCTGGTGATAATCAGGAAAATAAGGGAGAAGAAGCGGCACTGACCGCACTGGAAATGATCTCCCTTTTTCGTCAGCTTTAGGAGATTGTCTTGTCATTGCCCTCAACACGAAGAAAGGCCCGCCAGTTATTGGTTCAGGCACTGTATCAGTGGCAGCTCTCGGGTTCGGATTTACACAGTATCGAAGCGGAGTTTTTTGTCGATAATGATATGCGCAAGGTGGATACCGAGTTTTTTCGGGAACTGCTGCACGGTATTCCGCGTCATCTGGACGAACTGGATGCTGTTTACGGCAGTCACCTCGATCGCAAGAATACCGATCTGGATCCGGTATCCAGGGCGCTGCTGCGCATGGGTAGTTACGAACTGTGTTATCGCATCGATGTTCCCTACAAGGTGGCCATCAATGAGGCGGTCAATCTGGCCAAGACCTTTGGTCCAACCGATGCGTACAAATATATCAACGGCATCCTTGATAAAGTAGCTTTTGAACGCAGGGCGGTGGAAGTAAAAGCAGCCAGGGCGCGCTGATTCTCTTTCCATCATTCGGGGCAAGGTGAACATGCCACTCAATGAATTTTCGCTGATCGAGTACTACTTTTCCGCCATCGGTCAGGCTGATGGGGTGATGCTAGGGGTCGGAGACGACGGCGCGCTACTGGATATTCCAGCAGGTCAGCACCTGGTTGTTTCGGTGGATACATTGGTCGCCGGCGTGCATTTCCCCCCGGATGCCGCCCCCGATGATATTGCCCGTCGCGCCTTGCGGGTTAACCTCAGCGATCTGGCGGCAATGGGGGCAACCCCCCGCTGGTTTACATTGGCACTGACACTGCCCGGCGCTGATATGGATTGGCTGAAGGCATTTTCCCGGGCATTGGCGGTGGATGCAGAGCAGTTTGGCTGTGCTCTGGTCGGTGGTGATACCACTGCCGGGCCGCTGACTATTTCAATCCAGGTCATGGGTTTGGTGCCAAGGGGGCGGGCGCTGACCCGCGTTGGGGCCCGGGCAGGCGATTATGTTTTTGTCACGGGGACACTGGGTGAGGGAGCGGCAGCACTGCAACTGTTTGACCCCTCGGTTGAACTCGCTGGATCAGTCAGAGAGCGACTGAAAGAACGCTTTTATCAACCCATGCCCCGACTGCGGGAGGGGCTGGCATTGCGCGGCCTTGCATCGGCGGCACTGGATGTATCAGATGGTTTGTTGGCAGATCTCGGGCATATCGCTGAACAAAGCGCTCTCGGTGCCGATTTGGAATTATCTGCGTTGCCGGTGGCACCCTGGTTGAAGAAGCTCGCCGATGCCGGGACAGTGCAGGACTGGGTGCTGTCCGGTGGTGACGACTATGAGCTCTGTTTTACGGTGCCGGCAGAAAATCTGGCCGCGATTGACGGTATGATAGTCGGGGGTGAATTGATCGCGACCTGTATTGGCCGGATGACCCCCAACACGGGAATCCGCTGTATCAATGGCAACGGCATGTCGGTGCAGGTTGAGCAGACGGGGTACCGGCACTTTTAGTCTTTTTTGGCCGCTCGTTTGATTGATGTTGGCCACTGGTTTTCAGGTGTAGTGAATGGATCGTCGACTGAACCCCTCTTTTGCACAGTTACTGAAAAACCCTGTGCATTTTCTGGCATTTGGCTTCGGCAGTGGGCTGGCTCCCAAGGGTCCGGGTACTGCCGGCACGCTGGTGGCCGTGCTAATCTGGCCGGCCCTGGCCACTCTGCCATTAACGCTCTATTTGTTGATCGTGGCACTGGCCGCGCTGCTGGGTTTTTATCTTTGTGGCAGGACGGCGCACGATCTTGGTGTCAAGGATCATCAGGGGATTGTCTGGGATGAGATGGTGGGTTACTGGCTGACCATGGCAGCACTCCCGGTGACCTGGACCTGGGCGCTGGCCGGGTTCGTCCTGTTTCGTCTTTTTGATATCTGGAAGCCCTGGCCTATCTGTTGGCTTGATCGCCATATTGATGGGGGTGCCGGTATCATGCTGGATGATTTGCTGGCCGGTGTGTTTGCCTGGCTCATTCTGTTTGCTGTAGGGCAAATCTGGTTTTAGGTATCGAGCGGGTGTGTTATAGCCGATACTGTTCATGATTTTCGGATAAGCGTGGGCAGGGATGAAACAAAAGTTCGCTGTAATCTTGCTGGTCGTGATGGGGGTGACAGGTTCGCTCCCGGGCTGGTCGATGCCGGAGATCCAGGTGAATGGGTTGTTCGGTGGCAGTGCGGTGCTGGTTATCAATGGCAAACAGCATCTGCTTAAGCAGGGCCAGACCAGTCCGGAGGGCGTTACATTGCTGGAAAGCAATAGTCAGCAGGCGGTATTGCTGGTAGATGGCAAGCGGTTGTCCCTCGGACTTTCAGATCGTATCTCTGCCAGTTTTCACGCGGCGGAAAAGGCTGAGGTCAGAATCCCCCGGGCTGAAAATGGCCACTATTATGTCAGCGGCTATATCAATGGCCGCCCGGTCGATTTTATGGTGGACACCGGGGCCAGTGCGGTAGCCATGAATATGCACGATGCCCAGCGGCTGGGAGTGAACTTTCGTCGCGGTATTAAAGGTAATGCCAGCACGGCAGGTGGTATTGTGAATACCTATCACGTCGACCTCGATAAACTGACTATCGGCAATATCACGGTCCATCAAGTGCGATCTACTGTTGTGATCGGTAACTTCCCGGCACAGGTGTTGCTGGGTAACAGTTTTTTGAGTCAGATTGAAATGAGTGAAGAAGCCGGCGTTCTGGTGATGAGAAAAAAATATTAACTTTTCACGCTTCACTAAAAAGCTGGCCGGTGAGCTTTACTCGGCGTCTATCCCGGCTAAAATACCCACCCGCCAAATTTCAGGAGTCATTGGTGACCCTACGTTTTGTTGAAAGCTCCAAATTGCCTACTCGCTGGGGGGTGTTTGATATTCACGGCTTCGAAGACGTGAAAAGCGATAAAGAGCATGTGGCCATCACCATGGGTGATGTCGCTGGTGACCAGCCTGTTATGTTGCGCATTCACTCAGAATGTCTTACGGGTGATGCACTTTTCAGTATCCGCTGTGACTGTGGCGCGCAGCTGGAAGAGGCGATGCGGCGTATTGCCGCTGAAGGTCGCGGGGCCATTCTTTATCTTCGTCAGGAAGGACGGGGTATCGGGCTGCTCAACAAAATCAGGGCATACCACCTTCAGGATGCCGGAGCTGACACCGTGGAAGCCAATGAGCAGCTCGGTTTTGGCGCTGATCTGCGCGATTACAGTATCTGTCAATCGATGCTCAGGCACTTGCATATACCCCGGGTTAAACTGCTGACCAATAATCCCCGTAAGGTGGAAGCACTTGAGAGTCTCGGGATAGAAGTGGTGGAGCGGATTGCGTTGCAGTCGGGCCGCAATCCCCACAATTTTCGTTATCTCGCGACAAAAGCCGGCAAGATGGGGCACCTGTTCGATGAACAGAATGAAAATGAGGATGATCATTGATGCTGGCCAAGCGAATTATTCCCTGTCTCGACGTGGATAAGGGGCGAGTAGTTAAAGGCGTCAAATTTCTCGATATACGCGATGCGGGAGACCCGGTTGAAGTGGCTAAACGCTACAACGAGGAAGGTGCCGACGAAATCACTTTTCTGGATATCACTGCGAGTCATGAAGAGCGGGACACGATGATTCAGACGGTGGAGCGGATGGCCAGTGAAGTGTTTATCCCCCTGACAGTTGGTGGCGGTGTTCGCAGCCTTGAGGATATCCGTTCACTGCTGAATGCCGGGGCGGATAAAGTCAGCATCAATTCCACTGCCGTCAAAACGCCCGAATTCGTCCGGCAGGCGGCGGAGCGTTTTGGATCGCAGTGCATTGTGGTCGCCATTGATGCTAAACAGGTGAGCGCCGACAATGAGCCGCTGCGCTGGGAGGTGTTTACCCATGGCGGCCGTATTGCTACCGGTATTGATGCGGTTGCTTGGGCAGAGCAGATGGCTTCCTTTGGTGCGGGAGAGATTCTTCTTACCAGCATGGATAGGGATGGCACTAAAAGCGGGTTTAATCTTCCCCTCACCAGGGCCATCAGTGATGCTGTCGATGTTCCAGTCATCGCCTCGGGTGGTGTAGGCAATTTGCAGGATCTGGTCGATGGTGTCATTGAAGGAAAAGCCGACGCTGTATTGGCGGCAAGCATATTTCACTTTGGGGAGTACACCGTCAGGGAGGCCAAGGTGTATATGGCAGAACGGGGTATCGAAGTGCGTCTTTGACCTTTGGAGTCTCGGGGGTAGGCGTTCTAGATGGCGTAACGCGTCCCGATTTTAAAAAACTGTAGTGTTTCCTCGTCCGCTTTCTTGGCAAACTCAATGTAGTCTGCCACGGCCTGAACAGCACCTTCCTTGGAGTCAAACGGGCCAACTGCGGCACCTTCGCGAGTGGCAAAAAACCAGAAGTTGTGAAGTTTAAAAAAACGGTCACTTCTTATCAGCGGTTTTTGACTGCCATCTTCTGCTTTTCTTGGCATTACCATGTGGTCTCCCGTGTACTGCAACTACTGGTTTTGTTTTTAGTCAAGGTCTCCACACAATCCGATTAACTTCCTATTGTTTCGAAAGGGTAAACACCCCCAATTCAGCACAATTTTTCTTAAAAAGTCAATCTGTTGATCTGCTTTATTGACCTGTATCACCCAGGGTGGTGTTACGTGAGAAAATGTTTAGTCCCCGCAGTAGATTGATGGCCTCATATAACTGGTTGTCTGCCTGTAGTAGATCTTCCTTGTCAGCTATTTGTGGGTCACTATCACTGCTTAAATGGCCGGCAAGATTGGCTTCCTTGATTTGTTTCTGCGTTTCAAGAAAGTGGATCTCAGCCGGTCTGACGGTAATGTCAGGCCGAATGCCCTCTGCTTGTATAGAACGTTTGTTGGGGGTGTAGTAGCGGGCAGTGGTTAACTTGATAGCCCGCTTTGTCCCAAGAGGTATCACTGTCTGGACTGAACCCTTTCCAAAACTGCCAGTGCCCAACAGTACCGCCCGGCGATGATCCTGCAGCGCTCCGGCAACGATTTCCGCCGCTGAAGCGGAGCCTTCATTAATCAGCACAACCACTGGAATCCCGTTGAGTGCATCGCCAGCCGCGGCATAAAACTGCTCTTTTGAACTGGGGATTCGGCCCTCCGTATAAACCACCAGCCCACCGTCGAGCAATGCATCGGCGACATCTATTGATGAATTGAGTAACCCGCCCGGATTGTTGCGTAAATCCAGCACCAGCCCTTTCAGGTCGTCTTTCTGTTTCTGGAGGTCAGACAGAGCCTCCCGGAAGTCGGCACCGGTATTTTCCTGGAACTGTGCAATTCTGACATAACCAAAGCCGGGTTCCAGGGTTCTGTGCCGGACACTCATCACCTGAATAATGTCGCGGGTAATTTCCACCTCGAAAGGGCCGTCGGTATTTTGTCTAACAATCGTCAAGGTGACTTTAGAGCCTTTCGGTCCGCGCATCAGTTCAATCGCTTCTGTCAGAGGCATGCCCTGTACCAGCTGGTCGTCAAGTTTGATAATGAGGTCTCCGGCCTGAATGCCGGCGCGGTATGCCGGGGTGTCGTCGATTGGACTGATAACCTTGATAAAACTGCCCTCCATTCCAACCTCTATGCCGAGTCCGCCAAATTCTCCGCTGGTACTCTCCTGTAGCTCGGCAAAGGCAGTTTCGTCCATATAGAGTGAGTGGGGATCGAGCCCGTTCAGTAAACCGCTAATGGCCATTTCCAGTAGTGCCTGATCGTCAATTTCTTCGACATAGGCCTGGCGTATCTGGTCAAAAACCTGCGTGAAATAGCGTAACTCTTCCAGTGGCAAGCGGGCATTTTCAGAATCTTCATTTGCATACGAAATCACTGGCCATACCAGTAAAAGTAGCGTCGTCAGCAGCGATTTGGTCAGCAGTTTCATGAAATGTCCTGATTGGTTAACGGCCGTTTGGCCCTTGTCATTGGAAAATTCTTAACCCCCGGCTTTACTGGCCAGCCATGCCTTCGGATTGGCGGGTTTGCCATTATGTCGAATTTCAAAGTAAAGTGCATGATCTGCCTGGCCTCCAGTGTTGCCCACTCTGGCAATGCGCTCGCCGGGCTTCACCCAGTCACCGGTTTCCCTGAGCAAGACCTGATTGTGGGCGTAGAGGCTCATGTAGCCTTCGCCGTGATCAATGATCACTAGCAGTCCATAACCCCGCAGGTAGTCAGAAAAGATGACTCGGCCATGATGAATACTGTGTACGTCCAGCCCCTCCGCGGCTTGCATTAACCAGCCGCTCCAGGTGATATCTGTATTGCGTACTGCCCCAAAGTGTTGGGTTAATTTGCCGGATACCGGCCAGGGCAGTTTGCCTTTCTGTTTGCTGAAGGGCTGTTTGGATGCCGGGGCTGCCAGCTGCATGGTGCGCTGTTCCAGTGCTTTCAGTACAGTTTCCAGACGTTGCCGTTCATTTCTGAGCTGATTCAGTGTTTGCTGAGAGCTCTGTATCTGTTCGCCCAGCGAAGTGAGTAACTGTTCTCTCTGTTGGCGATTCTCTCTCAGGGTTTGCTGCTCGATGGCCAGTTGCTGGCGCGATTCTGCCAGGGATTGCTCGCGGGAGGCGATATCGCTTTTGGTCGTCTCAAGCTGTTGATGCGTCTGTCGGTAAGCAGCGAGTTTTTCAGCACGTGCGGCGAGAAAATAATCGTAGTACTTGAGGGCTCGGCTGAACTTTTCCGGATCTTCCTGGTTGAGAAGAAGCTTGATAGGTTCTTCGCTACCGAGCCGGTAAGCAGCGACGATCTCCTGGCTGATCAACTGTTGTTGGCTGTGTTTTAACGACTCGAGTTCTTCCTGTTGTTTCTCAAGTTGAATGAGTTCTCGGTTCAACGCTGCCCGCTGTTTTTCAATGGTGGAAATTTTATTGTTCAGGTCAGCGGATGCCAGCTCAATTTTTTTCAGCTCACCAGCCAGCTTGTCCTGTTGTCGGCTCTGACCTTTGATGGACTGCTCAAGCTTGCTGATATCCTTGCCGATTTTTTCCAGTTTGGCGCGGTCTTCCTTTTCCCCGGCACTGGCTGTGCTCAACAGGAGGAAGGCTATTGCTGTGAGCAGCGCCTTTTGTATCCCGACCATGATCATCAGCCATGTTGTTTCCGTCAATGGGCAAAACTGACCAGCGAATGTCCGGTCATCTCTGGTGGTGGGGGTAAATCCAGCAAGTCGAGCAGGGTCGCCGCCACATCTGCAAGTGAGCCGTTCTCCCCCAGTATCAACGGTCTTTGGCCCACGTAGATCAGTAGTACCGGCAAGGTTGTGTGCTGGGTGTGCACCTGGCCGGATTCTTTGTCAAACATTTGTTCAACATTGCCGTGATCCGCCGTGATCAAACATTCACCTCCGGTTTGCCGGAGTGCCTCCAGCACCCGATCCAGGCAGGTATCCACGACTTCCACCGCTTTTACCGCGGCGTCAAAGACACCGCTGTGGCCTACCTGATCGCAGTTCGCATAGTTACAGATGATGACATCGTATTGGCAGCCGGTGATGGCTTTAACCAGTTCATCCGTTAGCTCATAGGCGCTCATTTCGGGCTTCAGATCGTAGGTGGCGACCTTCGGGGAGGGAATCAGGATGCGATCTTCCCCCCGGAACAGGGTTTCCTGACCGCCGTTGAAAAAGAAGGTCACATGGGCATATTTTTCTGTTTCGGCAATGCGCAGTTGTGTCATGCCCCGATTGCTTAGGTATTCGCCCAATGTGTTATGCAGATCTTCGGGTGGGAATGCGCAGTCAGCCTGGATGTCCGCGGCATATTCTGTCGTCATCACGAAGGCGCCCAGCGCTGGATGGGCCGTGCGGGAGAAACCCGAAAAATCCTTGTCCACAAGAGCGCGGGTCATTTCCCTGGCACGATCCGGTCGGAAATTCATGAATAATACGGTATCGCCATCCCGGATGGTGACAGCCGGGTGTAAATCGTCGGCGATGAGGGTCGGTAGTACGAATTCGTCATTCTCGCCGCGTTGGTAAGCAGCGTGGAGTCCCTCGACCGGATCGGCTGCGCTGTGTTCGGCCTTGCCCAGCGTGAGCAGGTCATAGGCGGCCTGAACGCGATCCCAGCGGTTGTCTCGGTCCATCGCGTAAAAGCGGCCACATATAGAGGCGATTCTACCCACGCCGCGTTCGGCCAGCTTGGCGGCGGTGTGCTGCAGCGATTGTTCTGCGCTGCGCGGCGGTGTGTCACGGCCATCGAGGAAGGCGTGTACGTAAACTTCTTTTGCCCCCCGTTGTGCGGCCATGTCCACCATGGCATTGATGTGATCTTCGTGGCTGTGGACACCGCCCTGTGACAGGAGCCCGAGAATATGAACCCTGTTCTTGCCGCTGATCGCGTTGTCGATGGCGCGACTGTAGGCGGGGTTGGCAAAAAAGTCGCCGTCGGCAATGGCCTTGTTGATGCGGGTAAAACTTTGATAAATCACTCTGCCGGCGCCGAGGGTCATATGGCCCACTTCGCTGTTTCCCATCTGCCCTTCTGGCAGGCCCACAGCCAGTCCGGATGTGGCAATAAGTGTTGTGGGGCAATGGCTCCGGAGGTGGTCCATAATCGGAGTTTTGGCAGCCTGTATAGCATTGGATTCGTTGCTGTCGCTGTGGCCATAGCCGTCAAGCACCAGCAAAACCAGCGGTTTTTTTTGCTCGCTCATGATTTCAGTCAGGGGTTTTCCAGCAAGTTTGAATGGTAGGTGAATCTTACCTGTAAAGGTGTTTCAGTGCTAATGGTGGTTCCTAGAGAAGGGCGTGGTGTGTATACTTTCGCAGCTTCCCGGGGTCGGTTTGGTCCGGCCCGTAACTGTAGGTATCTTAATCGTGGAATTCTTTGTTTTTATCAGCGAGCAGTGGGTGCTGGTGAGTGTATTACTGATATTGATTTATCTGTTTGCAATCAATGAGCGCATCAAAAGCGGCAGACCCCTGTCAGTGCATGCTGTTACTCGCATGATTAATGCAGATGAAGCGTTGTTGCTCGATATTCGGGACAGCAAAGAGTTCAAAGCGGGACATATTGCCGGAGCGGTGAATATTCCCCAGGCAAAACTGTCAGACAAGCTCGGTGAGCTGGATGAGCACCGTGAAAAATTTATTATTATCGCTGACAAGGTAGGGCAGAATGCTGGAGCTGCAGGACGCCGGTTGCGGCAAAACGGCTTTAAGGTATTCCGGCTTACCGGCGGTATGATGGAGTGGCAGAGTCAGCAGCTGCCGGTTGTCAAAAGCTGACATGGTTGCGGTAAAAATCTATACCACTCGCAGTTGTGGTTACTGTGTCGCAGCAAAAAATCTTCTTGCGGCAAAAGAGTTGTCTTACCAGGAAATTTCTGTGGATAACGATCCGGCCATGAGGCGGGAGTTGGTGGTGTTGAGCGGTTACCACACCGTCCCCCAGATCTGGATTGGTGAGACCCATATTGGCGGTTATGATGAGTTGCGCCGCATGGAACAACAGGGCGAACTGGACACTATTATTGCTGGCCATAACAGCTGATATCCGCTGCCTGGAACCCTGATCCTGCCATGATTGGCTAGTCACAAATATTGAACGAATGAAGGCATGATTATGACGGAAGAAAACGTTACTGATGACACGGCGGAAGCTGGTGCTGAATCCCCACAGTTTGCCCTGCAGCGGGTTTACCTGAAAGACCTCTCGTTCGAAACTCCCATGGGTCCTGAGGCTTTTCATCGCGAGCTGAAACCGCAAATTGCCCAGGAACTGGCGACTAAAACCAACCGGCTGGATGAGACGCACTTTGAAGTGATTATCACCGTGACGATTACGGTTAAAGACGGCAACGACACGGTTTACCTTATTGAAGTACATCAGGCCGGTGTGTTTCTCGTCAAGGGGCTGGATAAGTCCCAAATGACACATGTTATCAATGTGCTTTGCCCAGCAACCCTGTTTCCCTATGCTAGGGAGGTGGTAGACAATATTGTGATCAAGGGTACTTTCCCGGCCTTGATGTTGCCACCAGTCAATTTTGAAGCGCTATTTGCCCAGGCTGTTACCGAGGCGAAAGAGAAGAAAGAGCAGGAAGCTGAGTCGGACAAAAACGATGTAACGCACTAAGTGCTGCTCAGGCCGGTTGGGTCTGCAATTGTTGCAGGTTCGACTGGCCTATGGGTTGCCTGGATTAATGATCTTCTTCATCATTCATGCCCAGCTCTTTCAGTTTTCGGGTGAGCGTATTTCTTCCCCATCCCAATAATTCTGCCGCATCTCGTTTCCGTCCACGGGTATGACTTAATGCCGTTTCGATCAGGGTGCGTTCAAAAATTGGCACAGCTGACGCCAGTATATCCTGCCGACCGGCATGCAACTCGGCGTCAGCCCAACTCCGCAATTGTTGTTGCCAGCTTCCCGATGTGACATTTTTTTCCACCGGGCTGTCGCGCAACTCCGGTGGCAGGTCTTCCATATGTACCTCCCGGCCGGATGCCATTACGGTCAGCCAGCGACAGGTATTTTCCAGCTGACGAACGTTGCCCGCCCAGGGGAGGAGGCTAAGGAACTGCTCAACCTCGCTGGACAGGGTCTTGGCCTCTGTCTCAAGCTCCTTGGCGGCCCTCTGTAGAAAATATTGCATCAACATGGGAATATCTTCCCGCCGATCTGCCAGTTTTGGTAGGTGAATGCGGATGACATTCAGGCGGTGAAACAGGTCTTCACGAAAACGATTTTCCACCACCAGTTGTTCAAGGTTCTGGTGAGTGGCGGCAATGATACGCACATCGACTTTTACCGGTGTGTGCCCGCCGACCAGATAAAATTCACCGTTAGCCAGTACCCGTAGCAGTCGTGTTTGTGCTTCGGGCGGCATATCTCCGATTTCATCGAGAAAAAGTGTCCCGCCATCGGCCTGTTGAAACCTGCCTTCGCGTCGCTGTGTGGCACCGGTAAACGCCCCTTTTTCATGACCAAACAGTTCAGATTCGATCAAATCGTGGGGGATCGCTGCCATGTTGAGAGCGACAAAACGTTTGTTATGGCGTGGGCTGTGATCATGTAATGCCTTTGCTACCAGCTCTTTGCCGGTGCCGGACTCACCATTGATCAGCACAGTAATGTTGGAGTGGGACAGTCGCCCTATGGCGCGGAACACCTCCTGCATGGCCGGTGCTTCGCCGATGATTTCACCGCTGATGTCAATGTCGCTCTCAACCGGCTTGCGATTCTGTTCTGTGACAAAATTAATGGCTCTATTGGTCACCGCAACGAGTTCATCGAGGTCGAAAGGTTTGGGCAGATATTCAAAGGCACCGCCCTGATAAGCCGCTACAGCACTGTCCAGGTCAGAGTGAGCCGTTGTGATAATTACCGGCAGTGCCGGGTTGCTGGTGTGAATCCGTTGCAGTAGTTGAAGACCGTCAATACCTGGCATGCGAATGTCACTGATGATGGTGTCGGGCTGCTGCTTGTCGAGTTTGGCGATCAGTTCGCTGGCATTTTCAAAGCTGGTGACATCGAGATTTGCACGACTCAGCGCCTTCTCCATTACCCAGCGGATTGAACGGTCGTCATCCACTATCCATACAGTTCGTTTGTCCATTTGTTATGCATCCAAAGGTAGGTAGATCGTGAAACGCGTTTCACCACGTTCGTTATCACACTCGATCAGGCCGTGATGAAGGTGGATAGCTGATTGGGCAATGGGTAGGCCCAGGCCGCTGCCCTCGGCGCGGCCGCTGATCATTGGAAAGAAAATACGGTCCATGAGTTTTTCGGGTATCCCCGGGCCGTTGTCCGTAATATCAATCCGACACACGACCTTGTGATGTGTTTTGCCGATGGTGAACTGACGTTGTATTCGCGTCCTGAGCTTGATAACAGGCCGCTTTTGGGGGCTATTGCGCAAGGCCTGCACGGCATTGCGGACGATATTGAGCATTGCCTGAATCAGCTGTCCCCGATCACCACTGATTTCGGGAATACTCGGATCATAATTGCGCTTGATCAGGATGCTGCCCCGGGTCTCCGCCTCAGCGAGCGCGGCGACATGTTCCAGGACTTCGTGAATGTTTACCGGTAGAAACTTTGGCATGGTGTTGGGGCCGAGCAATCGGTCAACGAGGTTGCAGAGCCGGTCTGTTTCAGCGGAGATAATATCTGTGTATTCCCTTAGCTCCGGTTGATCATGTAAATCTTCCGAGAGTAATTGTGCGGCGCCACGGATGCCGCCCAGCGGATTTTTTATTTCGTGGGCGAGCCCCCGCACCAGGTTCCGGGTCGTGTCGTGGGTGGTGATGAGTGCCTCTTCACGATTGATTTTCATCAGCCGATCCATGGGCTGCATTTCCAGCAGCAACATTTCAGCCGAGGTTGTTTGTATGGGTGTGGCGGTAAAATCCACTGTGATATGCGATTGATCAGGAAGCGTTAGCGGTGCCTGTCGCTGGGTAAAGGGGTGGTTGGTCGCCAGGGCCTCTTTTAACGAATCGTAAGTACCGTCCCCAGTATCAAAAAGAGCATTGACGGAGTTTCCGCAGAAGCGCATGGCGCTCACTGCCAAGAGGCTTTCTGCAGCAGGGTTCAAGTAGCATATATCCAGCTCGTCATTCAGCAACAGCACAGCCGTGCTGAGATTATCCAGTAGCAAGTGGTGGAGCTGGTGGTCAGTCATCTCTCTGCTTCATTGCGGCTTGTAGGCTGGGCAGTATTGCCTCTTTATGGTTCAGTACCAGTAAATATATAGCAATTACTGGGCCAGTTTTATTGTGGCTGTAAGATGCCTGAACCTCGGTGCATGTGGCTTGAGTGTAGTTGAAGAATGGTTATTTTGCACCAATATGGTGCGATGCTAGGGGCTGTGCAATATGGAGTGGCGTTTGACATGAATGGTAATGATGTCTGACTGGCCGAGCTGGTTGTCGGAGCCGTCAACCACCTGTGCCTGTAGAGTATGTTTGCCGCGTATCAGTGAATCTATCACGAATGATGTGGCCGGAACTGCTGGGCCGTGGGGCTGGCCATTGTGTAGTAATTGTACCCGGTGCCCTGATCTAAGTGCGGGTTCTAGGTATACCTGCACCACCACATCAAGCTGCCCGGGCGGGATAGTGGAGTCCTGAGCGGGTGATAGAATGGCGACTTCCTTATAACTGACTTCCTCTTTTTGGCTATTTCTGGCAGGTTTTTTCGGTGCCACGGCGGGCTGTGTGTTGATTGAGGGCAAAGTGAGCTCTTCAGCAGATGTGTCATTGGCAGGAGGCTGATCGGTGTATTTAACATTGCCCTTTTCATCCACAGTGCGATAGACCTGAGCAGCAACGGTCAGTGAAAGCATCAGTGCCAACAATGCGATAGCGGTTTTACTTTTCTGCAGTGACATGGCCTTCTCCCTACGAATAGTTTTCAAGACTAACTCTGCTTTGACAAAAGAAAAAGCCCGCCATTCGAAAATGACGGGCTTTTTTATTTACTCAGCTACAGCAGCTGAGAGCAGATCTTCTGCTTAAACCGAGTAATACATGTCGAATTCTATCGGGTGAGTGGTGTGCTCAACCCGGTAAACTTCCTGCATTTTCAGCTCAATGTAGGCATCAATCATGTCATCGGTAAAGACACCACCAGCGGTGAGGAAAGCCCGGTCTTCATCGAGGTTGCTCAGTGCTTCACGCAAGCTGCCACAAACTTGCGGGATCGCGGCGGCTTCTTCCGGGGGCAGGTCATAGAGATCCTTGTCTGCAGGGTCGCCGGGGTGAATCTTGTTCTGTACACCGTCGAGACCGGCCATCAACATGGCAGCAAAAGCCAGGTAGGGATTGGCAATCGGGTCGGGGAAGCGGGCCTCAACGCGTTTTCCTTTGGGCGATGCAACGTAGGGAATGCGGATTGAAGCAGAACGGTTCCGGGCCGAATAGGCGAGCATCACTGGTGCCTCAAAGCCCGGAATCAGACGTTTGTAGGAGTTGGTGCCGGGGTTGGTGAAGGCGTTAAGAGCTTTGGCGTGTTTGATGATACCGCCGATGTAATACAGGGCCGTTTCGGACAGGCCTGCGTAACCGTCACCGGCAAACTGGTTGACACCGTCTTTCCAGAAAGACTGGTGACAATGCATGCCGGAGCCATTATCGCCAACAATGGGTTTGGGCATGAATGTGGCTGTCTTGCCATAGGCATGGGCCACGTTGTGAACGCAGTATTTCAGTATTTGGGTTTCATCCGCTTTCTTGACCAGCGTGCTGAATTTCACCCCGATCTCACATTGACCAGCGGTGGCCACTTCGTGGTGGTGTACTTCCACATCCAGGCCCATTTGTTCCATAGCTGTACACATGGCAGCCCGGAGGTCGTGCAGAGAGTCAATCGGGGGTACCGGAAAATATCCGCCTTTCACCCGTGGGCGGTGACCCATATTGCCTTCAGCGTATTCATTCCCTGTGGACCAAGCGGCTTCCTCTGAACTGATTTTGACAAAGCACCCACTCATGTCGATGCCCCACTTGATGTCATCAAAAACAAAGAACTCGGGCTCGGGGCCAAAAAAAGCGGTGTCCCCAAGGCCGGTGGCGGCAAGGTATTGCTCGGCGCGCTTGGCTACAGAGCGAGGATCGCGCTCATAACCGGTCATGGTATTGGGTTCCAGGATGTCACAGCGAAGAATGACCGTGCTGTCGTCCGAGAATGGGTCGAGAATGGCTGTGCTGTCGTCGGGCATCAGGACCATGTCTGATTCGTTGATGCCTTTCCAGCCAGCAATGGATGAGCCATCAAACATTTGTCCGGTTTCAAAAAACTCCTCATCGACAGACTTTGAGGGAATGGTGACGTGTTGTTCTTTACCTTTGGTGTCGGTGAAACGCAGGTCTACCCAGCGAGATTCACTCTCTTTGATCAGGTTAAGAGTTTTATTGGACATTGGCTCCTCCAAGTATGGATATCCGGTTTTGTAGGGTTGCCGAAAGCGGCAACTCTGGGTTGAGTATATCGTTAGTTCAATGGTTTTGTTTTAATGGTTCGCAAGCAATGTGCCAATATGAAGCAAAAGCCATGCCATTGGTATCAGCCAAGTAAAACAACAGGTTATCAGTTTGGCAAGACGGTCTTTTGCACCATATTGGAATCTGTTTTATAAATTTTGCACTAAAATAGTGCGAATTGCTTGGGTCCGGTTGCAGTGTTTCATGATAAGCGGATTTGGCCACATTTGTAATATAATCTTGGGCCATTAAACACGAGCTACCGTCATTATCCCCATGCATTTTATCGTCAAGCTTTTCCCTGAGATTACCATCAAGAGTCCCCCAGTCCGCAAGCGTATGACCCGCCAGCTGAGGGAGAATCTTCGCAAATTACTATTGAACATCAATCCTGCCATCCATCTTCAACAGGACTGGGAGAAAATTCAGGTCGTCGGCCCTGTCGACGAGGAGCTGGCCCGCCAGGTTGTAGATCTGTTGGGCAGAACCCCAGGAATCGCCAAATTTGCCCGAATACAGCGCTATCCGCTGGGAGACTTTGATGATGTGGTTGAAAAAACACTGATTTTTTGGCGAAACCGCTTGGATAACAAAAGTTTTGCTGTTCGCGTGAAACGGGTTGGCGAACATGGGTTCAAGTCCAGTGATCTCGAGCGCTATGTCGGTGCTGCCCTGCTGAATCACTGTGGCTCAGCCCGCGTTAATCTTAAGCGGCCGGATGTCACCGTCCGTCTGGAAGTGCGTCACAACGAGCTTTATGTGATTGAAGCGGTTTATCCCGGGTTGGGTGGCTTCCCTCTCGGTACCCAGGATGCAGTGATTTCACTACTGTCGGGTGGGTTTGATTCCTCTGTGGCCAGTTACCTCACTATCAAGCGGGGTCTGCGTACACATTATCTGTTTTTTAATCTGGGTGGACGAAATCATGAGGTGGGGGTCAAACAGGTGGCCTCTTATCTGTGGCAGAAATATGCCAGTTCCCACCCAGTGCACTTTATAACCATCCCGTTTGCCGGTGTGGTAGAGGAAATCCTGACCAGGGTTGGCAATGCGGAAATGGGGGTTGTGCTGAAGCGTATGATGCTGCGCGTCGCCAGTGACGTCGCCAGGGAGCTTAAAATTGATGCACTGGTGACGGGTGAGAGCGTTGCCCAGGTATCAAGTCAGACACTGGCCAATCTCGCTGTGATTGATGCGGTGACTGACGCACTGGTCCTCAGGCCACTGATCACCGCTGACAAAGGTGACATTATCGATATTGCCCGGGCCATAGAGGTAGAAGGTTTTGCAGCCAATATGCCGGAATACTGTGGTGTTATTTCTGTCAGGCCCACCACCCGTGCGACGGGCCAGAAGGTCGCTCACGAAGAAGAGAAGTTTGATTTCAGCGTATTAGAGCACGCGCTCGCCCATGCTCGTGTCCAGACCATCGATGAGGTGCTGAACGATAATGGCATCATTCCTGTGGATGTCTTTGAAAATCCACCACCGGACTCAGTGATCCTGGACATTCGCCATCCTGAGGAGGTTTGTTCCCGGCCACTGAATGTGCCTGAAGCAGAGGTAGAGCTGATCCCTTTTTATACATTGCAGGGCCGGTTCCGCGAGCTGAAACAGGCCTCCCGGTATGTGCTGTATTGTGACAGGGGGGTGATGAGCCGACTGCATGCGGAGCACCTGATAGAGCAGGGTTTCTGTAATGTAGGCGTTTATCGCCCTGCCCGAAAATAAAGGGTGCAAAGGCTTCGAAAAACTCTATATATCTTAAATGTACCCGCAGATAATTTTTTATTCTTTGTGAATATTAATAATGCCTCTACCCTTGCTGCTCTCTGAGCAGGCGAAGTGAAATTTATGGACTGGCAAGGCATTTTATCATTGGCGTTGACACTGGGTGCTTTGCTGATATTGGCAACCACCCGGATTGGACCCCATCTGGTGATGATGGTGGTGCTGAGCATACTGAGCGTCACTGGCATCCTGACTGCCACTGAAGCGTTGTCAGGGTTCAGCAATAGCGGTGTTATCACTGTCGCGGCGATGTTTGTGGTGGCAGCGGGGCTGCATGGGTCCGGTGGGATTGATCTGCTGGTGAACCGCTTCCTGGGGCGGCCTAAAACCGTCCGGTCTGCCTTGACCAGGATGTTTGCACCTGTGGCGTTGCTGAGCGGCTTTTTAAACAACACGCCTGTTGTCGCCACGATGATTCCGGCCATTCATGCCTGGTCGCGACAAATCAATATTGCGCCATCCAAATTGATGATCCCGCTTAGCTATACGGCAATTCTGGGCGGTACCCTGACCCTTATCGGCACCAGCACCAATCTGGTGGTCAATGGTCAATATCAGGTGTTGACGGGTGAAGCGGGATTTTCGTTGTTTTCTATCACTGCTGTGGGGTTTCCGGTCGCTGTGATTGGGCTGTTTTTTATCTGGCTATTTTTCCCCAAGTGGCTGCCGGATCGCGGTGACCAGCAGGCTTTTGGCAACCTGCGTGAATTCACGCTGGAAGTTTCCGTTGCGAAAGATGGCCCATTGGTCGGCAAAACGGTGGCGAGTGCAGGGCTGCGTCATCTGAGGCGCGTTTATCTTGTGGAAATTGAACGGGGAGGCACGGTGGTGACCGCCGTTCCCTCTGAGGAAAAACTGCAGGGTGGTGACCGCCTGGTGTTCGCCGGTGATACGGAGGCGATCTCAGACCTGCTCCGCATCAATGGCCTGGTGCCATCGACCGAGAATGAGGAGGGGTTGTCCCTGGATACTGACCGAGCTGAGCGGCGTCTGGTGGAGGTGGTCGTATCGCCCCACTGTGATGCGGTGGGGCATGCCATTCGGGATTCCGGGTTTCGGAGTCGCTATGGTGCAGTGGTCCTTGCCGTTGCGCGGCATGGTGAGCGGGTTCAGGGGAATCTGGGCACCATTGAGCTGGCAGTGGGCGATACTCTGTTACTCGAAGCCCGGCCCGCATTTGTCAGCCGTCAGCGCTATAACAAGGATTTCCTGTTAGTCAACGAGCGGAATACCGATCCTCCGAGGCACGAGCGCGCTTACCTGTCCTGGGCTATTCTGGGTGGTATCGTCGCTCTGGCGGGACTGGGCCTGACCAGTATGCTTAACGCCGCGCTGCTCGGTAGTTTGCTGATGATCCTCAGCGGTTGCTGCTCGGTCAACCAGGCGGAAAAAAATATCGACATGATGGTGATAGTGACAATCGCAGCGGCGTTTGCACTGGGCATGGCGCTGGAGAAAACCGGCGTGGCGGCATTTCTTGCCGACAATATGATTCAGCTGGGTTCCGGTAAGCCCTGGTTGCTGCTGATACTGTGCTATCTGCTGGTGTCAATTCTGACCGAGTTGATTACCAACAACGCCTCGGCCGTACTGGTGTTGCCGATTGTATTGAAAATGACTGAGCAGGCCGGTTTAAACAATGAGCCTTTTATTTTCGCCATTATCATGGCGGCCTCGGCAAGCTTTGCGACGCCTTTGGGCTATCAGACGAATCTGATGGTTTATGGACCGGGTGGCTACCGCTTTTCGGACTTCCTTCGGGTAGGGGTGCCGATGAACCTGCTTATCGGCGTAGTGACTATAACGGTTTTATTGATCGGTTGGCCGCTCAGCTGATTGTCGAGCGGAAACATGTCACTACAAACAATATGGGCCGGCTCCTCCCCCCAATTGAAAAAGCGTGTCCCTGTGTCCGCTTTGTCTTGACCATTGTATTCAGCGGACTTCATGCACAATTTGCTGATGGAGCAGGTGGTTTTTATTCAGTGCCGCAGCTAACAGGTATCGCTGGCAACTGTCTGATCTCGCCCCCTGCCCTTGGCCTCATAAAGGGCTTTGTCGGCCAGAGAGGTCAGCCGTGAGGAGCGTTCTTCCGTAGTGGGGACCAGGCTGGCGACACCGGCGCTGATAGTTATCGACGACGATATGGGGTTGTCGGCGTGTGGGATTTGCAGTCTCTTGATGTTCGCCTGGACCTGGGCCGCTACTTTCAGGGCTCCGGTCAGTGAAGTGTTGGGCAGCAGGATGCAAAACTCCTCACCGCCATAACGGGTAGCCATGTCGGTGGCGCGTAGCAGGCTGTGCTGTATGGTGGTGGCAATGGATTTCAGGCAGTCATCGCCAACCATGTGTCCGTAGTGGTCGTTGTATTGCTTGAAGTAATCGATATCCAGGAAAATCAGTGCGAGCGGTTCCCGGCTGCGCATACCCCGTCGCCATTCCATGTCGAGATGGTCGGTAAAATAGCGCCGGTTATAGAGACCGGTAAGCTCGTCGGTGATGGCCATTTTCTCGAGTTTTGACTGGGCATTTTTATAGTCGGTATTGTCCCTGATCGTTTGAACAACGGCGATCAAACTGCCGTGGGCGTCGTAGATAGGGCCCGCATCCACCGTGAGATAGAGCCGTGAACCGATGCGGGGCATAACGCACCAGTTTTCGGCTTTATAGCCTTCCCCATAGATTGAGAGTTGTGCGTGAACCGCGTAGAGCTGATCGAGCTCAGCTGTTCGTTCCTGCACCAGTACATCAGCGAGACAGAGCCGTTGCTTTGCATAGAAAGCCTTCCAGTGGTCCCGTGTGCCAAGCACTTCCTCGGCCCTGACACCAGTGAGTCGCTCACAGGATTTGTTCCAGATGACGACGTAACCGTCCCGGTCGAGGACAAAAGTTGCTGTGACCAGATGCTCCATGAGACTGACAGCAAATTTTTGCTGTTGAACCACCAAAATAAGATCCTTTATATGGTGTGCGTAAATTGCTGAGCAGTATAGGGCTCTCGGATTGGGATGTCGATTTGCCGTCACTGGCCGGCGTCGGCTGGGTCCCGTCGCCCTGTTTGTTTGTCGGGTTTCATCAAAGTTGTTCGGGGCATCCCGGTTGGTGTTCCTGACTAAAACGGCTTTCCATGATGGCCCTTGCCATTTGTGGGTAGATCTGAGTACGGTGTTGAAGAAATCCCTGCGTTCTGGCGCTATAACCGCTATAATCCGCGCCTATTTTTTACCGACCGAGAAATCCTGTGATCGAAAATCTCCGCAACATCGCCATTATTGCCCACGTTGACCACGGTAAAACCACCTTGGTGGACCGTCTGTTGCAACAATCCGGTACGCTGGACCGCAAAGCCATGGGTGCCGAACGGGTCATGGATTCCAATGATCAGGAGCGTGAGCGTGGTATTACCATTCTGGCCAAAAACACGGCCATCGAATGGAATGGTTACCGGATCAATATCGTCGATACTCCGGGCCACGCTGACTTTGGCGGTGAGGTTGAGCGGGTTCTGTCGATGGTGGACTCCGTATTGTTGCTGGTGGACGCGGTTGACGGCCCTATGCCGCAGACCCGGTTTGTTACCCAAAAGGCCTTCGAGCAAGGGCTCCATCCGATTCTTGTGGTCAACAAGGTGGATCGCCCCGGCGCCCGTCCCCATTGGGTCGTCGATCAGGTATTTGATCTCTTCGATCGTCTCGGTGCCACCGACGAACAACTGGACTTCCCCATTATGTATGCCTCGGCGCTGAACGGCGTTGCCGGTAATGAGCCGGATAATCTGGCGGAAGACATGACGCCGCTGTTCCAGATGGTCGTGGATAAGGTCAAAGCACCGGCAGTGAACCGCGATGGTCCACTGCAAATGCAGATCAGTGCCCTGGATTACAGCAGTTACGTGGGCGTTATCGGTATCGGTCGAATTACCCGCGGCAAACTCAAAACCAACGAGCAGGTGGTGGTGGTTGATCGCGACGGCAAAACCCGTCGCGGTCGCGTATTACAGGTGATGGGTTATCGCGGTCTGGAGCGATTTGAGGTGGAGCAAGCCGAAGCGGGCGATATCGTCTGCATCACCGGTATCGACAAATTGAACATTTCCGACACCATCTGCAGCCCGGACAAGCCGGAAGCGATGGTGCCACTGAGTGTTGACGAACCCACCGTCAGCATGACTTTCCAGGTGAACGATTCCCCGTTCGCCGGTCAGGATGGCAAATACATTACGTCGAGAAATATCAGGGAGCGACTGGATCAGGAGCTGATTCACAATGTGGCGCTGCGGGTTGTACAGGGTGAGACACCCGACAAATTTGTGGTGTCCGGTCGCGGTGAATTACACCTTTCGGTATTGATTGAAAACATGCGCCGAGAGGGTTTCGAGCTGGGTGTGTCGCGTCCCGAAGTCATTCAGAAAGACGTGGACGGCGAGATTCACGAACCTTTTGAGCAGGTCGTGATTGATATTGAAGACCGGCATCAGGGTGCGGTAATGGAGGAGTTGGGGTTTCGCAAGGCGGATATGACCAACATGGAACCCGACGGTAAAGGCCGGGTGAGACTCGAGTTTATGGTGCCCTCCCGAGGCCTGATTGGTTTTCGCTCACACTTTCTGACGCTGACCAGTGGCTCCGGCATCATGACCAGCATTTTTGATCACTACGGTCCAGTGAAACAGGGTGACATGGCCGGTCGCCAGAACGGCGTGCTGGTGTCCATGACCAAGGGCAAGACACTGGCTTATGCCCTGTTCACCCTGCAGGATCGTGGCCGTTTGTTCCTCGGGCACGGTGCCGAGGTCTATGAAGGGCAGATTATTGGTCTGCATTCCCGCAACAATGATTTGCCAGTAAACCCCACCAAGGCCAAGCAGCTGACCAACATCCGGGCGGCCGGTACCGATGAGAACCTGGTGCTCAGCCCGCCGGTTCGACATACCCTCGAGCAGGCGCTGGAGTTTATTGCCGAAGATGAGCTGGTAGAGGTAACCCCCCACCACATTCGTTTGCGCAAAAAGCTCCTGAGCGAGAACGAACGCAAGCGAGCTGGCAAAAACTGACAGTGCTGTCAGGGTGCCACGATTAAAGATCGTGGCATTGCCGGTGGCGAAAGCAGCCTGTCAGGTGGTCGTTGACCAACCCGGTAGCCTGCAGGTAGGCATAACAGATGGTGCTGCCAAAAAAGCGGAAGCCACGTTTTTTCATGTCCTTGCTGATGGTGTCCGATAGCGGGGTAGTCGATGGGACAGCGTCGGAATCCTGCCAATGGTTCTGAATGGGGCGATTGTCGACGAAGCCCCACAGATAATCAGCAAAACTGCCGAATTTTGACTGGATGTCCAGAAACAGACGGGCGTTACTGACAGCGCTTTCAATTTTCAGTCGATTTCTCACAATACCCCTATTCTGCAGCAGCTGCACAATATCTTGCCGGTTGAAGCTGGCTACCTGCTCCGGTCGAAATTCAGCAAAGGCTCGTCGGTAGTGTTCGCGCTTTCTGAGAATGGTGATCCATGCGAGACCGGCCTGGGCGCTCTCAAGCACCAGAAATTCAAACAGCTTTTGGTCATCGCGACAGGGAACGCCCCATTCCTGATCATGATAGTCCTGATAGAGTGGATCATTGCCAGCCCAGGGGCAGCGGGGGTTGTCGTCGGATGCCCGCTTCCGGGAAAAGACCGTAGAGCACTTCTCCGGGTCGCTGGGCGAACTCACTGACAGTTATCCCGAAGGTACTGAAACAATTTGCGACTGGCTGCCGGTGGTTTTTGTTGTGATGCGTCGCGTTGGGCCTGTCTGATTAACTGGCGCAAGTGCTGTCGGTCAAGTCCCGGTATATCACCAATCAGCTCTTCTAGTGCCGAGTCGCCCTCACTGATCAGTCTGTCGCGCCAGTTCTCCAGGCGTTGAAACTGCTGGCGAAAAACCTGACTGTCATGGTGAAAACTCTCCAGTTCCCGGCGTATGCCCTCGCTGTCGATAACACGCATGATTTTGCCAATATATTGCAGCTGGCGTCGTCGACCCTCGCGATTTTTTAGCCGTCTTGCCAACGCGACGGCTTCGGCAAGCTCTTCTGGTATGGTGACCTTGGCCAGTTTGGCCGGGGCTAGGTCCACGAGCTCTTCGCCGAGCTTTTGCAGTGCGATCATCTCGCGTTTGACGGCCGACTTGCTTTTGGGTGGTTCTTCGTCTGGCAGATGGTCTGGAAAAGAATCTTCAATCATGATACTTAGCTATAAAACAGGGTGGCGAGACCCAGAAACGAAAGAAAACCCACCACATCTGTAACCGTGGTGAGCGCGACGCTCCCCGCCAGAGCGGGGTCGATACGGCATTTTTTTAGAAACACCGGCAGCAACGTGCCTGCAACAGCAGCGGAGATGAGGTTGATGGCCATGGCGGCAGCAATGATGAAAGCTATGATCGGGTCGTTAAACCAGAGAGCAGCAACGCCGCCCATCACCAGTGCCCATAGCATGCCATTCAAAGCGCCGACGGCAAATTCCTTGCTCAGTAACCAGCGCATATTGTTTTTGCTGATTTGTCCCAGTGCCATGCCCCGAATAACCACGGTGAGCGTCTGACTGCCAGCAACGCCACCCATGCTGGCGACAATGGGCATCAGGATAGCCAGTGCGACGACCTTTTCAATCGTGGCTTCGAAAATGTTGATCACCGATGAGGCGAGGATAGCGGTTATCAGATTCATCCCGAGCCAAACGGCCCGACGGGGCGCCGTGCGCTTGACCGAGGCAAAAGTCTCTTCTTCGTCGCTGAGACCGGCCAACCCCAACAGTGAGTGGGCGGCATCCTCGATAATCACGTCTACCACGTCATCGATGGTGATTCGGCCAAGCAGTTTGTGGTCCGGGCCTACGACTGGGGCTGAAACCCAGTCATTCTTTTCAAACAGTAGTGCAACCTGCGAATCCGGCATATCGGCTGTGATGGCCTGTGCATCAGTTACCATCATTTCGCGCACAGTGATATTGGGGCTCGCGGTCAACAGTTTGGTGAGCGGTAATGTGCCGAGAAAGGTGTCTTCCCGATTCACCACAAAAATATTATCGGTGATATCCGGAATTTCTTCGTGGCGACGCAGGTAACGCAATACCACATCAATTGTCAGGTCGGGTCGGACAGTGATGGTGTCCGTGTTCATCAACCCGCCGGCGGTATCTTCGTTGTAAGTAAGTACTCGCTCTACCCGCAGCCGATCCTGGCTGCTCATCGCCTGAAGTACTTCTGGTATTACCTGGTCGGGAAGTTGCTGCAGAATGTCTGCAATGTCATCGGGGTCAAGGCCTTCAGTAAGTGAGGCGACCTCGTGACTTTCCATTTCACTAAGGATTTCACCGCGGAGTTCCTCGCTGAGCTCACCGATTACCTCGCCTTCCAGCTCCCGGTCCACCAGGTCCCATAATACCCGCCGGGCTTTAGGTGGTGCAGACTCTATCTGGTCGGCGATATCGCCGGGAGAAAGGTTATTGAGCATGTGTCGAAGCAGGCGCACATCGCTCGAATTCATCATTTCGTTGATGCTGGCGAGCCTGGACAAATGGCTGAATTTTTCGTTAGGCCCCTGCATCTGAGAAGTTTTCCCTGACCGTCAGTTTGAAGGCGGATAGTGTATAGGTGGGCGTGACAAAATTATACAGTGGTCTGGTTGGTAGACGGCGCGGTTAGTGCTCTTCCTCGAATCGGTTGCCGATTAACTGTTCGATATCGCGATGGGCACGCTCTGCATCACTGCCTTCGAAAATGAAATGGAGAGAGGTGCCTTGGGTCGCGGCAAGCAACATCAGTGACATCACACTTTTGGCGTCCACCAGTTTGTCGGGACTGCGCCCGGTTTTGATGGCGCAGCCATATTTTCCGGCAGTCGAAGCCAGTTTTGCGGCTGCTCGAGCATGCAGCCCGAGACGGTTGACAATGGTGATTTCTGTACAGATGATTTTTGACATAACAGCCCTCCCGTGATGGCGCCCGTCAGGACAGTTCTCTGTGCCGGACCTGTACATTCGGCATGGTGTTGCTGAAATGTCTGGCTAGAACGCTGGATATGTAGACTGAGCGGTGCTGCCCCCCGGTGCAGCCCACTGCAATGGTTAGATAACTGCGATTATTGGCAAGAAATGACGGTGTCCAGCGGGACAGGAACTGCTTGATGTCATTCGTCATGTCGATGACTTCCGGTTGCGATTCGAGAAATTCGATCACTGGTTGGTCGTTGCCGGTAAAGGGCCTTAACTCCTGTTTCCAGTGGGGGTTTGGCAAGCAGCGAACGTCAAAGACAAAATCCGCGTTGACTGGTACTCCGCGTTTAAAGGCAAAGGACTCAAACATGATAGCCATGTCGTCCCTGGTGTGGGGAGCAATTTGCTGCTTGATGACATCGCGTAGCTGGTGCAGGGTCATGGTGCTGGTATCAATTCTGCGATCTGCAATTGAGGCGATTGGGTCCAGCAGGGTGGTCTCAAGTTCTATGGCTTCGTTAATATCTACCCGGTCGTTGGTTAGTGGGTGCTTGCGGCGTGTTTCACTGAAACGCTGGATGATGACGGAATTTCTGGCATCGAGGAAAAGCACTTCATAGTTGATGCCCGAATGCTTCAGCTCCGCAAGAATTTTTGGAAGCTGGTCAAGGTCTTCGCCCAGGTTGCGGACATCAATTCCCACCGCAATTTTTTCCAGCCAATGCTGGTTCTTGGCGTTGATGGCTTTCTGAAAAAGGCCGGGAAGCAAACTGGCGGGAAGATTGTCAATGCAGGTAAAACCGACATCTTCGAGGACGTTCAGTGCGGTACTCTTGCCGGATCCAGAACGCCCACTTACCACCACCAGTCGCATTAGCCTTTCGCCTCAGTCGCCATCATTGCCGGTTGCTATCCGAAAGAGGTCTTGATCACTGCCGGCCTGTCGCAATGCATTGCGAACCGTTTCGTCCTGAAGTAATTCGGCGATGGAAGAGAGGACCTGCAGGTGTTCGTCGTTTTGCTCCTCGGGAACGATCAGTGCAAAGATCAGGTCTACCGGCTCTCCATCGATAGCATCGAAATCGACGGCATCAGCCAGTTTGACAAGTGCTCCGGTAATCTTTTCACAGCCTGCCAGTCGACAGTGGGGGATGGCAACACCTTCTCCTATCCCGGTGCTGCCCAGTCGCTCTCTTGCCAGCAGACTCTGGTAGAGATCGTCTGCGTTGACCCCCTCCATGCGTTCTTTCAGGAAGACGGAAAGGTTTTCCAGTACCCTTTTTTTGCTACCGCCCTCGGCGCTGGCAACGGTGTTTTCAGGGGTGAGTACATCAATCAGTTTCATGAGTGTTATCTACCGCGGTTCTTTTCCTTGTGCTTGATTAGCTGTCGATCCAGTTTGTCGGTCAGCATGTCGATAGCCGCATAAAGATCCTCATGCTCGGAATCGGCAAAGAATTCACCGCCGCTAACATGGACTGTTGCTTCAGCTTTCTGGATCAATTTTTCAACTGAGAGAATCACGTTCGTGCTGGTGATACCGTCGTGATGACGCTCCAGTTTGGATAATTTGGTAGTGACATAGTCTTTGATCGGATCAGTGATATCGAGATGATGTCCGCTGATGTTCAATTGCATGCGGTTCTCCTTAATAGGTGTTAGGTGTTGGGGTTGTAGCGTTTTCTTTCGCTGGAAGAGGGGATGCCCATCCCCTCGCGATATTTGGCAACAGTGCGTCGGGCAACCTGAATACCCATCTCCTGAAGCAGTGCTGTCAGTTTGTTATCGCTGAGGGGCTTGCCCGGATTTTCAGCGCTTACCATTTTTTTCAGCATAGCGCGAATGGCTGTTGATGAACACTCCCCGCCAGCGTCGGTCGAGACGTGGCTGGAGAAGAAATACTTTAGTTCAAAAACACCCTGCGGTGTGTCGATGTACTTTTGGGTGGTCACCCTCGAAATAGTGGATTCGTGCAGGTCCAGTCGTTCGGCAATGTCTGCCAGCACCATGGGCTTCATCGCCACGGGTCCCTGTTCCAGAAAGCCCTGTTGTAATTCAATGATGCAACTGGTGACGCGCATCAGGGTGTCATTGCGGCTTTCCATGCTGCGCAGAAACCATTTGGCTTCCTGGAGGTGATTCTTGAGGAAGGTGTTGTCTTGGCTGGAGTCGGCTCTGCGAATCAGCTGCGCGTACTGTTGATTGATACTCAGGCGAGGAGTGATGTCCTCATTGAGGGAAACTTTCCAGTGATTATCGACTTTGGTGACTCGAACATCGGGTACCACGTACTCGATATCATCGTTTCGAATGGCGTCACCGGGGTTGGGAGCCAATGTCTGGATAAGTAGGATGGCACCCTCGAGTATCTCGTGGGACAGACCGGTGATTTTTTCCATTTGTCGAAAATTGCGCTGTCCAACCAGTTCCAGGTGGTCAGTGACGAGCTGGATGGCCTCGTTAATCAGCGGCGTATCAGGAGAGAACTGGTTCAGCTGAATCAGAAGGCATTCGGCGAGGCCGGTGGCTGCAACACCAGGTGGGTCAAACTGCTGAATGCGGTGCACTACAGCGAGTACTTCATCCAGCTCAATTTCGTCGTCCAGCGCAGCCCAGATTTCTTCAACCGGTGCCGTCAGCATGCCCCGGCTATCAATTGAATCGATAATGATTTCACCGATCAGGTAATCCTTGGGAGACATCGGCGTCAGATTAAGTTGCCAGATCAGGTGGTCCTGAAGCGACTCTGTGACGTTGTGAACGCTGTCAAAATCGCGTGTATCCGCGCCGGTGTTTCTGATGGTGGTGCTGGGTTGGTAGATGTCGTCCCAGTTGGCATCGACTGGCAGGTCAGTGGGTATTTTGCTGTCCCATTCACTGCTGTTAAGATCACGCGTTGCACTGTCGATATCTTCAACTTTCCCAGTGGCGGTTTCTGCGGCCAGATTCTCGGATTCTTCAGCAAGCTCAAGCAGCGGGTTATCGTAGAGGTTCTGCTGGATTTCCTGGTGCAAGTCGAGAGAGGATAATTGCAACAGACGGATGGCCTGCTGTAGCTGAGGGGTCATCGTCAGCTGCTGGCCGATTTTCAGTTGCAAGCTGGCTTTCATGTTATGACTGCGTATAGAGAGTTGTTACGAAGATGTTCACACGGAAAGTGTAGTCTGCCTCCGGGGGGGGAGACAAGCAAAATGTGTGCCGCTTTGCACAATCGCTGTGCGGTGATACGTCCCATCAAAGCATAAAGTCTTCGCCGAGATAGATATCCCGTACCTGCTGGTTGGCGACAATATCGGTGGCCTGCCCCTCGGCAATAACCTGTCCTTCGCCAACGATATAAGCATGCTCGCAGATATCGAGTGTCTCGCGTACGTTGTGGTCTGTGATCAGGACACCAATACCTATATCGCGTAAGTGACGGATGATCTGCTTGATATCGTTGACTGAAATCGGGTCGACCCCGGCAAAGGGTTCATCCAGAAGAATGAAGGCTGGCTCAATGGCCAGTGCTCGAGCAATTTCCACCCTGCGACGTTCCCCTCCCGAGAGGCTCATGCCAAGGGTGTTGCGGATATGGCTGATATGAAACTCCTGGAGTAGCTGTTCCAGTTTTTTTGCACGCTGTTGTTTGTCGAGATCTTTTCTGGTTTCCAGGATCGCCAGAATATTATTCTCCACGGTCATCTTGCGAAAAATGGAAGCCTCTTGCGGGAGATAGCCAAGTCCCTTGCGCGCCCTGCCGTGCATGGACAGAGAAGTGATGTCTTCATCATCGATATAAACAGAGCCGCCATCCTGATGAACCAGCCCGACAATCATGTAAAAACAGGTGGTTTTGCCAGCGCCGTTAGGCCCGAGCAATCCGACAATCGCACCGCTTTCGACGGTGAGGGATACATCGCGAATCACCGGCCTTCTTTTATAGCTTTTGACCAGGTTTGACGCTTTAAGGATAGCCATTTAGTTTGCATCCTTTTGCTTGTTGGGTGGAATGACCATCTGGATTCGCTGGCGGGGATTGTCGCCACTGCTCGCCTTGACCACCTCTGCCTTCAGGTCATAGTTGATTTTTTCACCGGTGATAACGGTGCCATTTTGCTCAACGCTGGCATTTTTCAGTAGGTCGATACGGTCACTGGCCAGATGGTATTCAATAGTGTCGCCCTTGGCGTACATCATGTTGTCGTTGGGGTTCGGTTGTTGTTGGTAGCGGGCAGGTTCTCCCACACAGACAATTCGGACGACCTGGTTATTTGCCGTGTAGACGGTGACTTTGTCCGCGTGAATTTTGATGGTTCCCTGGGTAATAACGACAGCGCCTTCGTAGATCGTTGTACCGGTTTTTTCATATCGTTCGGCTCTGTCCGACTCAATATTGATAGGCTGTTGTGCGTCGCTGGGTAGCGCCAGACTGGAGGAATGACATGCTGCCAGTAGCAGCAGAATGAATAAATTATGGCGCACGGTGAATCCCCTTTACTTTTGATAGCAGTTTGAATATCTCATCATTAAGATCTGCCCACATGCCTGTGCCAGTGGTCTCCCCCTGAGGCGTTTTAATGGTCACAGGCAGGCCGGTTTCGGCAATATTGGTCTCAGGGAATATGGTTAATTTGCTGGTGAGAAATTCATTTTTGCCGCCTTTTTTAACAGATTGCCTGGCATAGACGTCACCGGACAGGACAGCCCGTTCACCCCCGTTGTAGATAGTCCCTTTCTGGGAGGTTACATGCCATGGGGGTGCCTGCTCCGAACCCTCGTTCGGCTCACTGTAAGACACCATGCCGGGGTTCTCCAGTTCCAGTCGGTTGCCGCGATTAAAGTGGCGTGCCTCCGTGGCTGTGAGGGTGTAAGCCCGGTTGCCATCCCTGTCAAAATTTACCGTATCAATATTGTTCATATAACTGTCTGCTTTGGGTAATTCTTCTACATCGGCGCTTGGCTTGTTCAGAAATACCTCTGGTGGTGACAGCCAGAACAACAGGAAAATCCCTGTTGAGGCGAGCAGCATGGCAGTCATCAAAATGTTACGCATAAGCCTAGAGGTAGTCCGTAAAGGTGGATTCCAGTTTATCCTGAGCCTGCAAAAGCAGCTCGGCCAGTTCCCGGACAGCACCGGCTCCACCGCAGGCGGTAGTCTGCCAGAGTGCGTGTTCAGCAATAATTGGCCGGGCATTCGCTACGGCGACCCCCAGGCCCACCCGCCTGATGACAGCCAGGTCGGGAAGATCGTCGCCGAGAAAGGCAATTTCGTTCATCTGGTAAGGGTGTGTAACCAGCAAGTCTTCCAGAGCGGTCAGTTTGTCCTCTCTTCCCTGTACGACAAGATCGATACCCAGTTCTTCGGCCCGTCTTGCCACCAGTGCTGAAGATCGGCCGGTGATAATGCCGACTTTGATGCCGTTGCGCTGTAATAGTTTGATCCCGAGACCATCCTGTATGTTGAACGATTTCAGTTCCTCTCCATTGTTGCCGTAGTAGAGGCAGCCATCGGTCAGGACACCATCTACATCCAGTAGCAATAACCGGATTTGACGAGCTCTGCTGGTGACTTTCAGGTTCGGGGCTGACATGGTTACATGACTCCCGCGCGCAGGATGTCGTGCATATGGAGAACCCCAATCGGATGGTGGTTGGCGTCTTCAATAACAAGTGCCGTAATTTTATTGTCTTCCATGATTTTTAATGCCTCGGCCGCGAGCAGTTCCCGATGAACGGCCTTGCAGCTGCCCTTGATTAATTGACGGACGGTACTGTGATTGATGTCGATATCGTTATCGACAGCCCGGCGCAGATCGCCGTCGGTAAATACCCCGACCAATTCTCCTTGGCGGTTAACCACCGTAGTCATGCCAAACCCTTTGGCGGTCATTTCCACCAGGGCTTTTTTCAGTAACGCGTCCTCGAACACCCGGGGCAACTCGTCGCCACTGTGCATGATGGTTTCCACCTTCAGTAGCAGTTTTCGACCGAGTGCCCCGCCCGGGTGGGAAAAGGCGAAGTCCTCGGCGGTAAAACCCCGAGCCTCCAGCAGAGCAATTGCCAGGGCGTCGCCCATGACCAGCGTCGCCGTGGTGCTGGTGGTAGGTGCCAACCCTAGAGGGCAGGCCTCACTGGGAACCCGGACATCCAGGTGGGCCTCGGATGCCTGGGCCAGAATCGAGTCCGGGTTGCCGGTCATACTGATCAGCGGAAGACCCATACGCTTAATGAGTGGTAGCAGGGTAATGATTTCGGCGGTGGTTCCGGAATTGGATAATGCCAGAACCAGATCAACCCGTGTGATCATGCCAAGGTCGCCATGGCTGGCTTCCCCGGGATGAACGAAAAAAGCGGGGGTTCCCGTGCTCGCCAGACTGGCGGCAATCTTTCTGCCGATATGTCCTGACTTTCCCATGCCGGTAACAATGACGCGACCAGTGCACTGTATGATCAGCTCGCAGGCACGGTCAAAAGCTGCATCAATCCGCTCTTCGAGCAGGGTGACGGCTTCGGCTTCAAGACGGATGGTGCGGCGTGCGGCTTCGGCAAAATTACTGGTGGTCATTGGCTACCCAAAATATTTTGCCAAGTATACCGGCAACCAGGTAATGCTGTAAGTGCTGACGATGATCAGCATGCGGGCGTTCGTGTCGCTATGTGAGGTATACATTATTATTGGCAGCGCACCCCCAGTCCTGGCAGTTCAGTCAGGACGTTGGCAGAGGCCATTAACAGGTTCTCCATAAAATTGCCTGGCTCTCAAGGATTTCGGAAATAGCGGGGCAATGGTATAGTGCACGCCTTTTCAAGTCAGCTAGTCAGGCACTTGGCTGGGTTGTTGCTGTCAAATGACTGTGGCCGAACAAAGGTCAGCTGTTCAGCCAGCAGGTCCGAATAATTAGAGGAAAATTGCCATGTACAAAAGGTTGATACAAACATTGCTTCCCGCACTCGTTGTTCTGTTGTCGGGTCATGCAATTGCTACCCAGGCTGCGGATGATGCCGTTACCTCATCAGAACAAAGTCCCCATGAATTAATTGAGACCGTGACTGACGATCTGTTGCAGATGATTGATGAACACCGTGAGACTTTTGACGATGAGCCCCAGGCTTTCTTCGATTCTCTGGATTGCCTGCTGACTCGGGTGATTGATTTCAAGTGGATTGCCAGCAATGTTATGGGTACTTACCGTGCCGAGGCTACCGATGAGCAGCGTGAGCAGTTCGTCGAAACCTTTCATCGCGATCTGATTGAAACCTATGGTCGCGGTCTGATTTCCTATGGCGATGAAACCATTGTGGTGTTGCCGCCCAAGGAAGATCTTGAAGGTAAGCGCCGGGTTACCGTGGTTCAGGAAATTCGTGGCAAGGATGGGGTCTTTCCGCTCTATTACTCTATGGCGCTCAATCGAGAAGGTGTGTGGAAAATCACCAATGTTGTGATCAACGGGATCAACCTGGGTAAAACGTTCCGCAACCAGTTTGCCCAGAGAGCCGAAAAATATGACGGCAATATCGATCAGGTCATAGCCAACTGGTCTGCCCCGTCTGATGTTATGAAAAGTGAGGGGTAATCCATGACTCCCGATGATGTGCAGGTACTCCTGCAGGATGCTCTGGCCGATTGTGATGTCACCGTCGGTGGCGATGGTAGCCACTTTGAAATACAGGTCGTCGGCGACTTATTTTCCGGACTCCGCCCGGTACAGCGGCAACAAAAAATCTATGCCGTGCTTCAGCAACACATAGCCGAAGGCGCTATTCACGCGGTAAATATCAAAACCTATACGCCGGATGAATTTCGCAAATAAGCCCGCGCCGGTTTCCCTCACCAATCTCAGCTCACATTGGCCACTGCCTTGCTGAATCACAAGGGTTTTGAATGGACAAGTTGTTGATTTCCGGAGGCGGCCCATTGTTCGGGGAAATCCGTATCTCCGGTGCCAAAAATTCTGCACTGCCGATCATGGCGGCCACGCTCCTGGCCGATGGCCCGGTGATGATTTCCAATGTGCCTCACCTGCATGACATAACCACCATGTTCGAGCTGCTCGGATGCCTGGGTGTCAGTGTGGTGCTGAATGAAAAGATGCAGGTGGAAGTCGATGCCACGACCTTGCACAGTCACGTGGCGCCCTACGACCTGGTCAAGACCATGCGTGCCTCCATTCTCGTGCTGGGGCCAATGCTCACGAAGTTTGGTGTTGCCAATGTCTCCTTTCCCGGAGGCTGTGCAATCGGCAGTCGACCGGTAGATCTGCACCTGCGCGGGCTGGAAATGATGGGTGCGGAGATAGATATTGACGGTGGCTACATCAATGCCCGCTGTAATGGACGTCTCAAGGGTGCCCATATTTTGATGGACACGGTTTCCGTGGGTGCAACGGAAAATCTGATGATGGCCGCCGCGCTTGCCGATGGCCAGACTATTATTGAAAATGCCGCTCGTGAACCCGAAGTGGTCGATCTGGCCAACTGTATTAACGCGTTGGGTGGCCAGGTGACGGGTATGGGTACCACAACCCTGACCATCGATGGGGTCGACACCCTGCATAGAGGCAGTTACCGGATTATGCCCGATCGCATTGAGACGGGCACTTATCTGGCGGCGGCGGCAGCGACCCGCGGACGGGTCAAGTTGAAGGATACCGATCCGCATATTCTCGAGGCTGTGTTGATCAAGCTGGAGGAAGCCGGTGCAAAAATCAGTGTCGGCAAGGACTGGATAGCACTCGATATGGAAGGGCGCAGACCGAAATCGGTCAACTTCAAGACAGCCCCCTATCCGGCCTTTCCTACAGACATGCAGGCACAGTTGACAACCGTCAATGCGGTTGCCGATGGGGTGGGCACGATTACCGAGACGATCTTTGAGAATCGCCTGGTCCAGACCCATGAGCTTAATCGAATGGGGGCCAAAATTACCCTGGAAGGAAATACTGCCATCGTTACCGGGGTTGAGCGGCTCAAAGCGGCGCCGGTCATGGCTTCAGATCTGAGGGCCTCGGCCAGTCTGGTGATTGCCGGACTGGTGGCTGATGGTGAAACCATTGTCGATCGTATTTACCATATAGATCGAGGGTATGAATGTATTGAGGAAAAGCTGCAGCAGCTCGGTGCCAATATCCGCAGGATTCCAGGCCGTTAGTCCCGGTCGGGTGTTTTCCTCAAGTAACCAGTTGCATAAACAATGTGAGTGCCATGCAAATTACCATTGCCCTGACCAAGGGGCGTATTCTGGAAGAAACCCTGCCTTTGCTGGCGGAAGTCGATATTGCGCCTCTGGAAGACATCAGCGCCAGTCGCAAGCTTCTGTTTGATACCAGTAGATCCGATGTGCGATTGCTGGTATTGCGTGGTTCAGATGTTCCTACTTATGTGCAGTTTGGGGCAGCGGATTTGGGTGTGTCGGGAAAAGACACCCTCCTGGAGCATGGCGGTGACGGGCTCTATGAGCCGCTGGACCTGGGTATCGCCCGCTGTCGTATGATGACTGCGGCAGTGGCTGGGGCAGCGCCTGGCACAGGGCGTATTCGGGTAGCTACCAAATACGTTAACGTGGCCCGCCGTTTTTATGCTGAACAGGGTCGTCAGGCGGATATCATAAAACTCTACGGTGCCATGGAGCTGGCTCCGATCATGGCCCTGGCGGATGAGATTGTGGATATTGTGGATACCGGCAATACGCTTCGGGCCAATGGCCTGGAGGCCCGGGAGTTTATTGCTGACATCAGTTCCCGGCTAATTGTGAACAAAGCCGCCATGAAGATGAAGCACCGATTGCTGCAAGATATCGTAGACCGTCTGACGGAAGCGGTGAAGAAGGTCCGATGACGATGCAAAGTGAACCCATCAGTATCCTGCAGTTGTCTACCGCAGATAGCTGTTTCGACGACCGGCTGACTGAATTGCTGGCGTGGGAGAATGTATCAGATCAAAATGTTGAGCAGATCGTTGCTGATATTCTGGCGGCTGTGCGCCAGCGCGGTGATCAGGCTTTGATTGAATTTACCAATCGCTTTGACGCCCGGGATGTCGATGATGTCCGGGAGCTCGAAATTCCTCCCGACGTCGTTTTCGGAGCATTGGCCGGTCTCCCCGCAGCTGAGCGCGATGCACTGGAATTGGCGGCGGAACGAATTCGCCGTTATCACCAGCACCAGAAGCAGGCCTCCTGGCACTACCGGGAAGAGGACGGCACCCTGTTGGGGCAGCAGATCACCGCACTGGACCGGGTGGGCATTTATGTGCCCGGGGGCAAAGCCAGCTATCCGTCGTCGGTTCTGATGAATGCTCTGCCCGCCCGGGTGGCCGGCGTTGACGAGATTATCATGGTGGTGCCCGCGCCGGGTGGCGAACTGAATCCGCTGGTCCTCGCTGCGGCAGCGATTGCCGGAGTTGATCGCCTGTTTACACTGGGCGGCGCTCAGGCCATTGGTGCATTGGCCTATGGTACGGAAACCGTGCCTCGGGTGGACAAGATTGTCGGGCCGGGCAATATCTTTGTGGCCACGGCCAAGCGGGCTGTGTTCGGAGCCGTGGGTCTGGACATGGTGGCGGGGCCCTCGGAAATTCTGGTGGTTTGCGATGGTCAGACAAACCCGGACTGGATCGCTATGGATCTGTTTTCACAGGCTGAGCACGACGAAGAAGCTCAGGCCATTCTGATCAGTCCGGATATGGATTTCCTCGAACAGGTGAAAACCAGTATTGACAAGTTGTTGCCCACCATGGAGCGGGCATCGATTATTCGTGCGTCACTTGAGAGGCGCGGTGCCCTGATCGCGGTAGCGGACATGACGGATGCACTGGCGTTGATTAACCGCATTGCTCCCGAGCATCTGGAGCTATCTGTGGCGAGCCCCGAAGACTGGTTGCCGGGTATTCGGCATGCCGGGGCAATCTTTATGGGTCGTTATACCGCCGAGGCGGTGGGCGATTACTGTGCCGGTCCCAACCATGTCCTGCCGACCTCCATGACAGCCCGTTTTTCCTCGCCGCTGGGTGTTTATGATTTTCAAAAGCGCAGTTCACTGATTATGTGTTCCGCCGAAGGTGCTTCGACATTGGGGAAAACTGCGTCGGTGCTGGCCCGAGGGGAAAGCCTGACAGCCCACGCCCGCTCTGCCGAATATCGTATCAAGTCATGATGGTAACCCCGTGAGCAGCCCTTTCTGGAGTGATGTCGTTGCAAGGCTGGATCCCTATGTGCCCGGAGAGCAGCCCAAGCTGACCAACTTGACTAAGTTGAACACCAATGAAAACCCCTATGGGCCCTCACCCCGGGTTCTGGAAGCCATCGCCGGAGAATTGGGGGATAGCCTGCGCCTCTACCCCGACCCCAGCGGTACATTACTCAGGCAGGCGGTGGCAGATTACTATGCTGTTGCTCCGGCTCAGGTGTTCCTGGGCAACGGTTCAGATGAAGTGCTGGCCCATATTTTTCAGGCGCTGCTCAAGCACGATGAGCCGGTCCTCTTCCCGGATATCACCTACAGTTTTTACCCCGTTTACTGCGGTCTGTATCAGGTGGATTATCAACGCATACCGCTGGGCAGCGATTACCGCATTCAGGTGGCGGACTACCTGTGCAGTAATGGCGGCATTATCTTTCCCAATCCGAACGCCCCCACCGGGATACTGCTGTCGTTGCCGGAAATTGAATGGTTGCTGAAAAAAAATCAGCGGTCGGTTCTGGTAGTGGATGAAGCCTACATCGATTTTGGCGGAGAGACAGCGGTTTCCCTGGTCGGGCGTTATCCCAATCTGCTTGTGACTCAGACGTTGTCAAAATCCCGGTCGCTGGCGGGCCTGCGGATCGGTTTTGCTATCGGCGATGTTGCTCTGATCGAGGCGTTGGAGCGTGTGAAGAACAGTTTTAACTCTTATCCGCTCAGTCGTTTTGCCATTGTTGGAGGCGCTGCGGCCTTCGCCGATGAGGACTATTTCCGCGAGGTCTGCGAGCAGGTTGTTCGTAGTCGTGAAACGTTGGCTTCTGGCCTGAAATCACTGGGTTTTGAGGTGCTGCCATCCTCCGCGAACTTTCTTCTGGCGACCTGCCCGTCCCGGGATCGGGATGCAGTGGAGCTTGCGGCGAGATTACGTGAAAAGGGTATTATTGTCCGTCACTTCAGGCAGCCGAGAATAGAACAGTTTTTGCGGATTACTGTCGGCACAACCGAGCAAAACCGTTGGCTGTTGGATGTTTTGGCCGAATTGCTCAAACAGTAATTCCGAGCACTATTCGGGCGGTGGTCGGGTGCCTGTCACCGCCATGATTGTGCTTTTTTGACCCTCCCTTATGACCTCAAGCTTGACGGAGTCGCCGGGCGAGAGATCGGCGATCAGATTCATGCTCTTTTCATTGTCTACCACCCAGTAATCATTGATACGGGTGATAATGTCCCCTGGTTGCAGGCCTGCAAGATGAGCGGGACTGTTGATGTAAATGCTGGTGATCACCAGTCCTGATGGCGGGTCCATGCCCAGTTTTGTCGCAGCGAGCCTGGTCAGCGGGCGGGCTTCGACGCCGAGCCAGCCGCGGATTACATAGCCGTGTTCGACGATATCCTGTAGAACTTTTACTGCCGTAATGGCGGGAATGGCAAAGCCGATGCCCACTGAATAGCCAGTCTTGTCGAGAATGGCAGCATTGATGCCGAGCAAGTTGCCAAAGGCGTCCACCAGTGCCCCGCCAGAATTACCCGGATTGATGGCTGCATCAGTCTGGATGAAGTTTTCAAACGTGTTGAGTCCCAGGCCATTGCGACCGGTAGCGCTGATAATGCCCTGGGTGACCGACTGTCCGACCCCGAACGGGTTGCCTATGGCCAGCGTGACGTCCCCCACCCTGGGCATGGAGGCCGCATCAATATTGATAGGTACCAGGTTATCGAGATCTATCTTCAACACAGCCAGATCTGTATCCGGGTCCTTGCCGATGACCTTGACCATTGCCTCTCGACCATCCTGGAGCTGGACGACGATCTCATCCGCTTCGGCCACCACATGGTTGTTGGTCAAAATATAGCCGTCTTCAGTCAGGATGACCCCAGAACCCAGAGACGACTGCATGCGCTGTTGCTGTGGCAGATTGCTGTTGCTGAAGAAGCGGCGAAAGAAAGGATCATCCAGTAACGGGTGGCGGGGGCGCTCGAGCGTTTTACGCGTATAAATGTTGACGACCGATGCCGATGCCCGTTGTACAGCTGAGGCATACGAGGCCGGCCCCTGCCACTCTCCGGAAACGCCAGGTGACAACCCCCTGGTCTCCATTTTGACTGCGTTGTTGAGTGTTTCCGGCAGTAATAACATGAACAGTGCGGCCGCAAGCAGGCCGGCAACTACAGGCCAGCTGATATAGCGCAACACTCGAAAAATAAAAGACACCACAGGGCTCCGCGAGCTCACAAAGAGCGCATTATGTCACAAACCGCACAGCGGGAGGCTTTGGTGGATCGCTTTGTTCCCGTTCCCCGTCAGCTTACTTTAAGCGTCGGGTCATCATTGTCATTGGTCTCTTCTGCGGCATCATTTGCCACTTTTGCGCGGAGATTGTCGCGGGATGCACTGTCATCTCTGAGCCCGTATTCTTCACTGAGGATGCCGCCGGGGACCTTGGGGGCGTAATCTTTCGGCGGTTCTGGTATTTCTGTGGGCAACATTGTGCCGCGCTCCTCAAGGCGTCCAAACCCGGCATCGACCATTTTCTTGCTGGTGTCGGCGCCGGTCAACCGCATGGCGCTGGCAGAGAGGTACTCGTGAACATCGCGGTAGCTGTGTGACAGGTTGTTGAACAGCTCGGAGGTTTTGATGAAATGCTCGGTTACCTCGTGTTCGTAATCCTGGAGCCGTTCCTGTGCTTCCTTGAGTTTGTGCTCGGTGGCTTTGCGTTCTTGCTCCCCGGGGTGAAGGCTTCGCCCGGTCAGTAGGCCAACAACCAAGCCGCCTAACGCACACAGCAAGCCAATCAATAATACAGTCGGGGTATCCAAGCGACCACCTCCAGAGATATGCAGCGGATTTTGATGTGTAGTCTGAAAGAAGCTGTATCTGGAGGCAACTGTTTTTTGAAGAGGCCTTCCTGTGTTCCCTGACGCTGTCGTATGACAATGATGTCATGCACCCCGTGTGAGTAACGGGTTGCGATTATCCTTTTGCACGGCTAAAGTTCCCGGCCTTGTTTTCTGCATTCTTCTATTGAACCAGTCAATTATGATTCGGGCGTCTGTTCCCACACATACACCTTTGCAGCGATATCAGCAGGATTTGCTGCAGGCCTCTTTCAGCTACGATCCTGCCCAGGAGCAGGCAGTGGCTCTGCTACAGGCGCTCTATGAAAAGTTATTGGAACAAAATGTCTGGATAGCAAATCACTCGATTTTCCAACGACTCAGAGCGTACTTTCGATCTACCCGGCCCTTTGTGCCGGTCAAGGGGTTGTATTTCTGGGGTGGCGTGGGTCGCGGCAAAACCTACCTGATGGATAATTTTTTTGAATCCCTACCTTTCGAAGAGAAAATGCGTGCGCATTTCCACCGCTTCATGCGTCGGGTTCATCGGGAGCTGCGCCTGTTGGATGGAGTTAAGAACCCGCTGGAAAAAGTCGCTGACAATATCGCCGCTGAAGCCAGGGTAATTTGCTTTGATGAGTTTTTTGTCGCTGATATCGCTGATGCAATGTTGTTGGGGGGGCTGCTGAAATTGCTGTTCGAGCGCGGGGTGACATTGGTGGCAACATCCAATATCGTCCCCGATCAGCTCTATGAAAATGGTTTGCAGCGGCAACGCTTTCTGCCTGCCATTGCCCTGCTCAATGAGCATACCCGGGTTGTTAATGTCGATGGTGGTGTCGATTATCGATTACGTACCCTTGAGCAGGCCCAGTTGTACCACGCGCCTCTGGATGATAGCGCACAGGAAGCCATAGAAGCGGCGTTTAACAGCCTTGTGCCAGCCAGTGGTGAAGTGCGGGTATCTGTGGATATCACCATTGAAGGACGAGACATTCCCTGTCGCGCGGTTGCTGAAGATGTCGTCTGGTTTGACTTTGATGTGATATGCAATACCCCGCGTAGCCAGAATGACTATATCGAGCTGGCCCGTGAATTCCATGCGGTACTGGTCACCAATGTTCGGCAGATGGGGCGCAGCAATGAGGATCAGGCGCGGCGTTTTATCAACCTGGTAGATGAATTTTATGACCGGAATGTTAAGCTGGTGTTGTCCGCCGAGGTGCCATTGCCCGCACTGTATACCGAAGGTCGACTGGGTTTTGAGTTTGAGCGAACCCGTAGTCGCTTGCTCGAAATGCAATCACACGAGTATCTGGCACGACCACATCGCCCCTGACCGGTTCGGTCTCCGGGGGCCTGCAGGCAGGGACTGTTCCGTTTAATTCGCCAATATTTTTTTAGGCAAAATTATCCTTGAAAAGGGTAGGGGTGGTCTGTAAAATGCGGCCTCCTTTTAGGAAGGCCAGAAACTTTCAGGCAGGAAAAAATGAAAACATTTAGTGCAAAGGCCGAAACCGTCCAGCGCGACTGGTTTATCGTAGATGCGGCTGACAAAACATTAGGTCGTTTGGCCGTCGAGATTGCCTCTCGACTTCGTGGCAAACACAAGCCGGAGTTCACTCCGCATGTGGATACCGGCGACTATATTGTCGTGGTGAATGCCGAGCGGGTGCGTGTGACAGGCAACAAGGCCAGAGACAAAATTTATCACCACCACACCGGTTATATCGGTGGGTTGAAATCCATCAGTTTTGAAAAGCTGATCGCCAAGGCTCCTGAGCGGACTATCCAGACGGCTGTGAAAGGCATGTTGCCTAAAGGTCCTCTGGGTCGCGCTATGTTTAAGAAGCTCAAAGTATACGCAGGCACCGAGCACCCCCACACCGCTCAGCAGCCGCAAGAACTGAACATTTAACGGATTGTTAATTATGGCAGACACCCAATATTACGGTACCGGCCGTCGTAAAACCTCCTCCGCCAGAGTCTTTCTGAAATCCGGAGCGGGTAACATCGTGGTCAACGACCGCACCCTTGATCAGTATTTTGGCCGTGAGGTGGCGCGTATGATTGTGCGTCAGCCGCTAGAGCTGGTGGATCGTGCTACCACCTTCGACCTCAATATTACCGTCGCTGGTGGCGGCAGTTTTGGTCAAGCTGGCGCTATTCGCCATGGTATTGCACGTGCGCTACTGCAATATGACGAAGGTCTTCGGGGCCAACTTCGGACAGCCGGCTTCCTGACCAGGGATGCCCGTGAAGTGGAGCGTAAAAAAGTGGGTCTGCGCAAAGCCCGCAAACGTCCCCAGTTCTCCAAGCGTTGATCGATCGTTTTGTTCACGGAAAACCCGGCTGTATACAGCCGGGTTTTTTTATGTTTTAAAACAAACTATTACCTACTTTATATAGGGTTTTGTCTTGTAATAAAAAGTGGTTTTCTTTACTATTGCTCGCCATTTTGCACAGATAAAATTTGCCAACCTTTGCTGCTAACGGGAGTGCGTCATGAGCAATGACGGTATTAATCAGGGGCGTCGACGTTTCCTGACGGGGGCCACTTGTGTGGTGGGTGCCGCTGGGGTCGTAGGGGCTGTTATTCCCTTTGTGGGGTCCTGGAACCCTAGTGCCAAGGCAAAAGCCGCTGGTGCTCCGGTAAAAGCCAATATTTCAAAAATCGAACCCGGTCAGATGGTGACCGTCGAATGGCGTGGTAAACCGGTATACATTGTTCGCCGCACCCAGCAGGCGCTCGATAATCTCAAGGGGCGCGAAGAGCTGAGGGACCCATCGTCCGAGGCCTCCGATCAGCCTGCCTACGTGGACGCTGAGCACCGTGCCATTAAGGAGGAGTACCTGGTTCTGGTGGGCCTGTGTACACACCTGGGCTGTGCTCCGATGTTTCGTCCCGATGTGGGTGCTCAGGATCTGGGCGGTGCCGAGTGGCTGGGGGGCTTTTTCTGTCCCTGCCATGGCTCTAAATTTGACCTCGCCGGCCGGGTTTACAAAGGGGTCCCCGCACCGACGAATCTGGTAGTCCCTCCGTATTCCTACGAGAGTGATGGTGTGGTTATCATTGGTGTAGATCAGGAGGCAGGCTAATGAAAGCGTTGGTGTCTTTACGTGACTGGGTCGATGCGCGCCTGCCAATCGTGCGTGCGTGGAATACCCACATGGGTGAGTATTACGCTCCGAAAAACTTTAACTTCTGGTACTACTTTGGTGTTCTCTCCCTGGTGGTATTGGTGATTCAGCTGATTTCCGGTATCTGGTTGCTGATGAGCTATCAGGGTTCCGCTGAAACAGCATTTGCTTCAGTAGAGTACATCATGCGTGATGTGGACTACGGCTGGATTATCCGCTATATGCACTCCACCGGGGCATCAGCATTTTTCGTTGTTGTCTATCTGCACATGTTCCGCGGCTTGCTCTACGGTTCTTACAAGCCACCTCGGGAACTGGTCTGGATTTTTGGTATGACGATTTATGTGGCCCTGATGGCAGAAGCCTTTCTCGGTTATGTGTTGCCCTGGGGGCAGATGTCCTACTGGGGAGCCCAGGTGATTATTTCGCTGTTTGGTGCGATACCCGTGGTTGGTGAGGACATTGTGCAGTGGGTCCGTGGTGATTACCTGATTTCCGGTATTACGCTGAATCGTTTCATGTCACTGCACGTGGTTGCGCTGCCAATTATTCTGCTGGCGTTAGTGGTGTTGCACATTCTGGCGCTACACGAAGTCGGGTCAAACAATCCCGATGGCGTTGAAATCAAGAAAAACAAGAATGCCAACGGTGTGCCTGTGGACGGTATTCCTTTTCACCCATTCTATACCGTGCACGATTTGGTGCCGATTGTCGTATTCCTCTTTGTATTCTGCTTTATCCTGTTTTTTGTGCCGGAAATGGGTGGATACTTTCTTGAACATGCCAATTTTGAGATTGCAGATCCGTTGAAGACGCCCGCACATATTGCGCCGGTCTGGTATTTCACGCCGTTTTATTCCATGTTGCGAGCGGTGCCCGACAAATTTGCCGGCTTCATGGTTATGGCGGCAGCAATCGCGATTATGTTTGTACTGCCCTGGCTTGACCGCAGTCCGGTAAAGTCGATCCGGTACAAAGGTCTGTTCAGCCGGTATGCTGTTCTGGTGTTCGCCGCATCTTTCATCATTCTGGGTGTACTGGGTGTCAAGGCCCCGACACCGGCTCGCACCTTTCTGGCGCAGGTTTGTACCGTCCTGTATTTCCTGTTCTTCCTGGCGATGCCGATCTGGACCCGAATGGAGAAAACCCAGCCAGAGCCGAAGCGGGTGACTGCCGATGGTGGCTTTGGTTTCTGGAAGTCCATGGGTGGATTGTTGCTAGTCATTCTGCTGGCCTGGCTGCCACTGAAAGCGGTCGGTGCTGAGTCGGAATATCATTGCGGCACCATCCCCTGTGATGAATTCGAGGCCGAGCCATCAGACAAAATATCCTTGCAGCGAGGCGCCAAACTGTTTGTCAACTATTGTATGGGTTGCCACTCAGCTGAGTATTCACGTTGGGGCAGGGTCGCTTCAGACCTGAAAATGCCAGCAGGTCTGGTGATGGACAATCTGGTGTTTGCCGATCAGAAGATCGGGGACCTGATGAAAATTGCCATGACCAAGAAAAAAGGTAAACAGTGGTTTGGTGCTCCGCCGCCAGACCTCACCATGATTACCCGCGCCCGCACGTCCGAATGGGTGTATACTTACCTGCGACATTTCTACGCCGATCCGAACCGTCCAATGGGCGTTAATAACAAGGTGTTCAAGGATGTGGGTATGCCACATGCCTTGCTTGACCTTCAGGGGCTTCAGGAGTGTGCGCCGGGACCCGTGGTCGCTGCCAATGGTGGTGTGAAACGGGATCCCTTGACCCGCGAGGAAATCCTCGAAGACAATTGCGGGCGTTATACGCTCGTTCAGGAAGGGATTCTGTCCCCGGAGGAGTACGACCAAGCGGCATATGACTTGGTAAACTTTCTTGCCTACACTGCAGAACCAATGGTCGAGGATCGCAAGAGAATCGGCACCTACGTTTTGCTCTTTCTTGCCTTCCTCTTCATCTGGGTTTGGTTGCTGAACAGGGAATACTGGAAAGAGATTCACTGATTTCAATGGGGATGGCTGCCGTATGGCTGCCATCCAACTGCCAATAACAACACAACTGAGGTTTTATTATGGGGGTTGTTGCAAAACGATCTTCGATGACGTTTTTTTCTGACCCTACATGCCACTACAGCCATCGTGTACGTATTGTTTTGGCAGAAAAAGGGGTCACGGTAGACATCGAAAATGTCGACGGCAAAAATTTGCCCGAAGATGTACTTGAACTGAATCCCTACGCATCCCTTCCTACTCTGGTAGATCGGGATCTGGCGCTCTATGAAACCAAAGTGATGATGGAGTATCTCGACGAGCGATTCCCTCACCCGCCATTACTGCCTGTGTATCCCGTCGCCAGAGCGCTGAGCCGCCAGTTCATGCACCGTATTGAACGGGATTGCTGTAGCCAACTGGATTTTATTATTGGCAGCAGTGACAACAAGGCAGTTGAAATAGCCCGCAAGGAGCTTTGTGACAGCCTGACAAGCATTGCGCCGATCTTTGCCGATCTGCCATTTTTTATGAGCGAAGAATTCACGCTGGTCGACTGTTGCCTGGCGCCTATTTTGTGGCGATTAAAGCACCTTGAGATTAAACTGCCCTCAAATCGTCAGACAAAGCCTTTACAGGACTATATGAAACGGTTGTTTGACCGGCCGTCCTTTGCAGAAAGTCTGTCAGAGTTTGAAAGGGATATGTGAAAACCCTGTGTGGCCGGAAAGGATCTTGAAAAGGGGGCATGATATGTCCCTTTTTTCGTAAACTGCAGCACAGAGATATTGGGCCGAAATAACTGTATGAGCATGACGTCAAATAAAGCTTATCTGGTTCGGGCATTTTATGACTGGATTGTGGATAACGACTGCACTCCTTACATTGTTGCCGATGCCTTTTATCCGGGGGTTTCTGTTCCCCAGCAACATGTTAGCGACGGGCAGATTGTGTTGAATCTGGCACCGCGAGCAATAACCTCGTTGGTGATGGACAACCGGATCATTTCCTTCACTACCCGGTTTGGGGGAGTGCCGAGCACGATAGAATTACCTGTGCAGTCTATACTGGGTATTTATGCCCGTGAAAACGGTCAGGGTATGATGTTCGAGCCGGAGACTGACCGCGATCCGCAACCACCTGCCGGTCCGGGTCCTGTGAAATCTGTACCATCGAAAGAGAAACCTTCTGGAGGGACCGCAGTAGACAGTGGCAAAAAACCTTCTCTCAGAATTGTAAAATAGAGGTCTCAATTATGTCAGATCCAATAGTCATTGCCGGTATGGCAAGAACACCTATCGGTAGCATGCAAGGGCAGTTTACCGGTGTTCCTACAACAGAACTCGGTGCCGTGGCCATCAAAGCTGCTATTGAGCGGGCAGGGGTTGCCGGAGAGCTGATTGGCTCCGTTGATATGGGTTGTTGTCTTACTGCTGGTCTCCGGCAGGCGCCGGCTCGCCAGGCTGCCATTGGTGCGGGATTGCCGCCGAGTGTGGGGGCTACCACCCTCAACAAGGTATGTGGGTCCGGGATGAAAGCGGTAATGAATGCCTGTGACAGCCTGACACTGGGCAATGTGGATGTGGCTGTAGCCGGTGGAATGGAGAGCATGACTAACGCCCCATATTTGATGACCCAAGGTCGCAGTGGCTACCGGTTTGGTCATGCACAGATTTTTGACCACATGACAATGGACGGGCTTGAGGACGCCTACAATGGCGAAGCGATGGGTATTTTCGCCGAAAAATGTGTCAGCAAATTCGATTTTACCAGAGAGGAGCAGGATGCATTTGCCGTAACCTCACTGGAGCGGGCTCAACAGGCGATTAAAGAAGGTAGTTTTGAGCGTGAAATAGCGCCTGTAACCGTCAAAACCCGCAAAGGCGAGGTGGTCTGTTCAATCGATGAACAGCCTGGCAGGTCGGTTGCCGATAAAATCTCGCAAATGCGCCCTGCGTTCATCAAAGACGGCACTGTGACAGCCGCCAATGCCAGTTCTATCAGCGATGGCGCTGCTGCCCTGGTGTTGACCCGTCTTTCTGTTGCAGAAAAACTGGGCATGAAACCCTTGGCAACTATTCACGCCCACAGTACCCATTCTCAGGAACCCGAGTGGTTTACAACCGCTCCGGTAGGTGCGATTAATAAACTGCTCGCGAAAGTCGCCTGGAGCAAGGACGATGTGGACCTGTTTGAAATTAACGAAGCCTTTGCCTGTGTCACTATGGCGGCCATGAAAGAATTGGATTTGCCCCATGAAAAAGTCAATATTCACGGTGGAGCCTGTGCCCTGGGTCACCCCATTGGTGCCTCGGGTGCCCGGATTATTGTAACTCTGCTGGGTGCTTTGCAAACCTACGGGAAGCGCAAGGGTGTGGCAGCTATCTGTATCGGTGGTGGAGAAGCCACTGCGATTGCTGTTGAACTGATTTAGCCATTCCCGAATAATAAAAAACCGGCCCGGCTGATCACCGGGCCGGTTTTTTATAGATAACAATTGTTAATCGATATATTCAAAAACTTTCACTACCCGCTGAGCGCCGCGGGTTTTGCTGGCAATGAGGGCCGCTTGGTCGGCGGTACTATGCGTCACCAGTCCCATCAGATAGATCACGCTGTTTTCGGTGATCACTTTTATGGTCGACGATTTCAGGTTTTTTTCAGCAATCAACTTGGCCTTTACCTTGGTGGTTAGCCAAGTGTCATTGCTTCTCGATATCAGGGATGTTGGAGTGCGTATCTGCAGTTCATTATGTACTTGACGGACGCCGCGAAATTTTCTTGCCGTATCACCCGCCAGTGTACGAAGCTCGCCGGTAGCCACTTCACCGGTCAGCAGAATCACGCCATTGTAAGCTGTAATGTTGACGTGAGCGCTTTCAAGGTCTGCGTGGGCTTTCTTGATATTGACACCGATCAGCGTCTCCATCTGCCAGTCATCAATATCGGTGCCCAGCGAGGTGGACGTGGGATCGGGCTTGATTGGCTCGTCGGTGGTTGCATGGATAATACTGGTGCAGCCCGAGAGAACGAGCAAGGCCGCGAGTAACAGAAGTGCCAGACGTGGCAACATCAAGAATTTCCTCCAAACAATTGTTGATCAATAAGCTCACAAAGGCAGAACAGGCTCAATAAATGAATTTCGCTGATGCGATGTCGGTCATGGTGATCAACACGGATCTCAATATCGTCGCCACTCAGCAATGCCGACAGGTCGACATCGCCTGCGCCAGTGAAACCAATGACAGAAATGCCGCGGTCATGGGCCGTGTGAATTGCCTGGACCAGATTGCTTGGATTGGTCCCCAGGCTGAAGATGACCAGTACATCCTCTGCCTGGCCCAGAGTTTTCAGTTGTCTGCTGAAAATTTCACTGACACTGTGATAATGGCCGATAGCAGTAATTGTAGAGCTATTGCTGTTCAGGCAAATTACCGGTAGGCCCGGCCTTTCCAGTTTATATTGCAGTAACAGTGATTGGGAAAAAATATTTGATAGTGAGGCGGAGAGGCCATTGCCACAACAGAGTATCTTCTGCCCCTGAAGTAACCGTTGAACCGCCACTGTACTGGCTTCGGCAATTAATGGTGCCAGTATTTCGCCGCAAGCCATTTTCGCTTCAATGCTCTCGTGAAATAGCTCAATAACACTGGATTCCATAGGTTTTCTTTGGTTTTCTGGGGGTTAGTGGTCAAAAGCGTTTGGCAGCCATTCTACCTGATAAGATGGGTCATTAGTGATGTCTTTGCTGAGGCATACTGCATCAAAACGGCAGGCTACCTTGTCCCATGTCTGGGTGGCTTGTAAAAAATGCCGGGCCGCAGCAATGATTCGCCGTTGTTTTCTGTGATCAATACTATAGATCGCGCCACCGAAGGCGGCATGATTGCGCAGTCGAACTTCGACAAAGACCACGGTCTGACCCTCCTGCATTATCAGGTCGATTTCTCCCTGTGGGGTCCGGTAATTCTGATGTAGGGTCGCCAGACCCTGCCCTTCCAAAAATGTTCTGGCCCACTGTTCTGCAATAGCACCGCTCTGGCTCGAGCGGGCCGGTGGCTTCCCTTTTGTCATTTGAAAATTCCTTTTTTCTGGTGCTTCCCCTTGTATGTATTTCCCTATAACCGTAACAGTTATTACACGGACCGCGCTGCTATTAAGGAGTTTGATCTGAGGAAGCCGTCTGCTGCTCAGCCTCCAGAGTCTTTTTCTGCAATTGTATAGCGGGAACCACTCTGCCATTTTTAAAAACGCCCCAGGGCTGTTCACGATCAATGGTATCCGGTGGCGTCAGATATAACATACCGGTGTTCCCGGGCAGTCGGATATTGGGAAACAGCAACATCTGCCCCAGCCATTGGTGCAGGTGGTAGGTATCAATGCCCAGCGCAAACATGTGTCGATAAATAGGTTCAAGATCTTCTGCCGGTCGCATTGAGTCGGCGTTGTAGCCGGGGAGTGTCCAGGGCATGGCACTGAAACGAACCCCGTCCAGATCGCGATTGTGTCTCGGGTCCTGTATCCCGCTAAAAAGCTGGGAAGTGCCATAGACCTGGAGATCACTGGCGAAAAGAAAATCCAGTGTGGGTTTGATCTGTCGTGCCTGATTGGGTGGGGCGATCAAAAAAACCATGTCCAAGTCCTGGCGCCGCCTGGGCGTATGGGCCAGTTGTTTTCCGAGTAAACGCTGTAAGCGACCATTCCGCTCAATACTCTGTTCAATCTGAAGTGTCGGTTTTAGCAGCGCGATAAAGTCGCTCTGGGATACCCCATAGGCGGGCACTTCGACCAGCGTGCCGCCCCGCTCCTGCCAGCGCTCTCTAAATGCTGCCAATGCACGTATTCCCGAGCTGGAGTCTGGCGTGATGGCTAGTGCGAACCGGCGTCCTTCGAGCCATGCCCGGTCCGCGACCTGACGCGCTTCGGCGGTGGAGGAAAGACCAAACTGAAAAAAATTCTGGCGGACTTCGGTACTGGGTGTGTCCAGATAATTGAGCGCCACCGTCGGTACCGGCAACTCCGGAAGGTCGAGTAACTGGCTAACTTTTTCCCGTTGTACCGGGCCAATGATCAGCTCGGCTCCTTCGTTGATAGCCTGCTGGTAAAGCGGGCCGATGTCGTCGCTGGAGGACGTGTCGTAGAAACGGATAAATGGTGTGTTGCCGCGAGCCCCCCTGACGTCATACCAGGCGGACAGTATACCGCCGCGAATGGCCTTGCCCGCTTCTGCTAGGGAGCCTTGCAGTGGCAGCAGCACTGCAATCTGTTCAGGGAGATTATTCGCGACTTCCTGCAATGCCGTGAGTGATGGTGGTGGATTCAGGGCGGCGGGATGGTCTGGCCACTTAATTTGCCAATCTGTTATCTCGCGGAGCTGTTTGTCCATATCGCCCTGGTTTTCTCGAACCCTGCTGGCAAGTGTGTACCAGCCCTGTAGCACTGGATCGGACTCGGTTGCCTGCAATGCTGCCAGATGTTTCTGTGAAATGTGGGTCAACAATCGCCATATCGCTTCGGAAATGTCTGTCTGTTCTCCGGTTGATGTCACCAGGCTGGAAAGTTCTGCATAAGCGCGAATACTTTGCTCATCTTCCCCCAATAGTGAAAACAGTTCCCCGCGCAGTTTTTGCCACTTAACCTGAAGGCTAGTCGGCAATTGACCAGCATTAGCCGTGAACCCCGGGTCTGTGAGCAAGTCTCTGGCGAGAAAAAACCGTTCCTGACCCATGGCCACTTCGGCGAACAGCAGACGGTAGTCCACCAGGCGCTGACCGGAGAGCGCATTCTGATCAAGTGATGACAATACCTTTAGGGCCTGCTGGTTGTCCCCCGCGAGTACCAGAAACTCGGCAGCATCCAGTTGGTGGAGTTGTCGGTGCGGTGCTATGCTGTTTGCGGCCAGTGAGAGCGCCTGCTCGGCGCGCTCTGCGGGGCCCAGGGGTGTCGCCGGACCGGTTTTCGGTGTGTCGTGGCCCGTCTGAGTGCAGCCACTGAGCACTAAAACCAGTCCCAGCAGCACCATCGCTGTTATTCTGAATTTGAACATAGGTGTCATTTCTTATGCCGGGTCAATTGTATGTGGTGGCCACGCCCATTGGTAATCTGGGTGATATGGTACCCCGAGCCGTTGAGGTTCTCCATGCGGTTGATCTCATTGCTGCAGAAGATACCCGTCATAGTGGTCGATTGCTGAAACATCTCGGCATCGATACGCCGCTGGTTGCCTATCATGATCACAGCGATGAGCGACAGATGGGCCGGGTTATCGATATGCTGGCGCAGGGCCAGACGGTGGCGCTCATCTCGGATGCGGGAACGCCCCTGATCTCCGATCCCGGCTACCGTCTGGTCAGAGAGGCCCGGTTGCGGGACATCAGGGTGACGCCGATTCCCGGTGCCTGCGCTGCTATTGCAGCCCTGAGCGCTTCCGGGTTGCCCAGTGACCGGTTCAGCTTTGAGGGGTTCCCGCCGCCAAAGACTGCCGCCAGACTGAAAAGATTTGAAACCCTTGCCGGCTCAGCCCAGACAATGATTTTTTATGAGTCCCCTCACCGGATACTCGACACACTAAAGGATATGATTACCACCTTCGGCTCTGACCGTGAAGCAGTGCTGGCCAGAGAAATTACCAAGACTTTTGAGACATTTCTGAACGGTACACTGACGACAATATTGCAGCAGGTCTGCGCGGACAGCAACCAGCAAAAAGGCGAAATGGTGGTGATGGTGAAGGGTAACGCCGACGCTGTCAGTGCGTCCGAGGCAGAGCAATTGAGAATCCTGAAAACACTGTTGGATGATCTGCCCCTCAAACAGGCTGCTGCACTGGCGGCCAGAATTACCGGTGGTCAAAAAAATGCGCTGTACCAGCTTGCGCTGTCATTGCGCCCGGACTGAAACCGATCCGGGTATGGTGGGGTCAGGCAATACAGGCCAGCGCAATGGTTTCCGGGCTGATTTGCCTGAATTGCCGGGCAGACTTGTCTGAGGTTTTGTCAGCACACCATTCGGCAATGCGCGCGATATCTTTTTGATCACCTTTGTAATGAGCTCCGCGCATTTCGATCATGCCGAGGCCCTGGCTGGCGGCGTTGAGGTAATTGCACGAATTGCGCAAGCTGCCGATGACCGGAAGTTGAAACTGTTTGGCCAACGCCTCTGTCTGTCTGGCGGTGGTGACAGTTCGAGGCACACGATTCAAGACCATGGCGATAGTCTGTTTGGAAGGCAGCATCCGCCGCAGTTGCTGGACGGTAGTGGCAATGGCGTGCAAATCAAATTCGGCCGTTAACACCGGCAAAAGTATGGCGGTCGCCTCACGCAGCAATGGGCTGAGATTGTTCAGGTCCGGTCTGGCGGGCGTGTCGAGGACCAGCACTTGCGTATTGCGGGGCGGCTGAATTGCCCAGCTACGAGTGACATTTTGTGGTGCATGATGCGCATCCACCAGTTGAATATAGGGGGCTGTGTCGGGCCGTTTGTGAGCCCAGAACACGCTCGACCCCTGGGGGTCCAGGTCCATTAATGTGGTTACTTTGCCCCAATGACTGAAATAACTGGCCAAGTTGGTGGACAGTGTCGTTTTGCCGCAGCCTCCTTTGGGGTTTATTACCACGATTCTTTGCATCTCTCTGGTCCCGTATGATTCGCAAGATCACCTAGGCTACCCAACAACGCTTCGCAGAAACCACGATCAGATCAAAAAATGACCAATATGCCTGCTGTGCACTGGGCTTTTTGCCGCTTTTGCCAAAGTATTTTCCAATCCCTAAATGAGTCTGAAGGCCGGGATTGAGTCAACCTGTGTT